>JAFRAK010000040.1 GCA_017405445.1 Bacilli bacterium | reverse complement strand
TTTAACAGCTTTAATTTTTTCTTCTCTTGTAAAATTTCGATATTCCCTTGCCATATGTTATCCTCCTTACAATAATTTTATCATATAAAAAATCTACACGCTTTTTATTTCGTGTAGATTTTCTTCAAATCACTTCTTAGTGCTCATTTTTTTTATTCATCTAATACTGCGATAATTACTGGTTCCTGTGAATAATCACTTTCGGTAGAATCAGATACTTTAATTTGATCAACTTTTTGTGTAATACTTGATAACTCTAGTGTTTTTGATAACACTTCATTTATTTTATTATTTCTATCTTGATATTGTCCTTCAAAGGATTTTTTATTTTGTTCATTTAATTCTTTCTTTTCTAGTATTGTCGTAATAATTCCTGTGACAAATGAAATAACGATGATGACAATTAATAATATGTATAATGTCATAGTAATCCCTCCAATACTTAACTTTAGTATATACCATTTTTAAAAATCTATGTTAATTATTTGTAAAATATAAATGTAAAATTATAATTTAACTGTAAAAATAATGTAAAATTTGACTTACTTTACAATTTATCCATTCCTTTTATGATTTCTTTTTTTAATGTTTTTGTCTTTTCATGAAAATTGAAACATTCTTCTCTTAAAGCTAATACTCTTTTCTTTGTATCGTCTATAATATCAAATTCATAATATAATGGTTTTATTGTTTCTTTTAAAGAATAATTTTTAAAAGATTGTATTTTTTCTTTGATGTCTTCAAGATTTGATTCTCCCTGAATTATTTCATAATAAGGTTTATATAGGAGATGGTCATTATTTCTTGAAGAAATCTGTTCTAATTCTAATCCGGAAATAAAATGAAAAAGGTGGTTTCCATTATAAAGATCTATTCCATATAAATTTCCTTCATGTTTAACTAGGTTAATTACATGATTGGCTTGTCTATTCTTTTCTAGACCAAGTAAGCGTACTCCTTCATAGCAATATAATAAGTTTGATTCTAAATCTAAATTTTGAAATATGTCTTTGTGTATTTGTGATAAGTTCCTGCAGCATCCTTTTCCTTTAATTATGCTTGAGCCTAATAGACAACTTATTTCTTTTTCTGAATTTAATTCTTTATCTGTAAAAGATAAATCATTAGATAAATATCCTTGATATATTAAAAAAGCAATTATTGAAGAACAATCTAAGACAGAATGATAACCTATTTTTTTGATAAACAAAGCTACTTCTTCAATAAATTCTTTATATTTATCTATCGTTTTATAATATTTATACTTTTCTAAATCCCATTTTTGTTTTCTATCAATATTTATATCTTCAAATATTTTTATAATACTATCATTATTTAAATAATTGTCTTCGTTAAACATACTTTTTTTCATATAGAACCTCTAAAACTGGTGCTTATTATAACATAATTCACGATACTAATCAAATAATTGTTACACTAGGCATTAATTTAATTCTTCTAATTACATTTTCGATTTTATTATAGAATAATAAAAAGAAATATAGATACTTGTGTTATAATTATTGATAGTAAGGAAGAATTATATGGAAATAACATTTTTATCATTTTTTAGTAATTTAATTACGAATCATAGTTTATTAATATCTACTATATTAATATCTATAGTAATGTTTATAAATGGTTGTTCTGATGTACCTAATGCTATTGCTACCTGTATATCAACTAGGAGTTTGAGTCCTAAAATAGGTGTTGTATTAGCATTAATTAGTAATACATTAGGATTAATATTAATGACTTATTTAAGTTCTAATGTTGCAAAATCAATTTATACTTTAGTTAATTTTGGTGGAGATACTTCTACTAGTTTAATTACATTATGTTGTGCTCTAGTAGGCATTAATATTTGGTGTTTTATAGCATGGAAGTTTGGTATTCCATTTAGTCAATCACATGCTTTAATAGCTGGTATATCAGGGGCTGCTATTGCATTAATGGGAAACTTTTCAGCAATTAACTTTAATGAGTGGAAAAAAGTATTATATGGATTAATATTTGTAAATTTACTTGCTTTTATTTTGGGATATTTAATTACTAAATTAATAGAGTTTATATGTAAGGAAATGGATAGAAGAAAAACTAATAAATTTTTTAAATTTAGTCAAATTATTGGTGCTTTAACTACTTGTTTTATGAATGGAGCACAGGATGGACAAAAGTTTATGTCGTTTATTTTGTTAGGTGTAGTTTTATCGAATGGAATGATGCCTGGTAGTACTAATTTTTCTATACCATTATGGTTAATGATTTATACGTCAATTATTATATGTTTAGGAACATTAATAGGTGGTATGAGAATTATTAAAACAATGGGTACTAAAGTAACTAAAGTAGAAAGTTATCAAGGAACATCTGCTGATATTGCTAGTTCAATATGTTTGTTTGGATCATCATTACTTGGAATACCAGTTAGTTCTAATCATACTAAAAACTGTGCTGTAATGGGTGTTGGAGCATCTAGAAGACTTTCTAATGTAAATTGGAATATTGCAAAGAATATGGTAATAACTTGGTTTTTAACATTTCCATTTTGTGGGTTACTTGGATATATATTAACTAAAGTAGTAATAAATATTATTTAGAAGGAGATTATTATGAAAAAGAAAGAAAAATATAATTATTTTGTAGAATTTTTAAGTATGACAGAGTATATAGAAAAGTCATCTAAAATATTAAAAGAATTAATGAATGATTATAATCTAGAAAAACTAGATAAAAGTATAGAAGAAATACATAAGTTAGAGCATTCATCAGATAGAGTAGTACACAAGATGAGAGAGAATCTTATTAAAGACTTTTTGCCACCAATTGAACGAGAAGATATTGCAGTTATTGTTAATAAATTAGATGATATAGAAGATGGAATAGATGAAATTGCAATAGATTTTAAAATATTAAATATTAAACATATAAAAGAAGATATGTTGGAGTTTATTGACATCTTAGTACAAGCATCTACTGCAGTACGTGGTATTTTTGAAAAACTAAGTGACTTAAAACATCCAGAATTAATAAAGGAGAAGGTAATTGTTGTTAATAAATTAGAAGAACAAGGAGATAGAGTATATGAGCGAATTATTTCTAATTTATATAAAGAAGAAAAAGATCCAATAGAGTTAATTAAATGGATAAATATTTATAAATGTTTTGAAGAAACAATAGATAGTTGTGAAGAAATAAGTGATTGTATTCAAGATGTAATAATGAAGAATTCATAAAAGTGAATTCTTTTTTTGTGTAAAAATGTAAATAGAATTATGAAGACAATTAATTTTGTTTATTATATTAGTAAATGGTGTTATACCTAAAATAGGTGATAGTATGAAACGATTATTATTAGATTAATATATTGAAAGATTAAGATATTACGATTTATTAAGCAGTTGTAAAAATCTGCTTTTTTATTGTAATAATTATAAAAAAATACGATAACTAACGCTATCGTAATTTGTATTGTAATGGATCCATGATTTAACGTGTTTTTCGAAAAATTGGCACAAATCTATGAATTGAGATTTCCTCAATTGCTAAATAGAATATATCATATATTTTGAAAAATGAAAATATTAATTTTTTTTTATAAAAAAGTGTTGAAAAATATGACAAAACTATGTATGTTCGATTGATTTTTGCAAGGGATAATGTTATATTGCAATTAGGAACATTTAGTTGTTGAGTGTCTACCTCCAATCCAACAAAGAGAGGAGGTTTGAGAGAATGAAAAAACGTGAATACAACATTAAGTTGCTTCGCTACATATCACTCATTTTACTACTCTTAACCTTACTGGTTTTAGTAATAAAAAAATGACACTCATTCGTTAGAATGGTGTCTTAATCAATGAAAATTGGTAGACATTCAACTCGGAAAAACTGAATGTTCCCTTTTTTATTTTATGCAAGATTTCTTGCTACATACATAATAACACAAAAAGGACTTTTTTACAAGTCCTTTTGCATTCCCACTGGGGCCATGATTTAACGTGTTTACGAAAAATCGGCACAAATCTATGAATTGATTTTCTCAATTGCTTGAATAAAATATATCATACATTTCGAAAAATGAAAAGATCTATTACTTTTATAATAAAAGCTGTTGAAAAACATGACAAAACTATGTATGTTTGATTGACACATGTATCCATATATGCTACATTGTGCTTAGGAACATTTAGTTGTTGAGTGTCTACCTCTAATCCAACAGGAAAGGAGGTTTGATAAAGTGAAAACTAAAACTTTTATAATAAGAGTTTTAAAACTCATTTCTATCATTTTATTTCTCCTTATCATTATGATAGTAGTAATAAAAAAATGACACTTAATTTCATAATAAATTAAATGTCTATCTAAACTAAATAGGGTAGACATTCAACTTGCGAAACTGAATGTTCCCTTTTTTATTTTATGCAAGTTCTCTTGCTACATACATAATAACATAAAAAGGAACTTTTTTCAAGTTCCTTTTGTTTTTAAATTGGGATCTCAATTTAACGTGTTTACGAAAAATCGGCACAAATCTATGAATTGAGATTTTCACAATTGCTAAATAAAATATAATACAACATTTTGACATTTGCAAATATATATTCAAAAATGATTAATCTTATTATTTATTTGAAATTAAATACTCGAATATTACGATGATTTACTTTACACTTCTATATTTAAATTCTATATAGAAAAATATTGCTTTCTATATGTATTTATATATAATTAAGGTAGAGTATATAAAGTAATTAAGGTAGAGTATATAAAGAATAGGATGTGTAAAATATGAAAAAAATATTATTACCAATTTTATTATTTATTATGTTTATACCAAACGTGGTATTTGCAAAAAGCATTAAGATAGGAGACTATGTTTTCTTAGTACCAGATTTAGATACATATACTGTTCCTTCAGATATTACTGGTTTTGAACCAACAGCTCAGCTTAATAATACTATTCAACCAAATGAATTAAAATTATGGAGAGTAATCAATATAAACAATGACGGTACGTTTGATTTGGTTTCTGAATATATTTCATCAAGAACTGTAATTTTTAGTGGGACAATTGGGTATGCTAATTTAATTGGTGGACTTCAGTTAATTGCATCAAAATATGCTAATGAAGAATTTACGGTAAATACTAGAATGATGGGATATGATGGTCAAACATTAACTATTGATGATACATCTCGATTTGATGGTTCCATTTCTACACTTGATTCTCTTGTTGCTACAGGTTCTCCTATAGAAGGAAATGGATTTGAAAATTCAAATGGTGTTTTAGGAGATACATTGTATTTGAAAGATATTCAATTGGTTGGAAATGTTTATAAAAATAATCCGGAAATATACGGCGATTCTGGATTGATATCTTATAAAGTTTCAAATAATACTCCTTATAGATATTGGCTTGCTTCTAGAGTTAATGATTTTGATAGAAATGAATTTGTTTTTGGTGGACGTAATATCTATAATACTGGGATTTTAACGTATACTCATTTGCGTGACTATTCTCCAAATGACAGTTCTAATAGATGGTATGATAATAATTTTACAAATAGCGTAAGACCAATAATAACTATAAAATCGAATATAAAAGTTATTGATGGCTTGGGCTCTAAAGATGATCCATTTATAATTAGTAGTTTAAAAAATAGTAATATAACTATAGTAAATGATGATAATATTGGCTCAATAAAAAAAATTAAAATGAATGATACTGCAGAAGAAGCATCAATAGTTTTGTTTAGTGTTCTTCCAAAAAAAGAATATAAACTAGAATCAATAAATATAATAGATGAAAAAGGAAATAGAATAGAGTATAAAAAGACTGATAAGGAAAATGAATATGAATTTATTATGCCAGATACAGATGTAACAATAACTCCAATATATAAAAAAATAGAATCAATAAATGTTCCTGATACGTTAAAGAACCCTAATACAGGAACAGGTATTTCTATGATTATAATAACAACTCTATTATTAGTAAGTTCTATTACATATATTATATTCAAAAGGAAGAAAAATTATATTATGAAATGATCGTAAAATTAAGATATTACGATTTATTAAGCAGATGCAAAAATCTGCTTTTTTCATGTTATAATTTAAATATAAAGAAGGTGAAAATGTGGATCAATTTGTAAATGAATTTTTAAAATACTTTTTTTCGAATCCCTTTGTTATATTATTTTTCATTGTAGTAATAATAGTTGCAATTTTTAATAAACAAATAACCGGTTGGTTTGGAGAACATTGGACTAAGCAAGCACTAAAGAAACTTCCTAAGAATGAGTATAAGATTTTAAATGATGTATTTATTGAAACAAATGGAATCACACACCAAATTGATCATGTTGTTGTATCATCATATGGGATTTTTTCAATAGAAACAAAACAATATAACGGATTCATTACTGGTAATAAGTATGATAAAAATTGGATTAGACACGCAGGAAAAAATAAGTATTATTACACAAATCCAATAAGGCAAAATTATGGTCATGTTAAAGCACTATCAGAATTATTAAACATTGATGAATCAAAAATATTCAATGTTGTTTGTATTCCGAGTAAAGCTACTTTAAAAGTTGAACATGATGGAGAGTTAGTTAGATATGACACTTTAGCAGATAAAATATTATCATATAAAGAAATAATGATTAAAAATGTCGATGAAATTGTAAAAACTATAAATAAAAATAATATTACAGATAAAAACATAAAGAAAGAACATATCCAAAATATAAAGAATAATATAATAAATAAAGATAATAATAAATGTCCAAAATGCGGAGGACAATTAGTTGAAAGAACTGGTAAATATGGACATTTCATAGGATGTTCTAATTATCCAAAATGCAAATACACTAGAAATTAAAATATTATAAATGACTAATGTATGAATCATTAGTCTTTTTTTGTGGGATTTCTTGTTAAATAAAAAGGCAATAAAAAAGGAACTTATTACAAGTTCCTTTTATATTCCTAATGGGGCGTCGTGTGAGAATCGAACTCACGCATACTAGTGCCACAAACTAGCGTGTTAACCACTTCACCAACGGCGCCATTTCAAAATACATAATTATTTTACCAACAAATGACTATTTTGACAAGTATTATTTGTTTTTTTTTCAATTCTAGGCAAATGCCTTTCCTAGTTATTTGACTAGGAATAAATTAAAAAGAAAGGAGATAATATGAATCAATATTATGATTATGAATGGATGAGAGGATACGTTCCATCCTCATCAAAACTATTTCAACCAGATATTGCTTTTCGAAATGGAAATTTATTTTCTAATCTTTATCAAGGATACAAAAATTATAAACCTGCTACTTTGAATATATCCTCTGAAAAAGAAAGAAAAATGATGGAGCTTAGTGAAGTATGTTTTGCTGCTCATGAATTAAATCTATATTTAGATATACATCCAGAAGATAGAAGTATGTTTTTATTATTTAAAGATTATCAAAAAAAGGCTGATCAATTAAAAAGAGAATATGAAGAAAAGTATGGTCCATTATGCGTAGATAGTGAAATGAATAATAATTATTCTTGGAATCAGTCTTGGCCTTGGGAGGAAAATAATGTTTAGTTATCAAAAGAGATTACAATATCCTGTAAATATTAAAAAGAAAGATTTACGTATGGCAAAGTATTTAGTAACTCAATATGGAGGACCTAATGGAGAATTGGGTGCCGCATTACGCTATTTAAATCAAAAAATGACAATGCCTGATGATAAAGGAAAAGCTTTATTGAATGATATTGGTACAGAAGAGTTGGGACATGTTGAAATGCTTGAGACCATGATTTATCAATTAATGAAGGATGCAACTTTACAAGAACTAAAAGAAGCAGGACTTGATACTCATTATGCAGAACATGCAAAAGCATTGTTTCCAACTGATGCAAATGGAGTTCCTTTTACGGTTGCTTATTTTGCAACAACAGGAGATCCGCTTGCAGATCTTTCAGAAGATATGGCTGCAGAACAAAAAGCAAGAGCTGTTTATGAAAACTTAATTGATTTGACGGATGATCCTGATGTTATTGGACCATTACTTTGGTTAAGACAAAGAGAAATCGTTCATTATGCAAGATTCAAAGAACTATTTGAAATGTATGAAAAACAGTTAAAAAAAGGAGCAAATGAGATAAATCCAGATTCTCCAATGTTATATATGGATGAAAGTTTTTTTCAACCAGCAGGATTTAATAGTTATCCAACTTTAATGTAATGTAAAAAAGAAGATTCTTTCTTCTTTTCCTTTTTATTTTTGTAGTGTTATAATAGCAATAGTAGGAGGAAAAGATGAAAATTGATCGCAAAGAACTTTTAAATATTAAAGATTATCAATTAGAAAAAGATCAGTTTTTTTTATTGGAATTTATCGCAAAAGATAGAAATTCCTTATTATATTCTGATTTAGCATCTTATGTTATTGGAAAATATGAAGATGGGAATACTTTTTGGATTTGGACTAAAAATGCTATTTCTTTGAAGCAACTAGATTTTTTTCAACGAGAATTAAGAGAATTAATTACTGAAAAAAGTAGTATTACTTGTAAGAAAGAATTGTATGATCTTTTCTTTAATTCCTTCAAAAAGAATTATTCTGAAATTGGATTTTTAACTTGTAAGAGTTTAATTCCTCTAAAGAAAAAGAAAGGAAAATTTATACAAGCATCTCTTTCAGATATTTTCTTTTTATCGAAACTATATCAAGAATGTGAATTAGAAATTGAAAAGGAGTATGTTAGTGATAAAAGTAGTATTTCTACGATTAAACATTTAATTGATCAAAATAGTTTATATGTATTAAAAGATCAAGATACAATTGTGTGTATGGCTGGATATACGATACTGGGTGATGTTGCCAAAATAACAATGGTTTATACTCCTCCCAAGTATAGAAGATTATCTTATTGTAAGAATTTGATTTATCATTTAACAGAAAAACTATTCAAAGAAAAGAAACGTGTTATATTATATACAGACTATCATTATCTTCCTTCAAATCGTGCCTATCAAAGTATTGGTTTTCAAAATGAAGGAATTCTTGTTAATTTTGAATTAGAGGTGGACTATGAAAAATGAATATCCATTAACACTTAAAAAAATATTTGCTCATTTAAGAGTAGTAAGAATCCATAGATGGAAAGTATTCTGTTTATGTTGTCGTGTTGGTATTCCGCTTCAGGGATTATTGCATGATTTATCGAAATATTCCTTTGTAGAATTTTTTGAAACTGCTCGTTACTATGATGATGGTACATATAGTCCAATCAAAAAATGTAAAGAAGTACAAGGATATAGTATGGCATGGATTCATCACAAGAATAAGAATAAACATCATTATGAATATTGGTATGATTATAATGCACCAATTCCTGCACCTATGGTACCTTTTCGCTATTTTTTAGAAATGGTTTGTGATTCTTTTGCTGCCGGGATGACGTATCAAGGAAAGAACTGGACTAAAGAATATCAATTATCCTATTGGAATCGCGTAAAAGATTATTCTATTATGCATCCTAATCTTAAAGAATTACTTGGAAAAGTTTATGAGGAGGTTAGTGAAAAGGGATTGAAAAATGTACTAAAAAGAAGGGTTTTGAAGGAGATGTATTTGGAGTATTTACCTGAAAACTTGCAAAAAAAATGATTTTGTGGTATAATATGTAGACATATGGAGGGGAAAAATATGTCAAATGGGCTGCGTAAGGTAGTACATATTGAAGTTTTCGATTTTGATAATGACACATTTGCTTATGCCATTGATTCTCAAAAGAACCAATTTGGTTATAAGTATACAACACAATATTATAGAAATGGTAAAATTGTTAGAGAAGATCCAGAAGTAAATAATGTTGAGAAAGCTGCATATTACTATAACAAGTTAGGAATCAACTTATCTCAATTAAAAAGTTTACGTAAGAAAGTAAAAGAATTATCTAAACATAAAATGATTCCGTTCTCTACTGAAGATGGTGTTGAAGTTATTTTCCGTGGAGGATCAAACATTCATTATAATGGTGAACATCAAGAGGACTTTTATCAAAAAGTTTTAAAAATATAATAAAAAAACTGCATCTTAAATGATGTAGTTTTCTTTTTTTATATTATTAGCACTCTCTATTGACAAGTGCTAATTTTAGAGTATAATGGTATAGGAGGGGTGATAAATATGTATCCAAATCAAGAAGAAAATGAAAATGTTTTAGAAAAATATGGAAGAGATATTGTTGAAGCTGCTAAAGCTGGAAAGATTGATCCAGTTATTGGCAGAGACGATGAAATTAGAAGTATTACTAGAGTTTTATCTCGTAAAACAAAGAATAATCCAGTATTAATAGGTGAGCCTGGAGTTGGAAAAACCGCTATTGTAGAAGGACTTGCCTTACGTATTTTAAAAGGAGATGTTCCTAGTTCTTTAAAAAATAAAAAAATATGGGAGCTTGATATGGCTGCCTTGGTTGCAGGGGCTAAATATCGTGGAGAATTTGAAGAGCGACTAAAAAATGTTTTAAACGAGATTAAAAAAAGTGATGGAGATATTATTTTATTTATTGATGAAATTCATACGATTGTAGGTACTGGTAATTCGGAAGGATCTATGGATACTTCTAATATCTTAAAACCTATGCTTGCTCGTGGAGAGATTCATGTTATTGGTGCTACTACTTTAAATGAGTATCGTAAATATATTGAAAAGGATGGAGCACTAGAAAGACGTTTTCAAAAAATTAAAGTATCTGAACCAAATGTAGAAGATACTATTACAATTTTAAGAGGATTAAAAGAAAGATTTGAAATTCATCATGGTGTAACAATACAAGATAAGGCAATTATTTCTGCGGCTACTTTATCCAATCGTTATATTACAGATCGTTATTTACCAGATAAGGCTATTGATTTAATTGATGAAGCTTGTGCAACTATTCGAGTACAAATGGATTCTGTTCCGTTTGAATTAGATAGTCTAACTCATCGTATTATGAGACTTGAAATTGAAAAGGAAGCTATAAAGAAGGAAAAAGATGCTTTATCTATTAAAAGAAGAGAAGATATTGATCGAGAACTTTCTACTATGAAAGAAAAAGAAAGAGAACTTACAGAAGCTTGGAATAAGGAAAAGAATTTAAATGTTGAAATTAGTAAAAAGAAAAAAGAATTAGAGGATTTAAAATTTCAATTAGATCAAGCTGAGAATAAATATGATCTTGAAAGAGCGGCTATTTTAAGACATGGTGAAATTCCTAGAGTAGAAAAAGAAATAGAAGAATTAAATAAAGTAGAAAAAAATAAATTATTAAGTGATGAAGTAACAGAAAATGATATTTGTAAGATTATCGCAAAATGGACAAATATTCCGGTTACAAAATTATTAGAATCTGAAAAAGAAAAATTATTACACTTAGAAGATGATATGAAAAAACGTGTTATGGGACAAGATGAAGTATTAAAAATAGTTTCTGATGCTATTTTAAAATCTCGTAGTGGAATTAAAGATCCAAATAGACCGATTGCATCTTTCATGTTTTTAGGACCAACTGGAGTTGGTAAAACAGAAGTCGCAAGAACTCTTGCTTATGAATTATTTGATGATGAGAGACATATGGTACGTATCGATATGTCAGAATATATGGAAAAATTTAGTGTGTCTCGTTTAATTGGATCTCCTCCTGGATATGTTGGATATGAAGAAGGAGGACAACTTACAGAAGCAGTAAGAAGAAATCCATATAGTATTGTATTATTTGATGAAATTGAAAAGGCACATCCTGAGGTATTAAATCTTTTACTACAAATCTTAGATGATGGACGTGTTACAGATTCTAATGGTCGAACAGTTGATTTTAAAAATACGATTATTATTATGACTTCTAATTTAGGTAGTGAACATGTATTAGAAGATCGTATGGATTTGGTTATGCAAGATGTAAAAGAAACATTTAGACCGGAATTTATTAATCGTATTGATGAAATTGTTATCTTTAATGCTTTAAGTAAAGATGCTATTAATAAGATACTTGATAAAATAATAGGTGAAATTGAATTCCGTTTAAAAGATCTTGATCTTCACATTGAATTAACAGAAGCTGCAAGAGAACAATTTGTTGAAGAAGGATATGATGTTCATTTTGGAGCTAGACCATTAAAAAGATTAGTGGGTAGAACTTTAGAGGTAGATCTTTCAAAACTATTAATTGAAGGAGAAATAGGAGAACACGATGTTGTAGTTATTAACTATGTTAATGATAAATTTGTTGTAAAGAAGAGAATATAATTATTTTCTTCTTTTTTCATGTTATAATGAAGAAGAGGTGGTACTATGCGTAAAACAGGAGAAATTATTCTTACAATAGGTCTTATTATTTGTATGACTTTTTTAATAATTAATATCACAATTAAAGATGTTGTAGGAAGTATTTTTCAAGAAAGTTGGAAAACAATTACATCTAAGATTCCTTTTAAAGAAGGAAATAATGAATATGTAGAAAAAGCTAAAGACTTTATTGGAAATCTGTTTCATGATGAGGAGGTAGAGATAGAAGAGGAAGATGAATTAGATTCAGAAGATGATACTTCTACATCTCAAAAAATATTTAATTTTATTTCAAATAATAAAGAAAAAATATCTGAAATTACAGGAATTGAAGTACCAGATGATGTAATGGAAGAAGTATCTGATATGATTGAAAAAAAAGATTTTAGTAGTGTTATTGAAAAAATAGAGAAATATCAAGAAGATAAGATGACTCCTGAACAAAAAAGAGCCTTAAAAATTATTCGATTTTTTTCTAATGATTTTTTAAAAAAGATTTTAATCATTTTAATTATTCTTCATTTAATAGGAATTGCTTTGTTACAATTTTCTTTATATAAATGGATTAGGAATCTATCTCTTGCGATGATGATTAGTGGAGGATTAGTTGCATTAATTGCTTATTCTTTGAAACTATTTGTATTATCTGTCTTTAGTGGAATATCTATGAATATTAATCCTATGCTAAAACCAAGTATTATTTGTATTGTAGCTAGTATTGTTCTTTTAATTATTTATATTATTTTACGTATTATTTTAAAACCAAAGAAAAAAGAAAGAAAAGATGAAAAAGTATATGATGAAAATGGAGAAGAAATCATTCAAATAGAGAAGGTAGAAAAGAAATAATAAACTGAGGAGTTTTTATGAAATTAGAAGTTATTGAATTATCAAAAAGTTATGGAAAAAAAGAAGTATTAAAAGATGTTAATATTACTTTTGAAGAAGGAAAAATATATGGTTTATTAGGAAGAAATGGTGCTGGTAAAACTACTTTTTTCAATTGCTTAAATCGAGATGTTTTTGTTGATGAGGGAAGATTTTATTTAGATGATGAATTTGGTCGTAATCCATTACAAACGCATGATATTGGATATATTTTAGCAACACCAGTTGTACCTGAATTTTTAACTGGTAGAGAGTTTATTCAATTCTTTATTGATATTAATAAAGAGAGAATTAAAGATTTAAAAGATGTAGATTATTATTTTAATTTAGTTCAATTAAAGAAAGAAGATCAAAATATTTTATTAAAAGATTATTCTCATGGTATGAAGAATAAGATACAAATCTTAATTCATATAATCGCAAATCCTAAAGTTATTTTATTAGATGAACCATTAACTTCATTAGATATTATTGTTCAAGAAGAAATGAAAAGTCTTTTAAAGAAGATGAAAAAAGACCATATTATTATTTTTTCTACACATATTTTGGAACTTGCGATGGATTTATGTGATGAACTTGTAATTTTAAGTCATAAAAAATTAGAAATTATGGATAAAAATAGTATTAGTAGTAAGAAACAAAAAGATCATATTATTCAAGTATTAAAGGACGATAAAAATGATTAAGTGTCTTTATCAAACAATTAAAATTGATTACTATTATTCTGTAAATTCCTTTTTATATGTTTTAAAGAAATTACCAATACTAAGAGATTTATTTACTAATGATATTTATCAAGGAAAATGGATTAAGAATATTACTGGAGTATTTGGTGTAATACTATCTTTATTACGAGCTATTTGTTTTAAATTACTGTATTATTTTGTTATCTATGCTATTTGTACAAAGTTTTTTCCTAAGAATGTAGCTTCTTCCTTTACTCATATTTATTTTTTCTTAACTATATTAGGATTATTTATTAATAATAAATTACTAAATACTGGAAAGAAAAAATATTTTTCATTAATTGTATTTCAAATGGATGGGACGAAGTTTTTTAGGGCAAGTTTATTGTGGAATATATTTACCAATATCCTTCTAAATAGTTTGGTAATGTACATTATAGGTTATTCTTTATTAAAACTAAGTATTGTTTCTTGTATTTTCCTTGTATTGTTTACAATTAGTTGTCGAATAGTAGGGGAAAAGCTTAATATAATGTTTTATCGTAAATATCATTATATTTGGTATAGTAATACAACGATTTATTTTATGATAGTTGGATTATTATTTGGATGTTGTTTTACTCCATTTATTCCATTTATGATTCCATTTGAGATTATTGAGATTATTTCATTATTTATGATTATTATGGCAATTTTTTCTCTTATTTCTCTATTTCAAATAGATGATTATTTTTACTTATATAAGCAAATACAATCTCATGTTAATATGATGAGTTCTAAAAATGAAGATGATTATTTAAGACAAATAATGGTTGATGTAAAAGAAAAAGATATTAAAATTGATGAGAAAATATTGGAACAGAAAAAAGGATATGATTTGTTTAATACAATATTCTTTCAGAGACATAGAGAAATTTTAATGACAAGTGCTAAAAAATATGCTTTTGTACTTGTTGCCTTATATGTATGTTTAATTTATGTATCGATTCATTATTCTAATTATCATAATATGATTGATCAAGTTTTACATTATAAATTAGCATTTTTTATTATTATTATGTTTTTTATTAATAGAGGTTCAATTATTACGAGAGCAATGTTTTTTAACTGTGATCATGCGATGCTTCAGTATAATTTTTATAGGGAACCAGATGTTATGCTAGGTTTATTTAAGAAGAGATTAGTAACCGTATTTTTTGTTAATTTAATTCCTGCATGTGTAGTTGGTTTGGGGAATAGTATTTTACTTGTTTTGTCTTCTAATTGGACTATATTAGAAATTGTTACTACATTTTTATTTATTCTTAGTTTAAGTGCTTTCTTTTCAGTTCATTATTTAGTAATTTATTATTTACTTCAACCATATAATATTCAGATGGAAATGAAAAAAATAGGTTATTCTATTGCGACAATTGTAACTTATGTGATTAGTTTTTCATTAAAAGATCTTGTTTTATCGTCATTTGTTTTATCAATTTATGGAGTAGTATTAGTAGGAATATATATTGCTTTAGGGTTGTGGCTTGTTTATAAGATAGCTCCTATAACATTTAAATTAAATTAATAAAATCTAGATTGTTATCTAGATTTTTTTAACATTTTTTTATAAATTGTTTTCTATTTCTTGGAATACTTTTCCTAAGGAATCATAGATGACTAAATCACAATTGTGATCAAATGGAGTAGCACTTCTATTGATTAATACTAGATGTTTTCCTCTAAAATAGTGGATAAAAGATGCAGCAGGATAGACATTTAAACTTGTTCCACCAATGATTAACAAATCACATGTTGAAATTTCTTCGACTGCTTTTTGAATGGTTTTTTCATTAAGACCTTCTTCATATAAAACGACATCTGGTTTTATGATTCCTCCACACGTGCATTTGGGAATATCATTTGTTTCAAATACTATTTTATCATCGTAGAACTTATGACAATCTTCACAGTAATTTCTTTTTACAGAACCATGTAGTTCAATAACATTTTTAGATCCTGCTTCTTGATGAAGATTATCAATATTTTGAGTAATGATAGAAGAAAGTATTCCATTCTTTTCCATTTTAGCAAGAACTTTGTGTGTAATATTTGGTTTATAACCATTTGGATTTAATTTATCACGGTAGAATTTATAAAATTCTTTTGGATTATCAACAAAAAAATGATGAGATAATATTTCTTCTGGAGGATATTTATATTTTTCATTATATAAACCGTCTTTACTTCTAAAATCTTTCATACCAGATTCTGTTGATACTCCTGCTCCTCCAAAGAATACAGTTTTTTTTGATTTCTTGATATAATCTATTAAAGTTTCTATTTTATCCATAGTCATCACCATCATCATTATAGCATAAAATTGACTTTAGAGGGGATTTGTGGTATAATATAAGACAGCAATTTGAGAATGGGTGATGAAAATGAAAAATAAATTAACCATTACTGTAGTTGTGATTCAAGGTTTATTAGTTGCTTTATTATTCAGTGTTTTTTTAAGAAATAGTCAATTCTTAAAAAATGCTAATATAGAGACTTCAATTACTAATGCAAATTTGGTTTTTTCTCGTAATGAGTTAAATAATAGTGAATTGCTAAAGGAATTATTGCCGATGGATTCAGAAATAGTTCCCGCTTCTCTACAAAAAACTAATGCTGAAATGTATGATGAAATGAGTGTAGAAGAGTTAGAAAATGCTTTAATGGAGGGTAGACTTCCAATGGAGTATTCTGCTTTATATACTTATTCTGGTAATCGTCTTAGTGTTAGCCGAGGAGCTTTATACTTTAACGGGCATAAGGAAACTTATTATTCGGAAAAAGTTTTACCAGGTAATAGTTTAAATATTCCTGGTAGACACGTTGCAGATGATGGTACTATCCGAGATGAAAATGGATTTATTTGTGTTGCGGCTAATCCAGAATATATGCCAAGACATGCCATTTTAATTACATCTTTAGGACCTGCAAAGGTATATGATACTGGTTGTGATTATGGTACTATCGATATCTACGTTAGTTGGTAAAAGACCTATGAAATTTTCATAGGTTTTCTTTTTGAAGTCATTGACATGTACCTCAAAATATATTAAAATTGTCTTAACAATCAAGATGAGGTGATGATGGTGAGACGAATTAGAGTAATTTGTTTTTTAACTTCTATCGTTGGATTTATGATGATTTTCTCAGGTATGGTTATTATGAGAGATGAAATTAATTCTTTTAAAGTTAAGACAAGTACTAGTAGTTTGGATGTTAAAAATATGTCTGCTAGCGGTAATATGATTGTTCAAGAAGTAGAAGAGGTTTTTTATGAAGAAGAGACAGCTCCTCTTGAAGAAGTTGAAATGGAAACAGTTCCTGCTAGTATTGTTATTCCTCCTGAACCTCCTCGTGTAGAAGTTTATGATGGATTAACATTCGAAGAATTAACTGATAAATTAAATCGTAATTTAGGATCTGATATTGTTGCAGGATATGGTGATGTAATTGCTTCTGAATGTTTAGAAAAAGGAGTAGATCCTTATATTACTGTTGCTATTATCTTACATGAAACAGGTTGTGGAAGTAATTGCTCTAATTTAGCTAGATATTGCTATAATTTTGGTGGTCAAAAAGGATCTCCTGGTTGTAACGGAGGATCATTTAAACAATTCGATACCATTGAAGATGGATTAAAAGGATTAGTTGGAAATCTATCAAAAAATTATTTTGCATTAGGTTTAACTACTCCTGAGACTATTGGACCAAAGTATTGTGAAGGAGATGAATGGGCTGGTCACATTACTTGGTTTGTTAATAAAATTAGAAATAGTTAATCAAAAGAGGATTTTCCTCTTTTTTTATTAGGTTCTACACCTTATTATTGCAGGCTAAAATTTGACTTTTTGGCAAAAAAGTGGTATAATTATCTACGTAATTGATGGCACATTATTCTAGTCAATTACTTTATTAGGAAGACGAGTTTAAAAGATCGTTAAAGGGCATATCTATGAAACCTTTGGTGTCTGCTTCTTACGCCCAGTTTGGGGTGGATGCTGAAGATGAGAATACTGGGCTATTTGTAATGGCATACAAAAACGACCCACTATTCGCGGAGACCTATTCTTGTGAAAAATGAGTTTTTTACGAATTAGGGTGAAACCTGTATTGTGGCGCAAGTTATGTGCAGTGTAGCCTGTCTTGAGTGAAAATATTGGGATGAATGTTTAGTTTCTTAGTAAGAGGCCGCTTATTATGAAATGGTTTACTTCTGAAATTATTTTTGCAAAAGAGAATTAATAATAAAGTGTTGGGGGGGAAATCTCCTAGGGTGTACTTCAATAAAGGATTGCAGTGGGCACTAAGTGGTAATCAAGTCGTATGTGTGGAAACGCCATATTAATTCTATTAAAGGGGAACCGCAAATCTGGTAACGGATTTGTAAGAATTAGGGAAAACCAACTTGACCTAAGGCTCAAAGTTTACTTTATTGATCGCCAAACAATTCGATAAAAGATAAAAGTAGTTTTACTACTTTTTTTGTTATAATAGTTATATTGAGGTGACTTATGAAAAAAAATAGTAAACCTAGTGAGTTTAGTAATTTATTAGAACAAACTAGAAAAAAAGAAAAAATAAAAAAAGAAACTGTGAATTGGAAATGGATTTTTACGATTGTTGGGATATCTTTTCTAATATCTTTTGGTTTTTCTTTTATTTGTCAGATGACAATTCCTAATCTTTCTTTATTTTTAGGAATTATTGTTACATTGTTTTTTGTATTTTTAGGTATTTTATTTGATATTATTGGAGTTTCTGTAACTAGTGCTGATGAAGCAGTTTTTCATTCTATGAATTCTAGAAAAGTAAAGGGTGCAAATGTTGCAGTTATGTTTAAGAAAAATGCTGATAAAGTATCTAGTTTTTGTTGTGACGTTATTGGAGATATTTGTGGTATTATATCTGGTGCTGCAGGAACTACAATTACTGCTATATTAGTGAATCAATATCATTTTAATTTACTTATAACAGGTTTGGTTGTTGCGGCTGTTATTGCTTCTTTAACTATTGGTGGGAAAGCAATAGGAAAGAGCTTTGCAATTAATAAAAGTGCTATTATATTATATGAATTTGCAAAGTTTATCTCTAATTTTTATCATTAATGTTGTTTATTATTATTTTTTGGTTTACATCAAATAATTGGTTTGCTATAATATAATGTACAAGAAATGGGGAATCTTTATGGGATATCGTTTAGAAAATAAATCGGTTGAATTAGATGGTATTAGAAAATTAAATTTTGTTCCTAGTATGAAAGCAGGAGATGTTTATCGTTATCATAATTATGCTTTGAGAATTTTTCGTGATGGAGAAAAGACAATTGATGAAGATACGGCAAGATATTTAACAAATATCACGACAGAAAAAGTATTATTACCTAAAAAACTATTATTTTATAATAATGTTTTTAAAGGATATACAATGAAATTAGTTTCACAGAAAGGAACTGGTAAAAAGATTATTACAACTCCTAAGGATGAATTCTTAAATACTGTTGAGGATTTGGAAGAAGATATTGAATTATTAAGTCAAAAGAAAGTATTATTAAATGATATTGCGCCTGGATATACATTATATAATGGAGAATTATATTTGGTTAATCCTGCAAGATATAGTGTATTTGAAGGTGGAGATGAAACAAAACTAGAAAGTTTAAATAAATATCAACTTCAATTATTACTTGTAGAATTAATCTCTGGAGAATTAAATAAGCAAAATTTTTCACAATCAGCTATTAAGTCATTTAAGGAATTAATGAGTTTAAGAGATCTTGATCAGAATCCTAGTGCTTATTTAGATGAGATTATTGGAGATCAAAAAGATATTAAACAGTTAATAAAAAAGATAAGTTAGTTTGTTAACTTGTCTTTTTTATTATTTCTTGATAAAATATAAGAAGTTTTGAGGTGATATGTGTGATACAAGTATCTAATGTAAGTTTAAAATTTGGAAAGAGAACTTTATTTGAAGATGTTAATTTAAAATTTACGGATGGTAACTGTTATGGATTAATTGGTGCAAATGGAAGTGGAAAATCAACTTTTTTAAAGCTATTAAGTGGTGAATTAGAAACAACTACTGGAGAAATAACAGTTTCAAAAGGAGAAAGAATTTCTGTTTTAAAGCAGGATCATTATCAGTTTGATGAAAAGCGTGTAATTGATGTTGTTATTATGGGAAATACTAAATTATATGAAATCATGGAAGAAAAGGATAAGATGTATCAACAAACTGAATTTAGTGAAGAAGATGGTATGAAGCTTGCTAATCTAGAAGCAGAGTTTATGGAATTAGATGGTTGGAATGCGGAAGCTGATGCTGCACAACTTCTCAATAATTTGGGAGTAGATGAAGAATATCATTATTCTATTATGAAAGATATTCCTGTTAAAATTCGTGTTAAGATATTACTTGCTCAAGCTTTATTTGGTAATCCTGATATTTTGTTATTGGATGAACCAACCAATTCTTTGGATCTTGAAGCAATTCGCTGGTTAGAAGAATTCTTAATTAATTTTAATAATACCGTTATTATTGTTTCACACGATAGATATTTCTTGAATAAAGTATGTACACATATTGCTGATATCGATTATTCAAAGATTAAATTATATATTGGTAATTATGATTTCTGGTATGAATCTTCAGAATTATTACAAAGACAAATGAGAGAGTCAAATAAAAAGAAAGAGGAAAAGATTAAAGAATTACAAGCATTTATTGCGAGATTTTCTGCTAATGCTTCTAAATCGAAACAAGCTACTTCTCGTAAAAAGATGCTTGAAAAAATAGAATTAGATGAAATTGTTCCTTCTTCTAGGAAGTACCCTTTTATTGACTTTAAAATTGAGAAACCTGCAGGTAAAGAGATTTTAAAAGTAGAAAATCTTACAAAAGAAGTAGATGGTAAAAAGATTTTGAATAAGATTTCTTTTACTGTTTTAAAAGGAGATAAAATATGCTTTTTAGCATCTGATGATATGGTTAAAACTACTTTGTTCAATATTTTATCTGGTAAAGAAAAATATGATAAAGGTAGTATTGAATGGGGAAAAACAATTAAAGTTGGATATCTTCCTCAAGATAATAATTCTTATTTTCAAAACGATCAAAATATTATGGAATGGATTGGAAATTTTTATGATATTAAAGATGAAACTGTATTGCGTGGTTTTTTAGGTAGAATGTTATTTTCAGGAGAAGATGTTTTTAAAAAAGTAAATATTTTATCTGGAGGAGAAAAAGCTCGCTGTATGTTATCGAAATTAATGCTTGAAGAGCCTAATTTCTTAATATTAGATGAGCCTACTAATCATTTGGATTTGGAAGCAATTACTTCTTTAAATAAAGGACTATGTAATTTTCAAGGAGAAGTGTTATTTACTTCTCGAGATTATGAATTAAATCGTACTGTATGTAATCGAGTTATTGAAATATTAGATGATGGTAGTATTATAGATAGACAAATACCATATGAAGAGTATCTTGATAAAAAAAATAAGTAGAAAAAACTCTATTATTGAATTTCCAGTTTTTTAATAGTATAATTAACTTAAATGAGCACCTTGTATGTAGATTATTGAGTAGGGAGAGGTTTTATGGGAAAAGTATATAGACAAGTATTACGTTTTAAAGAAAAATATCCAATGACAATAGGATGGAGATTGAAAGAGAATGCATCTATTATTGAAAAGCATTTAAATCCAGGAGAGGTTCCTTTATATTCTTTTGTGGCACAAAAAAATGATAATCCAATTAATATCATTGAGAGTGCTGTTGTTACATTAACAAATAAGAGAATTATGATAGGTAGTAAAAGAGTTGTTATCGGTTATTTCTTAACATCTATTACTCCAGATATGTATAACGATTTACAAGTAAGAAGTGGCATTATTTGGGGCAAGGTTTATATTGATACAGTAAAAGAGTTTGTAGCTTTATCAAATATTGGAAAAGATGCTTTACAAGAAATTGAAACTGCAATTACAAAATATATGATGGAAGCTAAAAGAGAGTTATTACGAGAGAAAAATAAAGATGAGGACTAGAAGTAGTCCTTCTTTTGTTTCTTTCTTATAGGAGATGATTCAATGAAGAAAATAGTATTATTTTTAATAGGATTGTTATTTCTTGTCTTATTGATGATTTATTTTCATCATCAAAAAGACTATCAAGAAAAATATACTGTGTCTTCTTATTCTGTATTAGAGGAACGTCATAAAATAGAAAATCATTATGATTATAATTTTGTTATACAAAAAGATAAAGAGAAATATTCTTTTTCGTTTTCATCATCCAAAAAAGAGAAAAAAAATATTATTCAAAAGGTCAAGTCTTATCAAGAAGATAAACTTCTATGTATTGTTCCTATATTAAGATTAAAAAAGACATCTTTGATTCTGTGTAGTGATGGAGTAATGCAATACTCAAAAGAGATATTAAAAGATAATGAGTCATTCTCAAAAATATTGGAAGAAGCAAAAATTACAGAACCTGTAGAAATTCCTTCTAAAGAATATGATAAGATCATGGTTTATGATGATAATATAGAAGAGGATGAAGTTTTTTATATTTGGAATTACAAAGGAATTTATGTTGTTAGAAAAAACAAAACTCATTATAAACAATTTTTAGAAAATGATTTATATGATAATGTAATGGCAACAACAACAACTAGATATTATGTATTATTTGATAATACATCTGTTGATGGAATTCAAAAAATCTACTATTATGATTTGAAAAAAGATAAAGTATCTTCTTTTACTCCTAATATTATTTTATCAAAAGATTCTTATATTAATGGAGTAGTAGGAGAAATGATTTATATAACAGATCGCAAGAAAAAACTTCAATATGCTCTTAATATGAAAAAGAAAGAGATAAATGCGATTGGAAATGATAATAATTCTTATTTGATTATTCAAAATAATGAGAAAAAGTTTTTTACTAAAAGTGATTTCTTTATGAAAACTCAATTGTTTGAAAATGAAAGAAATACTTATTCAGATATTACGGATAGTAATGATTGTGTTTTATACAATGGTATTTATTATTATTTGGAAGGAAATACTTTTTATAAAAATAAAGAGGGAAAAGTAGCCTTATTTTCTTTGGATGATGTCATTGAATGGAATGTTGTGAAGGATGGTATTTTGTTATTAAAAGATGATAGTTTATACTTGTATGATGATTTAAATGGTCTGCGTAGAATTTTAGATTATCCTGAATTAAGGTATAATTATTTGAATATTTATAAAATAGGAAGATAAAATCTTCCTTTTTTTTCATAAAAATGTTGAAAAAGCCTTACCACTTTGTTATAATATTTAACATGAGACGGGGCTTTAGCCAAGTGGTAAGGCGTGGGTCTGCAACACCCTGATCACCGGTTCAAATCCGGTAGGCCCCTCCATTTTTTTTACATGAGCAAGTATGTCGCAGATGTGAGCATAGTTCAACGGTTAGAATTCGACCTTGCCAAGGTTGTGATGGGGGTTCGATTCCCCTTGCTCACTCCAAAAGAATTATTCGGACCTATCAGGGTTCGTTTTTATTTTGGCTAAAGCTCCTGTTTTTTTGATGAAAATTTATAATACTTTTTTGTATATTATTCCATCTAACCACGACAATATATCTTTCTCTATCATTTTTATCTTCAATTATATTATTCGAATTTTTTTTAATAATTATAAAAAAATATAATATTATCTTTTTTTTTAGATATGATATAATTAAATTATCTGGAAGGTATTTTTGTAGAAACGATAGAAGAGGCTATTTATCGTTTTAGTGATTCTAAGGTGAAAATACAAAAAACGTAAATGAAGGGAGAAATGAATTATGAATAATTCTAGTAAAAGAAGAATTGCTTCACTTATTCTTGCAGGAGCAATCCTATCAGGAGCACCTATGGCTGCACATGCAGAAAATGCTAAGGAAGGAGCAATCGTATCTAGTACTATTGAAGATGATGTTATCAATTATACGATACAAGAAGGAGATACATTAGCTAAAATTTGTTTTAAATTCTATGGAGATAATAGCTGCTACGAACAATTAGCTGACTACAATCACATGAAAATTACTGATATTATTTATGCTGGTGATACACTATTAGTTCCAAGAGTTCTTCAAACAGGAATTGCCAATGATCCAGTTAGAAATGTTGATGAAGATGAGGTTTACAAAGTTCGTTCTGGAGATATGTTAGTTAATATTGTGGGACGTTTTTATGGGGCTCAACAAAATCTATGTTTAGTTAATAAATTGGCTACTTATAATGATTTATATGATCCTAATATCCTTGAAGTGGATCAAGAGTTATTAATTCCAAGTAGAGAAAAGTTAGATAAAGTAGTTCCATACGATTATACTGAACAATATGCTGCCTTACAATGGAGATTAGAACATCCAGAAGAATGTCATCCTTTTTATTGGTGGGATGGAGAATGTTATTGGTTATGGCCAAACTATCAACCAGACTTTAAGCCTGATTATCAACCAGACTTTAAACCTGATTATAAACCAGACTTTAAACCTGATTGTAAACCGGATTGTTATCCTGGTCCATATTTTCTTAAACCATAATAAAATAAAAATAAACGTTATTGACGTTTATTTTTTATTTAATGTGTTATTTTTAATAATAATATTTTTTAAAATATCTTGAACTTCTTTAGAATAATAAGTAGTTTTTGCTGCCTTTTCACTTATTTCGAGTGGATAGATAGCAATTGTCATATTATTTATGTTGTCATTTGGTATTGGTAGATACACATCATATCTTAGATATCCCTCATTATAAAATTGAAAACCTTTTATTTTATTAAATGAAACTTCTTTAAAATCTTTTTCTTTAGAATAATGCTTTTGTAAATTCTTAAAATCTTTTTTATAATTTGGATTAGCTAATTCATTAGAAAAGTCTATTGAAATATTATAATCTTTTCCAAATAGGAAATAATCTTCTCTAGATGATTTAAAATCTTTTAATTCTTGTGAAATCTTAAAATCTTTTTTATTTTTTACTTGTACTATTATTTCATAATTGTCTTTTTTTATTGTTATTTTTTCTCTTTTTTCAGAACATCCTGTAGTGATTGTTAGGAATGCCATTATCATTATTATATATTTTACTTTATTTTTCATATCACTTTTCTCCTTTATTATATTATATATTATTATTTTTAATGTATCAATTCAAAATTAAAATGATATTTGCTATAATGATGATAAGGAGGTATTTATGGGTTATTTAATTAGTGAAACAACGAGAGAAGAAAGAGAAAAATTAGTGTATAAAGCTCTTGGTATTTCTTTAAGCGATGCAGATTATCCTAGTGAAAAAGTTATGTTATTAGTTCGCCAATATATTGATGGGAAAATGGAATTAGATCATATACAAAAATTAATTATAGAGTTTTATCAAAAAGAGGGTGGATGTAATTGACGGATCCTTATGTATTAGATAATGGAGTTTTAAAAAACAAACTGAATATTACCTCTTATGATGCATTAAGACAAGCTGAAGCAGATATTGGTTTTTTAAAAATAATAAATGTTGATTCTGTAGATGGAGATTATCCAGATGAGGTGCTTCTTCAAAATATACATAGACATATTTTTGAAGATATCTTTGATTGGGCAGGAGAGTATCGAACTGTTCCTTTGGTAAAAGAAGAATTGGTTTTACCTGGTTATAGTATTCCTTATTCTGATTATCAAAATATTAAATCAGATTTACGAAAGCGAATAATGGATTTAAATACATGTCCTTGGAGTAATATGAGTATTGAAGATATTTCAACAAATTTTGCTAGAAAAATTGCTCTTTTATGGAAAGTACATCCTTTTCGAGATGGAAATACAAGAACCATTTTATCTTTTGCTTTCTTATATGCAAAAAAACATGGTTTTCCTTTTGATATAGAAGTTTTTACAAATGAATTAAATCGTGAATATCATAATAACGGAAGGGTTTCTAAATATAGTATTCGAGATAAGTTTGTTTTAGCGTGTTTAGATGATAAGGATTATCCTGAAGTAGAGTTTTTAGCAAGTACTTTTCAAAAGGCAATTATATCTCAAAAACAAGAAAAAAATAAAAGTATATAATTTTTCTAAAAAAAGCAACTCAAATGATTGAGTTGTTTTTTTATCCTAAAATTCCAAATAATCCTATCGCAATTAAAATTAGTGCAGGAATAATGATTGTTATCAAAATAATAATCATTTTTCTTTTTTCTTTTTTGTATGATTCATTTTCTTCCATGATAAACACCCCATTTATATTGTAATTTAATTAAATAGATTTTTTATAAATGCTTTCAACGGCATTTTTTAATTCATATGGAAATATTGCATAGTATTCTTTTTCTGCTGTTTTAATATATCCGATATTTGAATTATAAAGGTATATGATTGTTTGATCATCTAATGTCACAGTTCCTTCAATTCCATTTTCATAAGTTAGAAAATTGTCTGCGATAGATACTTTATAATGTGGAAGACTATTCTTAATTATTTTAAAATTGTTTTCATTCGTTAAAGTGATAGATGCTCCATCTTTTTTTAATACGCATTTTTCAAATGAAATTGTTTCTAATATTTTTTCATTATTCTTGTCGATAAGAGTTGTAATATCATTTAATAAAGAATTTGTTATAATTACCTTTTTTTCTTTTTTCTTATATTGTAGTATTCCAACTTTTTTTCCAACATATAATACTTCGTTCTTATTAATCATTAGTTTTGCTAGATAAGTATTATCCTTTTTACTATCTGTATTTTCCTTTATTCTTTTTAATTCTTTTTTAATTTTTTCAAACTTTTTATCCTTTAAAGATATTGTTTGCATTTCTATCATTGGAGTTTCAAGATTTTTGTTTTTTTCTTCTGCTTCTGAATAATTCATTCCTGGGGCATATTCTATTGCTACAGAATTAATTGTTGGAATTAATTTATTATGAAATACATTTGTGTATTCATATAAGTAAAAGAATACTCCTCCTAATAATATAATAACAATTGGTATAATAATTAATAATATTTTTTTCATTGTATTTACAACTCCTTCTATAATAAGATTGTATCAAAAGCATCATTTTATATCAAGTTATTATGAAAAAATCAAACTAAATTTTCTAGTTCGATTTTTTTGTTGTTTTAGTCTTTCCACTTTTAGTACTTTTTTTGTTTTCTTTTTCTTTTTTTATTGCTTTTTTTCGAAATTCTTTGTCACTTTCTTCTTCTAAAAATTCTTCATTCGTATGCCATAAGTTAGATCTGATTAATATTTGATAGTATGTTGTTTCACTACTATATTTCTTAATATTTGTAATAATAGTATTTACTTTTTCTGTTAATTCATGATTTTCTTCTTCTCTGTTTTTAACTAGTAATTGTTTCTTTTGTATTGCTTTGCATGCAGTGTCTAATTCTGCTCGAAGTGAAAATTCTTCTTTTGTATATTTAGGAGTATCATCATATTTTATTTTGCTGTCTAAATTAGAAAGTGTTTCTTTTAGAGGCTTTAGATTTGCCCCATATTGGTATAAAGGCTCTGTAAAAACATCTCTATTAATTCTAACTAGATTATTTGATTTTAAATTATCCAATGAGTTTTGTAAAAAGAATGATACAACTGCAGAAATTGCTGCTTTAGCAGGACACTCATCTTTTAAATAATCTTTTGCACTATATTTTCCTTGCCCTAGAAAAAGGTAATCATAAGAATTTTTCTTTCCTATTGGACAGTACATAGATAGTGTTTTATTTCTCATTAAAATATTTCCATATTCTCTTAATTTCTCATTTTGAGTCTTAATATTACATAAATCGATAAAACGAATATTTGTTGCATATAAATCAGATAATTCTTCTTTTGTTCCTAGAGCAGTTAAAGATATTTGAGATAGAATTTCTTCTGCTTCTTTTTTAGAAAATCCTTCATTACACAAACCTGAAAATAATTCTTTTTCAGAATTTTTATATGTAATACATCCATCACCAAATGTAAATAAATTAATTTTTCTTGCTTGTTTCATTATAGAATTTTTATTTAATCCATGTAATTTTAAAAAAGGTAATAGGAAGTCTTTAGATAATTCATTTTCTATTTTTTCTTCATTTTCTATTCTTTTTATTCCAAGAAAATCTATAGGCATTTTTTCTATTTTAAATCCTGCAGCATTTTCTTGAGTAGTATATACTCTGGCAGCATGAGCACCTTCTCTTATTATTCCAAATATAGCTTTGTCAAAACTATCACTGTCAGAAATACATAGTAAGAATGGTTTGTTTAAATCATTGATATTTTTTATCTCACAACTACCATATAAATTATTCATTGTTTTATTTATTTTCTTATATATCTTAATCATATTTCCTCCTAAATGTTGTGATAACTAATATCATCATATCATTTTTTTATACGTTCTTAAAGAATAAATCATGATTATTATTAATTTAATTTTACATTTTATTTACGAAATACTCTGTTTTCCCCATTTTTTTCTTTTAAATATGATATAATTTATTATGGAGTGATTCAATGAAAATTAATGTGAAAAATGTTAATGTTAATTACATACAATATGGTAGTGGAAAAGATATTTTGCTTTTACATGGATGGGGGCAAAATATTGAAATGATGAAACCATTAGGAGATGCTTTTTGTGATGAGTTTCGAATCACTATTTTAGATTTACCTGGTTTTGGAAATAGTGAAGAGCCAGGAAAAGCGTGGACGATTGAAGATTATAATGATATGTTGGAAGAATTTGTTAGAAAAGTTGATATTTCAAAACCTATCGTTATAGGACATTCTTTTGGAGGAAGATTAGCAATTCGTTTTTCTTCTCGTAATCCTATTGAAAAATTAGTTTTATTTGGAAGTCCATGTATTCGTTTTGAGGAAAAATTACCTTTATCAGTTCGTTTCTTAAAAGCGATGAAAAAAATTCCTGGATTAGAACAATTAGGAGAATACATGAAACAATATATTGGATCGAGAGATTATAAAGCTGCTAGTCCTGTTATGAGAGAGACTTTAGTTCAAATTGTTAATGAAGATTTATCAAAATTTGCAAGAGAAATTGAAGAACCTACATTGTTAATATGGGGTGAAAATGATACAGAAGCACCTGTTCACGATGCAAGAGAATTAGAAAAAATCATGATAGATGCTGCATTGATTATTTTACCAGGAACTCATTATGCTTATTTAGAGAATTTAGATAGGGTTGTTGTTATATTAAAACAGTTTTTTTAAATAAGGAGGGAATATAATGATCATTCTTTATATATTAATCATTATGTCTTGTAGTTATGCAATCATGTATAAAACTTTAAGAAATGTTCATATGTTACAACAAAACTTATACAATGAAAATAATCGGTATTTAAAATGGGTTTTTAAGAATTCTAATCAATGGATTGGATTTGACTTGTTTCTTATAGGTATTTGTTTTGTTGGGTGTATATGGGTTCATGATATGGAGATTGTTTCTGTACTATGTTTTATACTTGGTTCATTGTTTATGATATTAATTGGATATCGTTGGTATCATTTAATTAAGACAGATCAAAACAAGAAAAAATTAGTATTTACTGGAAGAGTAAAAAGATTATTATTTACTATTACTTTAATTTATTTTATACCACTTTTTTTTGATGCTTTAATTGTTAATACAGTTCAAGGAACTTGGGTTGTTTTCTTAATTGAGTCTCTGCTTTTATATTTTAATTCTATTGTTGTATTTATTGCGATGCTTATTAATTGGCCTATAGAAAATGGAATTTATTTACATTATAAGAAAAAGGCACAGAATAAACTAAAGAGTATGAATCGTTTAAAGATTATAGGTATTACAGGAAGTTATGGAAAGACTAGTTGTAAGAATGTATTAGCTACTATATTAAATTCTAAATATAATACTTTACCATCTCCAAAAAATTGGAATACTTTTAATGGATTAATTATGACTGTTAATAATTATATGGATAAATTTACAGATATTTTTATTGCAGAGATGGGTGCTTATGTTAAAGGTGAAATTAAAAGATTATGTCATTTAATTCATCCAAAATATGGTATTATAACGACGATAGGGCAAGCTCATTTAGAGAGTTTTGGTTCTCAAGAAAATATACAAATTGGTAAATTTGAATTAATTGAATCTTTACCAAGCGATGGGTTTGGAATATTAAATGGTGATGATCCTCTACAATTGAGTTATCAAATAAAAAATCCTGTTAGAATTATATGGATTGGTATTGATAATCCTGATGTAGATGTAAGAGCAAGTAATATAAAATGTTCCAATAAGGGTACTACTTTTGATGTAGTATTTAAAGGAGATAAAAAAACATATTCTTTTGAAACTAAATTACTTGGAAAACATAATGTTTATAATATTTTGGCAGCTCTTGCTTGTGGGAGAGAATTTGAAATTGAACCTGATGATTTAATTCATGCAGTGAAGAGTGTTAAACCAGTAGAACATCGTTTAGAATTAAAGAAAATTGGTAATTTCTATGAAATAGATGATGCTTATAATGCAAATCCAGTTGGAGCAAAGAGAGCGTTAGAAGTTCTTGATATGATGCCTGGAACTAAAGTAATTGTTACTCCTGGAATGATTGAATTAGGAGAACAAGAATATAAATTAAATAAAGAATTTGGTAAACAAATTAGTGATGTTGCAGATGTTGTTATTTTAATTGGAGAGAAAAAGACAAAACCAATTAAGGAAGGACTTTTGGAAAAAGGATTTGACAAAGAGAATATTATTGTATTTAATGATGTTAGGGATGCTTTTCCATTTATTGGAAATATGGCAATTAATGAAGAGGTATATGCTTTATTTGAAAATGATTTACCGGATACATTTAATGAAAAATAGGAGAGTGAATTTATGAGAATTAAAGTTGGAGTTATTTTTGGTGGGGAATCAGTAGAACATGAGATTAGTATCATTTCTGCAATTCAGGCAATGAATAAAATAGATGAAGAAAAATATGAAGTTATTCCTATCTATATTACTAAAGATAGGGAATGGTATACAGGAGATATGTTAAAAGATATCGATGTATATCAAGATCTTAATTTGATTAAGACATATGGAACCAATGTAGTTTTATATTATAAAGATGGTGCTTATGTTCTTCAAAAGAAAAAAGGATTATTTAAGCGTGTTGTGAAAGAAATTGATATTGCTTTCCCAGTTGTTCATGGAACGAATGTTGAGGATGGAGTATTACAAGGATATTTACAAACAATTGGTATTCCTTTTGTAGGACCTAATGTTTATGCAGCTGTTGCTGGACAGGATAAAGTAATTATGAAAGATATTTGGAAGAGTTTAGATCTTCCTATGACAGAATTTACTTGGTTCTATGATGTTGATTACAGAGAAAATCCTGATGATATTATCAAAGATTGTAAAAAAATGAAATTCCCATTAATTGTTAAACCTGCAACAACTGGATCTAGTGTAGGAATCGGTTTTTGTGATGATGAAGCTGGTTTAAGAGAAGCAATTGATGAAGCAATTCAATATGATACAAAGATTATCGTTGAAGAAGTTGTTGAGAATTTAAAAGAAGTTAATATTGCTGTAATGGGTAATTATGAGAATTCTAAAGTTAGTGAAATAGAGGAAGTATTATCTGGAAATAAATTTTTAACTTATTCTGATAAATATATTGGTGGAGGAAAAACTAAGATGAAAGGTGGAATGAAAGTTCCTAAAGCAAAATCTAAAGGTATGGCTTCAACCAATCGTAAATTACCAGCTGATTTATCAGATAATATGAGAAAAGAAATAGAGACTGTTGCGTTAAAAGCATATAAAGCTTTAGGCACATCTGGCAACTCTCGTATTGATTTCTTGATTGATACAAAGAAAAATAAAGTTTATATTAATGAAATTAATTCTATTCCAGGAAGTTTAGCTTATTACTTATGGGAAGCTAAAGGATTAGATTTTACTAAGATGTTGGATGAAATGATATCAATTGGAGTAAAAGATTTTAAACGTAGAATTAGTAAGACACATTCATTTGAAACTAATATTTTAAGTGGGTATGCTTCTAACAATGGAGTAAAAGGTACAAAAGGAAAACTTAAATAGTTTTCCTTTTTGTAAAACAAAAAAACTACTTAACGTAGTTTGTTTTTATTATGGTGGACTGTTAGGGATTCGAACCCTAGACCCACTGATTAAGAGTCAGTTGCTCTACCAACTGAGCTAACAGTCCATTTCTTAATTGCATATCTATTTTATATTAAAAACGCTTATTTTTCAAGTATTTTTCTGAATTTTTGGGTTATTTTGTAAAAAAACTATCATTATCCTTAAAAAAAGTATTGACTTTCATAGTTTTTTTATAGTATTCTATATATGCAATTCGAGATTAATTTAATAAATTTTAGTTGCATTTTCGTGTATTATGTAGTAAAATTAATACATGTATGTGGACCTGTAGCTCAGTTGGTTAGAGCACACGCTTGATAAGCGTGGGGTCACAGGTTCAAGTCCTGTCAGGTCCACCATTTTTATGCCTCAATAGCTCAGCTGGTTAGAGCACTTGACTGTTAATCAAGGGGTCCTAGGTTCAAGTCCTAGTTGGGGCGCCATTTTTTTATGGCGAGTTGGTGAAGCGGCTTAACACACTGCCCTTTCACGGCAGCATTCACGGATTCGAATTCCGTACTCGTCACCATTTTGTTAAATACCATTGCTTGTCAATGGTTTTTATTTTTATCTGTGAATGGATGAGCATGAGGCAAAAAATGGTGGACTTCTTCTTTTAGAGAATGATTATATTTTTTCTAATGATTTGTCTAAAGAAAACTGTGACCCAAGCTATTCTTAAAAATATATATTTTTGTTGACTTTTCTAAGGATAAATGGGATAATATATATGCGGACGCAAATTGGTATGGAGTAGTACTCAAGAGGCTGAAGAGGCGCCCCTGCTAAGGGTGTAGACCGGGAATACTGGTGCGAGAGTTCAAATCTCTCCTGCTCCGCCATTAAAAAAATAAATATCTTGAAATTCAAGATATTTTTTTTGGTTTAATTTCATTATTAATTCATATGAATTATTGGAAAAGTATGATATAATTTTGTCGGGAGTGTTTTTATATGACTAGATTAATACGAAAATTTTATCAAAACTTTAAAGATGTTACGGAATATTATAATTTTCTTGTTAAAAAAACAAAAAATCATGAGTTTGTAGATATTACTAATGAATGGCTAATTGATAATTATTATTTACTTGCAGAACATAAAAATATGATAGAAAATAGTAAAAAGAAATTAAAAAGAAATTCTAAAATTATTCAAAAGAATTATCTATTCTTAAAAAATATAGTTGCAAAAAAGAATTATAATATTTCGTTTAAATATTTAGTTGAAGAATTAAAGAAGTATCAAAAAGAATCTAAGACTATTCTTACTTATAGAGATTTAGAGATGGTTGTGCCAACTTTAATCTTTATTTATACTGAAAGATTAAATAATTTATGTCGAGAAGAATATAAAAAACTAATTGATAAAGAAGATGTTCTAAATATTATTCAAACTAAGACTAATATTACTTTAGGCTCTTTTATTCAAGAAGGTTTTGATGTAAAGAATAATGGACATTACATTTTTCAAATAAATAGTAATTTATATAAGATTAAAAATAATACTGAAGTTTTTAAACATCTTAATGAATACTTACAAGAGAAACAAATTAGTTTAAAAGATATTATTAATGAAGAATATCAAAAGAAAATTGATAGTAATGTATTAATCTCTAATATTTTTAATGATTTTGGAGAATTCTTAGAGTTTTCTCAAGAAGAGTTATTTGAAAAGGTTTCTAAGACAGAACGTTTATTAATGAGTGATCCAGATTATAAGAATATGACTCTTGAATCTAAAACGATGTATCGAAAACAATTATTACGATTAGCGAAGAAACGTCATATGAATGAATATGATTATCTAGAAAAGATTTTTAAAAATGGAGAACATATCGGTTTTTCCTTATTTCAACAAAAGAACAATACATTAAAAACTGTTTTTTATTTATTTTGGATTTTATTAATGACTTCATTACTTTCATTTGGATTGTGTTTATTTTTTATTCCAATGAAGGTATTAGGATTTATTATTTTATTTATTCCAATTAGTCAATTAATTATTCAGATTACAAATCAATTTTTGACTTCTGTAGTACCGGTTAAACGAGTACCTAAACTTGATTATTCAAAAGGTATTCCATATGAGTCTCGTACTATGGTTGTTATTCCTACAATTGTTTCATCTCGTGAAAAAATTAAAGAAATGTTTGATACATTAGAATCTTTCTATATTATCAATAAATCAGATAATCTATTTTTCACATTACTTGGAGATGTTAAATCTAGTAATGAAAAAGTATGTGATTTTGATGAAGATATTTCAAATTATGGTAAGGAATATGCAGAAGAGTTAAATAAAAAATATAAGAAAGATATTTTCTATTTTGTTTATCGAAAGCGTATTTGGAATAAGAAAGAAAACTGTTATTTAGGTTATGAAAGAAAAAGAGGAGCTTTAATTCAATTTAGTAAGATATTACTTGGAGAATATGTTGATGAGCCTAAATATTTTAATGTTAATATGTTAAGTGGAAAACATTTAGATATTAAATATGTTATTACATTAGATGCTGATACAAAGCTAGTACTAAATTCTGCTTTAAATTTAGTTGGTGCTATGGCTCATCCTATGAATAGACCTGTGTTAAATCAACAAGGTACTAAAGTTGTCCAAGGATATGGTATTATGCAACCTAGAGTAGATGTTGATATAGAGGCTACGAATAGGAGCTTATATAGTCAGGTATTTGCTGGAATAGGTGGATTTGATACTTATGCGTCTATTGTACCTAATGTTTATCAAGATACATTTGGAGAAGGAAGTTTCGTTGGAAAAGGAATCTATGACTTAGAGGTTTTTCATAAGATTATTGCAGATGCTTTCCCAGACAATATGATTCTTTCTCATGATTTGTTAGAGGGTAATTATTTAAGATGTGCTTATACTTCTGATGTTGAGTTAATTGATGATTTTCCTTCAAGCTTTTTAGTTGATACTACAAGACAACATAGATGGGCTAGAGGAGATACTCAAATTATTGGATGGTTATTTCCTAAAGTTCCTACTAAGTCTGGATCAAAAACTAAAAATCCTTTAAATTTATTAGAAAAATATAAAATTTTTGATAATATTATTCGTTTGTTTTTAAACCCTATGTTATTAATTATTTTATATCTTTCATTTACATTTAAAGGTTATATGTCTTATATTTGGATTTTCCTTGTAGTACTTGAACTAGCAATTTCAATGTTATTTTTCTTAAAGAGTAAAATGACAATTAAAGAAAGACATAAGAAAAGCATTTATTATAGAAATTTGTATTTTGGAGCTAAAAGTATTTTACTTCGTTCTTATATTTCATTTGCGACAATTCCATATTATACAAAATTATATATGGATGCATTCTTTAGAACACTATATCGTTTGTTATATAGTCATAAGAATTTACTTAATTGGTTAACTGCAGAAGATGCAGCCAAGACTTTAAAAGGATCTTTATTCCATTATATTCGTAATTTCAGTTTTAATCTTTTAATTGCAGTTTCCTTTGTAGTTATTGGATATTTTACTGGTAATATTGCTGCATATATTATTGCTTTTGTATTTGCCAGTGCTCCATTTGTTTTATATCTAGTTAGTCATGAAATAAATCATAATAAGATTGAATTAAAGACAAAACAAATTGAAGTTTTGAAGAAAGTTGCTTTAAAAACTTGGAATTATTTTGATGATAATCTAACAAAAGAAAATCATTATTTAATCCCAGATAATTATCAAGAAAATAGAGAAGAAAAACTTGATTATAGAACTTCTCCTACAGCAATTGGTTTTTCTTTAACTTCTATTGTTAGTGCTTATGAATTAGAATTTATTAATAAGGATAAAGCATTATTCTTATTAGAAAACATATTACAATCAATTGATTCATTAGATAAATGGCATGGGCATTTATATAATTGGTATGATATTCGCACTATGAAGGTTATTAATCCTTACTTTGTTTCTACAGTGGATTCTGGTAATTTGGTAGCTAGTTATATTGTTGTTAGAGAATTTTTAGAAAAGATGGGGGAAGATCATCTTGTTAAATTGTGTGATAAGTTAATTAACAATACAAATTTTAAAAAATTATATACGAAGAAAAATGTATTTAGTATTGGATATGACGAAGATGAAGGAAAGTTATCTGGCTATAACTATAATAATTTTGCTAGTGAATCACGTCTTACTAGTTATTTAGCAATTTGTTTAGGAGAAGTTCCTACAAAACATTGGTTTAGTTTGGATAAATCTTTAACGACTTATAAGAGAAGAAAGGGATTAATTTCTTGGAGTGGAACAGCATTTGAGTATTATATGCCTTATCTATTTATGAAGAATTATCCTAATACTTTATTAGATGAATCTTATCATTTTGTACATTTCTGTCAAAAGGATTATATTAATTCTATTTCTAGAAAGTTACCTTGGGGTATTTCTGAAGCTGCTTATAATGAATTAGATAATTCTTTAAATTATAAATATAAGGCTTTTTGTACTCCATATTTAAAATTAAAAGAAGATATAGAAAATAGAATTGTATTGTCTCCATATTCTTCATTAATGGTTTTAGATTTATATCCAAATGATGTATATGATAATATGAAGAAATTTAAAGATTTAGATATGTATTCTGATTATGGATTCTATGAATCTTATGATTATGATAATAAAGGTGTTGTTAAATCTTATTTTGCACATCATCAAGGTATGATTTTACTTGGAATTACAAATTATTTAAAAGAAGATATTATTAAAGAATATTTTCATTCTAATATTAATATTAAGACTTTTGAATTATTATTAAAAGAAAAAGTACAAGTTAAATCTAATATTGATTTAAAGATGGCTGGGTATAAGAAATATGATTATAAGAAAGAATCTATTGAAAATGATATTCGTTCTTTCAACTACATTTCTTACTTGCCAGAAACTACAGTATTATCAAATAAAAAATATAGTTTGATTATGAATGATAGAGGAAATAGTTTTTCTAGATATCGTACTTTACAATTAAATCGTTATCGTAAAGTTACAAAACAAGACTATGGTGTATTCTTGTTTGTGAAGGATACTAATAATGATGCTGTTTGGAGTAATACTTATTCTCCTATGAATATTGAACCAGATAAATATGAAGTTGTTTTCGCAGCAGATAAGATTAAGTTTTTAAGAAGAGATCATGAAATATCTACTAAGACTGAAATTGTTGTATGTAAATCTCATCATGCAGAGATTAGAAGAATTACTTTTAAGAATGAATCTAATGAAGATAAGACTTTAGAATTAACTAGTTATACAGAACCAATTCTTTCTGAAAATATGGATGATGTTAGTCATAGAGTATTTAATAATATGTTTGTTTCTACGGAATATGATTCTAAGACAAATAGTTTACTTGCAAAAAGAAGAACTAGAGGAGATAATAATGCAAACAATTATATGGTTACTAGATTGATTATTCCTAATCCTTTAGATGATTTTACTTATGAAACAGAAAGATCTAGATTTATTGGTAGATGTCATAATTTAAATAATGCATTAGCTCTTCATAATGATTTATCAAATTATGTTGGAGATAATTTAGATCCTGTATTATCTTTAAGAAATAGAGTTGTTGTTCCTTCGGGAGATTCTGTAACAGTATATATTGTAGTGGGATTTGGTAGAAGTAGGGAGCAGATACAAGATATTATTAAATGTTATGATCATAAGAATGTACTTGATAAAGAATTTAAAATTTCTACTTTGATGAATGTTATTGATACAAAGAATTTAAATATTACTGGAGAAAATATGAGAACTTATAATATTATGTTAAATTACTTGTATCAAACTACTAGAATATCTGTAGATGAAAAGAGAATGGATATACTAAGAAATAATGCATTAGGACAAAATGGTTTGTGGAAATATGGTATTAGTGGAGATAGACCAATCATTTCATTAGAAATAACAGATATTAGTCAGATGAGTTTTGTCATGGAATTGTTAAAAGCATTTGAGTATTATAAATCCAAATCAATTTTTGTAGATGTTATTATTATTAATAGTGAAACTGGTCAATCTCAAAAAATGATTAAAAAACAAATAGATGATGAAATCTATCGTATTTATACATTAAATAGTTTTTATCATACACCTGGTTCTGTTACTGTTATTAGTCAAGATGTTATTACAAAAGAAGATAGAAGTTTACTAAATATGGTACCTAGAATTAAGTTGGAGATTGGTAATTATGGAAGTTTAAAAGAAATTGTTGAGAATTTACAAAAAGATAGTAAAATTATTGAATTTCCTACTTATCCTGTGGAAGATAATATTGTTGTCGAGAATAAAGAAAAGTTAGTTTTTGATAACGGATATGGTGGATTTAAAAATAATGGTAAAGAGTATGTTATTTATAATAAAAATACTCCTATGCCATGGTGTAATGTTATTACGAATCCTTCTTTTGGAACGATTATTACCAATAATGGTTGTGGATATACATATGCTTATAATTCAGGAGAATTTAAGATTAGTTCTTGGAATAATGAGATGGTTTTGAATGATAAATCTGAAGGATTTAAATTTGATGGAAAAATATTTGATCCTGAGAAATGTACTCATGGATTTGGTTATTCTATTTTAGAGAGTGAAACAAAAGAATTTGTTCATGAAGTTACTGAATTTGTTGCATTAAATGATAATGTTAAAATTTACTTAATGAAAGTTAAAAATAAAACAGATAAAAAGCGTAAGACAAATTTAGAATATTGGTTAAATCCTACATTTGGTAATTTTGAAGAAAAAACAACTCGTTACATTTTAACAGAATTTATGGGTGATGATAATTATGTTAAGATGAGAAATGTATATAGTATCTATTATGGTGATATTAATGTATTTATGTCTTCTTCAGAAAAAATTGATAGTGCGACTTGTGAAAAAGTACTTATTAAGAGTTTTTCTACTCCTATTGAATTAGATAAAGGAGAAGAAAAGACAATTGTATTTGTATTAGGATGTAGTATGAGTGATTCTCAAAATAAAGCTTTAATCCATAAATACACAGATATTAATAATGCAAAGAAAGAACTTAAAAATGTTAAAGATTATTGGAATACTATATTAGGTGTTTTCCAAGTATCTACTCCAGATAAGAGCTTTAATTATATGATGAATGGTTGGTATTTATATCAAACATTATCTTCAAGAATTATGGCTAGAAGTGGATATTATCAAGTAAGTGGAGCTTTTGGTTATCGTGATCAATTACAAGATGCAATGAATATTGCAATTGTTAATCCTGGATATACGAAAGAACAAATTCTTAATAATGCATCTCATCAATTTGAGAGTGGAGAAGTATTGCACTGGTGGCATGAAAAGAATCATTTTGGACTTAGAAGTCGTTATAAAGATGATTATTTATGGTTAGTATATGCAACTACTTACTATGTTGAAATCACTAATGATTATGATATTTTAGACATTCAAGTACCTTATATTGATGGAGAAGAATTAAGTGATTATGATATGGAAAAAGGTATTGCTTTCCATTACTTAGATAAGACAGAATCATTGCTTGATCATTGTATGAAGGCTGTAGAACTATCAATGAATTCATTAGGTCCACATAAACTACCATTAATGGGTGGTGGAGACTGGAATGATGGAATGAATAAAGTTGGTAGTAAAGGTAGTGGAGAAAGTGTTTGGTTAGGATTCTTCCTTTATATGATAATTGATGGTTTTTCTAAAGTAATTAAGAAATCTCGTCATAAGATTGATACTACAAAATATAATGATTTTAATACAAAATTAAAAGAAAATTTAAATAAGAAAACTTGGGATGGAGAGTATTATTTAAGAGCATTCTTTGATAATGGGGATAAACTTGGTAGCCATGAAAATACAGAATGCAAGATTGATTTAATCTCTCAAAGTTTCTCTGTTTTAAGTGGAGTAGCTCCAAAAGATAGGGCGGAACAAGCACTAAATTCTGTAGGAGAGAACTTAATTGATTTATCTTTAAAAATTGTTAAATTATTAACACCTCCTTTTGAAAAGACATTAAATAATCCTGGTTATATTATGAATTATGCTAAAGGAATTCGTGAAAATGGAGGTCAATATACTCATGCAGTTGCATGGTATTTAATGGCACTTATTAAGATGGGATATCATGATAGAGCATATCGTTACTTCCAGATGATTAATCCTACTAATCGTAGTTTAACAAGTGATAATGTTAATAGTTATTGTGTAGAACCTTATGTTATTGCTGCGGATATTTACTCATCAAAATCATTCCCTGCTAGAGGAGGATGGACTTGGTATACAGGTTCTGCTGGATGGTTTTATCGTGTAGGTATTCAAGAAATATTAGGAATTCATAAGATGGGAGATAAGTTAAAGATTGAGCCAGCTATTCCAGTATCATGGGATAAATATCAAGTTACTTATCATTATATGGATACTACTTATCAAATTGATATTTCAAGAGGGAAAACTGAAAGTATTAAACTTGATGGAAAGAGCCATATAAGTAATACAATTCATCTAACAAATGATAAGAAAGAACACAAAATTCAGGTTATAATAAAATAGAAGATTTTCTTCTATTTTATTTTGTGTTATAATACTTGGACGGAGTGATTATATGGATTTATTAAAAGACAAATATGTTATTGTAGAAATAATTCCTACTCATAGTAAGAGTGAAAAAGGGATTATTGCACAACTTAGTGCTTTAAAACTACAAGGATTAAAATTATTAGAAAGATTTGATTATCGTGTAGAAGATCGTTTTATTGAAAATGAAGATCTTAAAAATATGATTCAATATGATAAGGATCAGTTTACTTATGTTAATAATGTATATTTTATATTAGAAAAATTTAAACATTGGGTAAAAGACTTACCATTAGTTTTAATTGATGATACTTATACACTTGATTATTTAAAAGAATTAAATAATAAAAAAGAATTAGTTTATCCTTATTTGGATATTGAAAAGAGTTCTAATTCTTTTATAGAAATGATTGAAAAATATGAGTTAAAACCAAGCAATTATATTGTGGATTTAGTATATGAATCTATTATTTTTGAAAGTAATAATTCAAAAAACAAAAAAGGAAATCATAATAAATAGATTTCCTTTTTATTTGTGATATAATAAGATTGGAGAGTGATGATATGTTAAAATGTGATTTTCATACTTATGTAGATTCTTTTATTGATAAAAGTCGTTATGAACAATTAATGAGTCAAAAATATCAAGTGATAGAATCTTTTAACAAATGTGATTCTATTGGATGGATTAATGTTCCAGATGAGACTCTTATTCAAAAAATTATCGATACTGCAACTTATATTAAAAAAAATTTTGATTGTTTTGTCGTAATTGGAATAGGTGGATCTTTTTTAGGAAGTTATGCTTTTGATAAGATTTTTCAAAATTATTTTAAATCAAAAGATTTTGAAATTCTTTATGCTGGAACAACATTATCTAGTAAATATTTAGATGAATTATTAGAGTATTTACAAGATAAAAATTTTGTTTTAAATGTGATTAGTAAAAGTGGAACTACGATGGAAACTACCATTACATATCAATTACTAAAAGATTTATTAAAGAGAAAGTATGGAGAAGATTATAAAAATCATATTATTGTAACTACTGATAAGGAAAAAGGATCTTTAAGAGAAGAAGTAAGAGAGAATGGATATATTTCTTTTGAAATACCAGAAGATATTGGAGGAAGATATTCTTTTATTACTCCTGCTCATCTTTTACCACTTGCTCTTCATTATGATTTGACGAATATTATAAAAGGATATAATCGTGGAAAAAGATTGCTTGATGAAGCATATGAATATGCTGTTATTCGTCATTTAATGTTTGAGTCATCTAAAGTTGTAGAAAACTTCTGTTTATATGAGGAAAATATGGCTTTCTTTGGTGAATGGTTAAAACAATTATTTGGAGAAACAGAAGGAAAAAACAAGCTAGGTATTTTACCTATGTCTACGATTCATACAAGGGATTTGCATTCTTTGGGTCAATTTATTCAAGAAGGTAATAAGATATTGTTTGAGACTTTTATTAAGATAGAAGATTCTTCTCATTATATTCCATATCAAAAACAATCATTACATGATGTTAATAATATTGTAGAGGACTCTGTTGTTAAAGCACATTATAGTGGAGGAGTTCCTTGTATAGAATTTGTTTTAGATGAAATGAATGAAGAAAATTTGTCTTCTTTCATTTATTTCTTCCAATTAGCTGCCGCTTTTTCTGGATTATTATTTCATGTTAATCCTTTTAATCAACCAGGAGTAGAAGTTTATAAGAATGAAGTAAGGAATTCATTAGAAGAAATATTATGAGTAAAAAGAAATTAATCACAATTCTTTCTTTTGTGGGATTTGTTTTAATACTATTTTTAGTATTAAATGATTCGATTTCTACTTTTGATAATGTTGTTTATGATAAAGTATATTCTTTAAGAAATCCTTTTTTTGATTTCTTCTTTACGAATATTACTAGGCTAGCTAATACGATACCGGTTATTATTATTTTAATAATATTATTTACTTTGTTAGAAAAAGAAGATCGTGATATATTAGGAAGTAGTTTTTTCATTACTGTTGTGGTGAATCAAGTACTTAAATTTATCGTTAAAAGAATAAGACCGGATCATATTAAATTAATTGAACAAAATGGATATTCTTTTCCTAGTGGACATGCAATGGTATCACTATGTATATTTGGAGTATGTATTTATTTAATTCGTTATAAAGTAAAAAATGAGTATTTAAAAGTACTATATATTACATTATTATCTTTGTTAATACTATTAATTGGAATTAGTAGAATCTATGTAGGCGTACATTATCCAAGTGATGTACTAGCAGGTTACTTACTGACGATGGTAGTATTAATTGTTAATATTACTTTATTTCATCGATATTATAGGGGGAATTTAAATGATAAGAATGATAGGAAGTAGTTTTTATAATACTTTAATTGATGAGGAGGGGGCAATTCCTACATCAACGATGTTTCTTTTGGATTCTTATAAAAAGAAAGGATCTTTCTTTAGTGTGATTACAAATAGGGGTTTTGAAGAAGTATTATACTATAATGAATCGTTTCCTTTTATTGATTATATACTAGCTTATAATGGCAGTGTGATTTATGATGTGAATCATCAAGTAATTCTTTATAAAAAAGCATTATCTAAAAAAGTAATAGAAGAAGTAAAAGAAGCTTATAAAAATTATCCCATTTCTTATTATTCTAATATTGGTAAAACAGATTATGAAACAGAAGATATTTATAAAATAGAAGTAAAAATATCTAAAAAAGAATGTAAAAGTATTAAAAAAATCTCTTCTTGTCATATTTCTATTTTAAAAATAGAAAATGAACTTTATTTAGAGATTAGTCCTAATACTAATTATGAGGCATTTCGTTATTTAATTGAGAAATTAAAAATATCTTCAAACAATATATTACTTGTGATTGGAAATGAAAGTGATGAAGATTTACTAAAATATTTAAATACCTATGTTGTTTCTAATGCACCAATATCTTTAAAGAGAAGAGCTAAGAATAAAACAAAATCTAATACTTCTAAAGGATTTGAAAATGTATTAAAAAAATGGAAGAATTAATTCTTCTGTTTTTCGTTATTATAAGATATAATATATTTGAAAGTAGATGATAGAATGAATCGTAGAAATAAAAAGATTACAACTTATTTTATAATTTTTTCTTTATTAATCATAGGAATAGTTTATGCCATTTTACAAGCAAATCTACAAATCAATGGTATAGCCAAGATAAAATCTAATTCTTGGGATATTCATTTTGATAATATAGTGATTAATGAAAATAGTGTGTCTATTGGTTCGGATGATAATGCTGCAACCATAGATCCAGAAAACAACTGTAAAGTTGATTTTAGTGTTACTCTAAATGTTCCAGGAGACTTTTATGAGTTTACTGTAGATGCAGTTAATGCAGGAACAATTGATGCCATGATTGGAACTCTTAATAAGACATTAAAAGTTAATAATGAAATAGTATCTGAAGTTCCTGATTATTTAGACTATTCTGTAACATATTCTGATGGATTAGAAATATTAGAAAATCATGAATTAAATGCAGGTACAACGGAAACATATCTTGTTCGATTAGAATTTAGAAGTGATATAGAGGAACTTCCTGATGCCACAACTATCAGTACGAGTTTGGAACCAGAATACACCCAAGCAGATTCTGGTGCAATAAAAGTACCACATCCACAAACATTACTAGATACCATTGCTGAAAATGCTGTTATCGATAATATAGCAAGTACCTATGTAACAAATGCTAATGGAGTACAGTTTAATGCTATATCATCGGATACGAATGGTAAAGGGATATATCTAAGAGCAGGCACTGAAAATGATACCTATCCGATATATTACTATAGAGGAGATGTCGATAATAATCATGTCATCTTTGCAAACTTCTGTTGGAAGATAGTAAGGACAACCGATACCGGTGGAGTAAAACTAATCTATGATGGAGTACCATCAAATGGAACCTGCAGCAATACCGGAACAGCTACGAATATAAGTACAACCGACATTAAATTTAATATGAATTCTAATAGTCCAGCATATGTGGGATATATGTATGGAGATGTATATACTTATTCATATCTTACAGGAACAAACTGGTATTATGCACCAGATGTAACATATGAAAATGGAACATATATCTTAGCAGCCAAAGGAAGTTATAATGTTGAGAAAAAAAGTACCATATCAGGGACTAACCTAAATTATCAACATTATACATGTGGAAGTACGTCAGCAACAACATGCACTAGTGTAAGATATGTATATTTTGTATCAGATAGTATAGCCTATTTTATAAAACTATCAAATGGTAAAAAAGTAGAAGATGCTTTATCAGATATGTTTAGCAATACGACAAATTCAACGATAAAGACAGCGATAGATACATGGTATCAAAGTAATATGACAAGTTATACGAATAAACTAGAAGATACGGTATATTGCAATGATAGAAGTATAGGCGCATTAGGTGGTTGGAATCCAGATGGAGGAAGTGCAACAGAACATTTATACTTTAGCGGTAGAAACAGAGTATGGACGACATATAGTCCAAGTTTAAGTTGTACAAATAAAAATGATTCATTCACCGTAAGTGAATCAGCAATTGGAAATGGTAAATTAACATATCCCGTAGGCTTATTAACAAGTGATGAAGTAATGCTTGCCGGAGGAAAATATGGAACTACCAATTCATCATATTATTTAAATAACAACACAAAATATTGGCTGGGGTCGCCTCACTACTTCAACACCAACGACATTGGCGAGTTCGGCGTGAAATCTGGCGCTCTGTACATCCACTCTCCCGTCGTTGAACATGGCGTCCGTGCGTCCGTTTCACTTAAGCTTGGGACACAAATATCTGGAGGATCTGGAACTAGCAGTGATCCGTACATTGTAGAATAGGAATCACCATCTGTTATGATGGTGATTTTAATGTACTTTTATTTTTATTAAAAATCAGTTATAATTAATCATAGATAAGGAGGAGTACTATGAAAATTGTTGTTGAAAAAGATGGTGAATTACTGGATTATTTATTTGAACATTTAGATATGCCTAAAAAAAGAATTAAACAATATCTATCTCATGGATCTATTTATGTGAATAATCATAAAACTACTCAATTTAATACAAAAGTAGTTGCGGGGACTAATATTGTTATTGATACAGATTCTAAGGAAAAAAAGACTCTTCCGTTTGAAATACTATTTGAAGATGATAATATTATTGTTGTGAATAAACCAAGTGGTTTACTTTCTATCGCAACGAATAAAGAAAAAGAAAAAACTTTATATCATATTGTGAGAGATTATTTAGTAGGTAAAAATAAAAATAATAAGATATTTATTGTACACAGACTTGATAAAGATACGAGTGGTGTAGTAATATTTGCGAAAAATGAAAAAATTAAAAATCAACTACAAGAACATTGGAATGAATATGTAGAATTAAGAGAATATGTTGCGGTAGTACATGGAAAATTAAAAGTAAAAGAAGATCGTGTTACTCAATTTTTAAAAGAAACAAAAACTAATTTAGTATATGTAGCCCGTGATAAAGATGGAAAAGAAGCAATTACGAATTATAAAGTATTGAAAGAAAATAAAGATTATTCTTCTCTTAGCATTACAATTGAAACGGGAAGAAAGAATCAGATTAGAGTTTTATTTTCATCACTTGGTTGTCCAATTGTTGGAGATAAAAAATATGGTATAAAAGATGGAGAAGATAGACTTTATTTACATGCGAATCGTTTGAAATTATATTATCCAGTTCTTAAAAAAACTATTCTATTTGAAACTGGGGTACCAAGTGAATTTAAAAGAATAATGAAGTAGGGTTATTTATGAAAAAAAAGAAATTAAAAAAATCAGCAATCTTCTTTTTTTTGTTTTTGGTTTTAATTGGTGGTGGAATTTTGTTTTATTTTAATAAAGATTACTTGTTAAAAGAAAAAGTTATTTTAAAAAAAGAAATTCAACCAGTAAAAGAACATATTAGTTATGGGGTATTTCATGATACTTATCAAGAAGCTAAAGATAAAGTAAAAGAGATGAGTTTAGAAGAGAAAATTGGACAATTATTTTTAGTAAGATATTCTAGATATGCTGTCGATGAAAATAATGGATATTATCCTGGAGGATATATTCTGTTTGCGAGAGATTTTCAAGGACATTCGAAAGAGAGTATGAAAAAAGAAATAGATTATGTTCAAGAAATCAGTAAATATCCTTTAATTATTGGAGTTGATGAAGAAGGAGGAACTGTTGTAAGAGTCAGTCAATATTTCCGTTATGATAGTTTTGAATCTCCAAAATATTATTATGATCAAGGTGGATTTGAGTTACTAGAAGAAAGAGAAAATGAAAAGGCTGAACTGTTAAAAAGTATTGGGATTAATTTAAATTTGGCACCTGTTGCGGATTTACCTACATCAGAATGGGATTTTATGTATAGAAGATCTTTTGGTACAGATGTAGATTTAACTTCTGAATATATTCATAATATGGTTACTTATTCTAAAAATAATGGGATTAATTCTTGTTTAAAACATTTTCCTGGATATGGAAATAATGTAGATACTCATACTAGTGTTGCGATAGATGAGAGAAATTATCAAAATTTTTTAGATCGAGATTATAAACCATTTGAGTCTGGAATTGTTGCGGGAGTACCATGTGTTCTAATCTCTCATAATATTGTTTCTAGTATTGATAGTAGTTACCCTTCTTCGCTTAGTCAAAAAGTTGTATTAGAATTAAGAGATCGATTAGGATTTACTGGGATTGCGATTACAGATGATTTAGCAATGGATGCAGTGTCACAGTATGTTAGTGATGGAAATGCTGCTACTATGGCAGTAAATGCTGGAAATGATATGATTATTACAAGTGATTTTATTTCAATGTATTATGAGTTGTTAAAATCTGTTCAAAATGGTGTAGTAAAAGAAGAAAGAATCAATGATGCGGCAACAAAAGTGCTTGCTTTAAAGTATTATAGTGGTTTATTTTAAAAAAAGTGATATAATACTTCATATGGAGGTCAAAAAATGGATGTATTTCATGAGGGTTTTATGGGAAATAACCATATGGAACTTGTTAGTGTAGATGAAGGAAAAAGTTGTGTATTGAAAGCACTTATTGAAGATACTTCGATGAACCCATTTGGAATTGTTCATGGAGGATTCATTTTTGGACTTGGAGATACAGCAATGGGAGTTATTCCTGGTTCTGTTAATAAAAAAGCTGTTACACTATCTAGTACGATTAGTTATTTAAAACCAGCTAAGGGAAGTTATTTACTTGCAAAGGCAACGATGATAAAAGATGGAAAAAAGACTTGTTTTTTAAGAGTAGATATTTATAATGATCAAGAAGAATTAGTTGCGACTATGGATGGCAACTATTATTATGTAGATTAAGGAGGATTTATGGATACAAAAGAATTATTTATTCATACAAAAGAGTACTTAGGAAAAAAAGTTGTTTTAGAAGGATGGATTAGAAATCATAGAAAACAAAAAGAATTTGGTTTTATCTCTTTTTCTGATGGGACATTTTTTACACAAGTACAAGTTGTATATGAAAAAGATTTAAAAAATTTTGATGATATTCAAAAATTTCATATTGGATCTTCGATTCGTGTAGAAGGAGAAGTAGTAGAATCTCCAAAAGAAGGACAAACATTTGAAGTACATGCAACTGATATTCAATTATTAGGAGATTGTCCTGAGGATTATCCAATTCAACCAAAACCTCATTCAAGAGAGTTTTTAAGAGAACAAGCTTATTTAAGACCTAGAACAAACTTGTTTCAAGCAGTATTTAGAATTAGAAGTAAAGCTGCTTATGCAATCCATAATTATTTCCAAGAAAGAGATTATGTGTATTTTCATGCTCCATTAATTACAGCTGCTGATGCTGAAGGAGCAGGAGAAATGTTTCAAGTAACAACTTTGGATTTAGATAAGATTAAAGGAAATGTAGATTATTCAAAAGATTTCTTTGGAAAGAAAGCATCTTTAACAGTATCAGGACAATTACAAGCTGAGACTTTTGCTTTAGCTTATAAAAAGACTTATACATTTGGACCTACTTTTCGAGCAGAAAATTCTAATACTAAAACTCATGCAAATGAATTTTGGATGATTGAACCAGAAATATCATTCTGTGATCTTGAACAAGATATGGATATTATGGAAGAAATGTTAAAATATGTTGTTGATTATATCTTAAAAAATTGTCATGAAGAATTAGTATTCTTAGATAGTTTTGTTGAAAAAGGATTAATTGAAAAACTAGAAAAATTAGTAAATAGTAAAGCTGTTAGAATTACACATCATGATGCGATTAAATACTTAATTGAATCTGGTAAAAAGTTTGAATTTGAGCCAAAATATGGAGAAGATTTAGCTCGTGAACATGAAAAATATCTAACAGAAGAAAAATTTAATTGCCCAGTATTTGTTTATAATTGGCCAAAAGATATTAAAGCTTTCTATATGAGATTAAATGATGATCAAGAAACTGTTGCGGCAGTAGACTTGTTAGTTCCAGGTAGTGGAGAATTGATGGGTGGATCCCAAAGAGAAGAAAGACTTGATGTTTTAGAAAAGCGCATGGATGATTTACATATGGGTAAAGAAGATTTGTGGTGGTATCTAAAACTTAGAGAATATGGAGGATGCGTTCATTCTGGTTTTGGTATGGGATTTGAAAGATTAATCATGTATCTTACTGGAGTTGAAAATATAAGAGATGTTATTCCATATCCTAGAACACCAAGTAATTGTGAATTCTAAGAAGTAAGAATGTTGTTTACGTAAATTAACATTCTTTTCTTTTGATTTGACATTTATAGTGTTATAATATTTACAGGTCGATAACTATGAAAATTGTACAAAATAAAACAGATATTGGTTTAGTACGTAAGAATAATGAAGATGTAGCATTATCTCTTGTACATCCTAAGGATAAGAAACTTATCCTTCTTTTGGTTGCCGATGGAATGGGTGGAAAAGACTATGGAGAAATTGCAGCTAGTACAATTTCTAAAGCGATAGAACAATGGTTTTTAGGGCGTAGTGTTTCAACTTTGACTAACATTGATAAAGCAGAATATCAATTAAGAGAGTTAATTGAAAAGGTGAATGATTCTTTAATACAGAAATATGGACAAAATGTATTAGGTACGACTCTTTCTCTTGCTTTAATTAATGAATATAAAACGTTAATTATGAATGTTGGTGATTCTAGGATTTATGTTTATCGAAATAAGAAGTTAATGCAAATTACTGAGGATGCTTCAGATGTTTGGTTTTATTATAAATATGGAGCAGTTCATAAAGATGATTTACGTTATCTCTACAATAATAGTATTATTACTTCTTGTATTGGGATAGATTATTCGATGTGTAACATTGTTAGTGATGTAATATTTAATGATTATGAGATGATTTTATTATTCTCTGATGGTGTTACTGATATGATCACCGATCGAAAGATTAAAAAACTTATTGATACTTCTTCTAAAAAAGATATTCTTTCTAAGATTATTTATGAAGCAGTTCATGTTGATCAAAAATTAAGAATACCATATCGTTTAAAAAGAAAAAGAATATCAAAATATGTATTACCATATCCTGGAAGAGATAATGCTTCAGGAGCAATTTATATTAAAGATTAGTAAATTAATTGTCTTTTAGACAATTTTTTATTTTTCTTTAAAAGTTTTCTTTTATTTTTTGGTGTTTTTTGATATACTATTAATGATAATAGAGGGTGATTTTGTGCTAGGAAAAATTGATGAGATACTAGATAACCAGGTCAAGGTTAAATTAGATATTGATATTACAGAACAACCCAATTTGGTGGGATTACATGTTGTTTTTGATGATGGTACAGATCGTAAGAAAGTTGCAGAGATTGTTAATGCAGATAAAGTGTATCTATATGCAAATCTTGTTGGTGAAATCAATGGAGATAATTTTATTCCTGGTGGAAATGTTAAGCCAGCATTTAAATCTAAAGTTCGTTTAGTTGAAATGAGTGAATTGGAACTTATTTTTGGTAAGCAAGAAACATCTCTAGGATATACTAATTTTGGTACTAGTAATGTTTATGAAGGATATAAAATAAATGTTCCAATCAATGAATTTTTTAATAGCCACTTTTCTGTATTAGGAAATACTGGAGCTGGTAAGAGTTGTACAGTAGCTTCTATTTTACAAAAATTATTTACTAGTAGTCCAACACCACCTATTAATGCAGGATTGTTCTTTTTCGATGCTTATGGTGAGTATACTCATGCATTTTCTGGATTACATGATGTTAACTCAAAATTAGGTTATAAAGCATATACTACTAATGTTATTGATCCTGATTGTGAAATATTGAGAATTCCTATTTGGTTACTTGATGTTGATGATTTGGCTTTATTATTAGATGCTAATTCACCATCTCAATTACCAATTATTGAAAAGACATTAAAACTAGTTCGTATTTTAACTGGTACATCAGAAAATGTTATTCGCCGTAAAAACGATATTATTGCGAGAGCAGTTCAAGATATTATGCTTAGTGGAGATGATTCTACTAAGATTCGTGACCAAGTTATTGGTGTTATGACTAAATTTAATACACCAACATTAAATTTGGAAAGTCAAATAGTTCAACCTGGTTATACTCGTACGTTTAAACAATGTTTGTTCGTTGATAAAACTGGTAAAATGCAGGAAATGGAACTTGTTGTTGAATTTATTCGTGGATATATTTTAGAAGATGTTATGATTGATGAGTCTGATTCTAATCCATATTACACATTAAATGATTTGGAACTTGCTATGGACTTTGCACTTATTAATGAAGGTATTTTAAAGAGTAATAAAGTATTTGATAATGCTAATGTTATGAGTGTTCGTCTTCATACTTTAGCAACTGGTGATAATAGACACTATTTTACTTATCCAAAGTATGTTACAAGAGATGAATATATTGATAGTTTAGTTACAGATCCTAATACTGGTGGAAGGGTTCAGATTGTTAACTTTAATATCAACTATGTAGATGATCGTATTGCAAAAGTTATTACTAAGATTATTTCTAGAATGTTATTTATTAAGTCTAGTTTGATTAAGCCAAGAGGAAGTAGAGCTTTTCACATTATTATTGAAGAGGCTCACCGTTATGTTCAACACGATAGTGATATTGAATTATTAGGATATAATATATTCGAACGTATTGCTAAGGAAGGACGTAAGTATGGTATGTTCTTGGGATTAATTACTCAGAGACCGAGTGAATTGTCAGATACTTGTGTATCACAGTGTATTAACTTTATTATTTTAAGAACAATGCACCCTGTAGACTTACAATATATAAAAGAAATGGTTCCATTTGTATCACAAGAAATTGTTTTACAATTAAAGAACTTAAAGCCTGGTAACTGTATTGCTTTTGGTAGTGCTTTTAAGGTTCCAACGACAATGTATATTGATCTTCCTAATCCAAGACCTCTTTCTAACAACGTTAACTTGGAGAAGGTTTGGTATACGGAATCTAATGATACGCCAGCACCTCAGGCTAATACTGCTGCTCCTGTTGCAGCACAACCTCAGGTTGTTGCACCACAGCAGATAGCTGCACCTCAAGCTAATGTTGCAGTACCAGCTGCACCTGCACCACAGGTTGCAGATCCAAATAATGTTACACAACAAATTATTCAAGCAAATCAACAACAATCACAGCCAGTACCACAAGCTCAGTTTTTACAGAATTCAGCAGAGACTCAAGCTGTTAATCCAATGATGTTGACACCTGTTGGATAGTAAAATCGTAGAAGATAAAGGGATTTTCATAAATATTTCTTTTTCTTCTTTTAAAAATGTGTTACAATGAATTAAAGTAATATATAATAATATATTGGAGGATATCTATGAAAGAAAAAAGTAATGTTAAAGATAAACTAAATCGCTTTTTCGGTGGTGGTGGTAGTAATGACGAAGATGATGAAAAATTAGAAGATGATAATTACTATACTACTTCAAAAGAAGATTATCATGAGCAAAACGGGATAGCTGGATCTAAAATGATGCTTTTAGAACCTCGCGCTTATTCTGAAAGTCAACAAATTGCAGACTATTTAAAAAATAGAAATGCTGTTGTGGTTAATTTGAAGAGAGTTACTCCAGATCAAGCAAAGAGAATCGTTGATTTCTTATATGGAACTATTTATGCTATTGGAGGAGATATTCAAAAATTAGGAGGAGGTATTTTCCTATGTACTCCTAATAATGTAAAAGTTGACGGAAAAATAACGGATGATAATAATCCTTCTAAGACTAGTCATGGAAAGAAAGAAGAGTCTGAAGGAAAAGATAATGATAGCGATGATGATTTCTTTTAATAAATAGTTTTTATTATTTATTGTCAGGGTGGTTTTATGAAAAGTTTTCGCTTGGAAAAAAATGGCTATAACAAGGAAGATGTTAATTCATTTGCTTCCTATGTATTACAAGAATTAGATTCTGCAGTTAACAAAATAAAAGAGCAAAATGATACTATTATAAAATTACAAAATGAAAAAGAAGAAAGTAGTAATCAAATTGTTAATCATGCAAAAGAGATGGCTTCACAAATTGTGAATGAAGCTTTAATTCAAGCAGAAGAAGTTGAAGAAAAAAGAAAAGAATTACTTCGAATAAAAAATGAAGTGATAGAAATAATTCAGAAACATAAAGATGTTGAAGAAGAGTTAAAACGTTTAAAACTTAATGATTAGTAGACAATGTGTCTACTTTTCATTTATGGAGGAGTTATGGATAATAATAATCAAGATTATCAAAATAGTCAGCAACAACAACTATATAATCAACAACAATATTATCAACAACCTCAGCAGCAACCCATGTATTACCAATCACAGGCACAATATGTACAGCAACCAATATATGGAGAGCAAGTACAACAGCAGTATTATGGACAAGTACAGCAACCAGTACCGCAACAAGTAATTCCACAACAAGTAATTCCACAACAAGTAGTTCCACAGCAACCAGTACCACAACCAGTAAATCCTCAACAAGTCGAAGAAGTTGTATCTTCCAATACTATTGAGATTGATCCATTTGCTTGTAGTAATATTGATATTTTTGAATCAGCTGATCCACCAGTTATTCAAGAAGTAATTGAGGTAGAGAAAAAGACTCGTAAAAAGAATATGGCTATTATTGCTGGATTGGCTGCTTTTATGGTAGTATTTTCTATTTCTTTTTTTGTGATTCGTTTTTCTCCTAATAATGCGAATCGTAAAGTGCAAAATCGTGAAATAGATCAGACACTCACTTATATTGATATTTTGGAAAATAGTATTCAAAGTGGAGATTTCTCAAAAGAGGTATCCAATGCTTTAAAGGAAACTACAGAAGGAGATGTATCTTTCCTTATAATGGATATTGATTCTGATGAACAGATGGAATTAGTTGGTTATGTTGAAGGAATTGAAAAAAAATATTTACTCCAATTTGAAATAGATGAAGATGTATACTATGATCGTTCTTTTGAAATGGATGCGAAAGATTCTTTGGGATATGCTTTTTCTCCTGATGAGAATCGTTGCTATTGGTATGCTGAAAGTCAAGGTACTGTTGCATTAATTAAGACTCAGAAGACCATTCTAAAGAAGAATGACTTCATTAACTCTTATTATTCTGTTACTAAGACTATTGAAGAGGTTTCAATTATTGATAAATTTATTCATTATCCATTTGATAAAGATTTTAAAATAGAAACTTTAAAAGAAAATGAGATTAATCAAGAAGTATTATTTACAAAGAATTCTATAACAATAGATAGTATTCGTAGTTCTTATTCTTCTGTTTTAGAAGAAAAGAAAAAGGTAGAAGAGGAAGCTAATAAGGCCAAAGAATTAGAAGAACAAAAGAAAGAAATATTTGATTTAAATGGTGTTTTATTACATTATGGTAAATATAAAGATAATGGTAATTCTTATGGAGATTTGACACTTAATCGTGATGGTAGTTGTCAAATAGGGGAAAAAGAATGTACTTGGACAAAAACTGCATATAAATTCTCTTCTGAAGAAATGATAGGTGCTATTAGTATTAAATATGATGATAAAGAATTGTTTGTTTCTTCTTGGAGTAGTAATTGTATATCAGATAATAAGAATTATACTGTTACTTATCAAGGATAAAAATAATCATATTATTGTTGTTTTTCCTTCTAAGATGTGGTATATTATTCGAGAAAGCATTTGCGAAAGACGGAATAATATTGATATTTTTAGAGAGTCTATGTTTGGTGAAAATAGATAATTAGATATTATTTGGATCACTTTCAAGTTGCGATTTATGGATAAGATAAATACGGTAACGCGTTATAGTTTTTGAGATAAGTTTTACTTATAAATAAAGGTGGTACCACGAATGATTCGTCCTTTGGATGAATCATTCTTTTTTTTATTATTATTCATAGAATTAAAAAGGAGGTTGTATGATAATACATATTTTATTATTAATAGTGGGGTTTGTTGTATTAATTAAAGGAGCAGATTTCTTTGTAGATGGTGCTTGTGGAATAGCAGGTAATTTTAAAGTATCTAAGATGTTGATTGGTCTTACAATTGTTGCTTTTGGTACCAGTGCACCAGAATTTGCTGTCAGTGTAAAATCTCTAATTTCTGGGAATGTTGATTTAGTTCTTGGAAATGTTATTGGTAGTAATATATTAAATATCTTTTTGATATTAGGTATTTCAGCTTTATTTCATTCTCTATCTGTAAAAAATAATACAGTAAAAAAAGAATTACCGATTACAATGATGATAACTATAGCATTTGCAGTATTATTATCAGATCAACTATTTGATAAAAGTTTGATGAATTCTTTTACTAGAGGAGATGGACTCATACTTGTATTATTCTTTGGAGTATTTATTTATTATTTGATTGCAATGACTAGAAATAAAGTAGAGAATGAACCTGATGTAGTAATACTTCCTATGAAAAAATCTATTCTATATTCTATCGTAGGAATAATAGGAATCATTTTAGGCAGTCATTTCGTTGTAGATAGTTCTGTCGCAATTGCTGAAGCACTAGGAGTTACAGAAAGAATGATTTCTCTTACGATTATTGCATTTGGAACATCTTTACCAGAGTTAGTAACTAGTGTTACAGCTACTAAAAAAGGAGAATATGATATAGCGATTGGAAATGTTGTTGGAAGTAATATTTTTAATATTGGTATGGTTGTAGGTGTACCTGTTGCGATATTTGGAGGAATTTCAATTGTTGTATTTAGTTATTTAGATTTATTAGTGATGGTAATTGCTTCTATTCTGTTGTTTATGTTTTCATTTGATGATTATAAGATTTCTAAAGTAGAAGGAATTATATTTCTATTAATGTTTGTTATTTATTATACTTATGTTGTATTTATGTAGAGGGAGTGGTATTTATGAAATTTAAAAAATTAGAACAAGGAACAATCAACGAAGTAGAACAAAAATATAGTGATTATTGGGATAAAAATAAAATATTTGAAAAGACAATTACAAATCGTAAAGGATGTGAAAATTTTGTATTCCATGATGGTCCTGCTACTGCTAATGGTATGCCTGGAATTCATCATATGATGGCAAAATTATTAAAAGATACTGTTTGTAAGTATAAGACAATGCAAGGATATCGTGTTGTACGTAAAGTAGGATGGGATACTCATGGTTTACCAGTAGAAGTTCAAGTTGAAAAAGAATTAGGATTTAATGGTAAGGGTGATATTGAAAAATATGGTATCAAAGAATTTAACCAAAAATGTAGAGAAAGTGTTTGGAAGAATGAAAAATACTTTACGAAATTTACAAGAGAAATGGGACAATTCATTGATTTAGAAAATCCATATGTTACATATGATAATAATTATATTGAGACAGAATGGTGGATTTTAAAGAAAATCTTTGATGAAGGATATATTTATGATGGATTAAAAATCGTACCTTGGTGTCCAAGATGTGGTACTGGACTTGCTTCACATGAAGTTGCTCAAGGATATAAAGAAATTCCAGTTAATACAGTTATTGTGCCATTTAAAGCTAAGGATGAAGAAAATACTTATTATTTAGCATGGACTACAACTCCTTGGACATTACTTTCTAATGTTGCTTTAACAGTTAATCCTAAAGAAACTTATGTTAAATGTTTATCAAAAGGATACAATTTTATTGTTGCAAAAGCATTAGCAAATAAGGTACTTGGAGATAATATTGAAATTGTTGAAGAATATAAAGGAAAAGATTTAGAAAATCGTGAGTATGAACAATTAATTCCAATTTTAAAAGTACCTGAAAATAAGAAAGCATTTATTGTATGTTGTGCTGATTATGTAACAATGGAAGATGGTACTGGTATCGTTCATACAGCTCCTGCTTTTGGACAAGATGACTATGAAACAGGATTAAGATATGATTTGGCTATGTTAAATCCAGTAGGAGAAGATGGATGTTTTACAGAAGGACCTTGGAAAGGTAGACTTGTTGTTGATCCAGAATTAGAAATAGAAATTATTAAATATCTATCTGAAAATGATAAATTGTTTAAGAAACAAAAAATGAACCATGATTATCCACATTGTTGGAGATGCAAAACACCACTTGTTTATTATTCAAAACCATCTTTATATATTAAAACTACTGCGAAAAAAGATGAAATTATCGCAGAAAATAATAAAGTTAATTGGTATCCAGATTATGTTGGAGAAAAACGTTTTGGAAACTGGTTAGAAAATATGAATGATTGGGCTATTTCTAGAAATCGTTATTGGGGAACTCCAATTCCTTTATGGAGATGTGAATGTGGTTATGAAGAAATGATTGGTTCTCGTAAAGAATTAGTAGAAAAAGCAGTTGAAAAAATAGATGAGACAATTGAATTACATAGACCATTTGTAGATGATGTTCATATTACTTGTCCACATTGTGGAAAGAAAATGGAAAGAATTAAAGATGTTATTGACTGTTGGTTTGATAGTGGAGCTATGCCTTTTGCTCAATATCATTATCCATTTGAAAATAAAGAATTATTTGAAGAACAATATCCTGCAGACTTTATTTGTGAGGGAATTGATCAGACTAGAGGATGGTTCTATTCTTTAATTGTTGTATCTGTATTTGTTACAGGTAAGAGTCCTTATAAAAATGTTTTAGTTAATGACTTATTACTTGATAAATATGGACAAAAGATGCATAAATCTAGAGGAAATGCTATTTCTCCATTTGAAATTATGGAAGAATATGGAGCAGATACTGTTAGATTCTACATCTTACATGCATCACCTGTATGGACTCCATTAAAATTTGATGTAGAAGGATTAAAAGAGATTTATTCTAAATATATTTCAACCTTTAAGAATGCTTATTCTTTCTTTGAAATGTATGCCAATGCTGATCAAATTGATCCAAGAGAATATAGTATTCCTGTTGAAAAACGTGAATTAATTGATAGATGGTTAATCTCTAAATTAAATAGATTGATTAAAGGAGTTACAGACGCATATCAAGAATATGATTTAAATAAAGCTGCTAAGTTAATTGTTCCATTCTTAAATGATGATTTATCAAATTGGTATATTAGAAGTAATCGTAGAAGATTCTGGGATTCAGAACTTACAGATAGTAAAAAATCCGTTTATTTAACTACTTATGAAGTATTAGTTGCATTATGTAAATTATGTGCTCCAATGACTCCATTTATGACAGAAGAAATCTACCAAAAATTAACAAATGAAGAATCCGTTCATTTAGCAGATTTCCCTCAAGTAGATGAGACATTAATTGATGAAGTAGTTGAAGAGAGAATGGATTTAGTAAGAGATATTTGTTCTTTAGGAAGATTTGCAAGAGAAGAAGCTAATATTAAAGTTAGACAACCAATTTCTAAATTAATCTTACCTAAGTCTGATGAAGTAATTGTTGGTGATTTACTTGATATTATTAAAGAAGAATTAAATGTTAAAGAAGTACAATATAATGATGATATGACGGAATACTTAGAATATCAAATTAAACCAGATTTCCAAGTACTTGGTAAGACATTAGGACCTAAGATGAAAGAATTACAAGCAGTTCTTTCTAAATTAACAAGTAATGAAATTTCTAAAGTTTCTACAGAAGGACTTACTGTTCAATTAGATGGAGAAGACTTTGAATTAAATAATGAGAATACATTAATTTCTATTAAACAAAAAGAAGGTTATGCTTCAACATCTAATAATAAAACAATTGTTGTATTAGATACAGAACTTACTGAAGAATTAATATTAGAAGGACTAGCTAGAGAATTTGTTCGTAATGTTCAAGCATTAAGAAAAGAAAAAGATTTTGTTATTACAGATCATATTAAAGTTTATTATAATGGAACAGATAAAATTGATGAGATGTTCAAGTTATATAAAGACTATATTATGGGAGAAGTATTAGGAGACGAATTAATAAAAGATGTTAGTCTAAAGAATAAATATAAGTTAAATGATGAAGAGGCTTATATTGATGTTAAAAAAGTGAAATAAGATTGTCAAAAGACAATCTTATTTTTTTGTGTTATAATATAAAAGAAGATTCTAGGTAGGGAATAATAGGAGTATTTATGGATGAAGATTTAAGAAATTTATTAAGTAAAATATCTTTTGTTATTGTTATAGCAATTATATTTTTAATTCCTTTTACTTATTTTTTAATTAATAAGTTTGGAGGAGGGGATTCTTCTATTGAAAAAAGAATTAATCAAAAAGATAATATCATTCTTTTGGTACAAGATTATTCTTGTCTTAATTGTAGAAGTATTAAAAATACATTAAATACTAATAGGATTTCCTATGATGTCTTATATACTAATGATAAAAGATTTGAAACAATTCTTAAGAAATTAGATATTAGTAAAAGAGATATTGTTGTTCCTACAATTATTTCTGTAAAAGAAGGAAAAGCAGATACAATATTAGTAAATATAGAGAAAATAGATGACTTAGAAAGTTTTATAGAGTATAATAATCTTTCAAATTTGAATTAATGGAGTTGTGTTTATGAAAAGAATAGTAGCGTTAGTAACTGGTAGTAATCGAGGAATTGGTGCTAGTTGTATAGAAGAATTTGCAAAATTAGGGGTTTCTGTAGTTATTAACTATTGTCATCATGAGGCTGAAGCAAAGAAATTAGAAGAAGAAATAAAAGAAAAATATAAAGTAGATGTTATGAGTATTAAATGTGATGTTTCTAATGAAGAAGAAGTATCTAAAATGGTAGATGAAGTAGTAGATCATTTTGGAGGAATTGATATTTTAGTGAATAATGCAGGAGTATGTCGTGATAGTTTATTAATGGATAAAAATATTAAAGAATTTAGAAGAGTATTAGATGTTAATTTAATTGGTACTTATCTATGTAGTAAATATGTAGGAAAAGTGATGTTAGAGTCTAAGAAAGGAAAGATTATTAATATTTCTTCTACCAATGCAATTGATACCTTTTATCCAGAAAGTTGTGATTATGATGCTTCTAAAGCAGGAGTTATTTCTTTAACTCATAATTTTGCGAAGGAATTTGCTCCTCATATCAATGTTAATTGTGTATGTCCTGGATGGGTAAAGACTTCTATGAATAAGAATTTAAGTATTGATCAAATTAATGAAGAAAAGAAGAAAATATTACTAGGAAGATTTGCAGATGTAGAAGAAATTAGTAAAGTAGTTGTTTTTTTAGCTTCTTCTAAGGCAGATTATATTAATGATACCATTATTCGTGTAGATGGTGGAAAGAATAATGGATAGGAGGATATTATGATACAAGAATTAGGAATAAAAGAAGAGGTTTATTCTTTAATAGAAGATTGTGAAAAAGAATGTCTTCCTGTTTTTCAAACTATTGATAAAATGTGTGAATTAAATAGTATGAGAGTACTTCATGCTTTTCAAAAAAATGAAATTACAGAATCTTGTTTTTATGAAACAACAGGATATGGTTATAATGATCTAGGAAGAGACAAGATAGAGAAGGTTTTTAAAGATATTTTTCATTGTGAAGACGCATTAGTTAGAAATCAATTTATTTCAGGATCTCATGCTTTAAATGTTTGCTTTTTTGCCTTACTTCGTCCAGAAGATTTATTATTAAGTATCAGTGGAAAACCATATGATACTTTAGATGAAGTGATTGGAATTAAAGAAAATCCAAGTTCTTTAAAAAGTTTTGGAGTAAAATATGATCAAATTGATTTAGTAAATGATGATTTTGATTATGAAGCAATTAGAGATTATCTTTATAATCATAAAGTAAAAGTAATAGAGATTCAAAGAAGTAAAGGTTATTCTACTAGAAAAAGTATTTCCATTGAAAAACTTGAGAAAGTAATAAGTCTTATTAAATCTATTGATTCAAATATTATTATTATGGTTGATAATTGTTATTGTGAATTTGTTTCTTCAAAAGAACCAGTTGAAGTTGGTGCAGATATTATGGTAGGATCTCTTATAAAGAACTTAGGTGGAGGAATTGCATCTAATGGTGCTTATATTGCGGGTAGACATGATTTAATCGAACTTTGTGGAGAACGATTAACACTTCCAGGAGAAGGAAGAGAAGTAGGACCTAGTCTAGGAGCAAATAAGCAAATTCTACAAGGACTTTATTTTGCTCCTAGTGTAGTTGCATCTGCTTTAAAAACAGCTGTTCTAACAAGTAAAGTACTAGAACAATTAGGATATCAAGTAGAACCAAGATTTGATGAGGAAAGAGCAGATATTGTTCAAAATATTGTTTTTGGAAATCAAGAAGATTTAATAGAATTTACTAGAGGTATTCAAGAAGGATCTGCGATTGATTCTAATGCATTAGTAGAACCAAGTGATATGCCTGGATATCAAGATAAAATTATTATGGCAAGTGGATCTTTTACACAAGGTTCTTCTATCGAACTATCTTGTGATGGACCTCTTCGTGAACCATATATTGCTTATATGCAGGGTTCTCTTACTTATCCCTATGGTAAAATAGGTTTAATGAAGGCATTACAAAGATTGAAATAATTTCAATCTTTTTTTGTATAGTTTACATTTTTCACTTCTAATTTTTATTATGTCATTCTTATTCTTTGATATAATAAGAATAGGATGTGATACTATGAAGAAAATATTATTTTTTTTAATTGTATTCTTTATTCCTTTTATGGTATATGCAAAAGAAGATGTTTCTTTAAAAGACCTAGTATTAAAGAAAACTACTGGGTATACAGAAGTATTAAATGATGCAGAAATTATAAATAATAAAATAGTCTTAGACTTAAAAATGTATGAAGTGGGAGACTCTGTAGAATATCAATTTACGGTAAAAAATAATACTTCAAAAGATTATCAATTAGATCCTAATAACTTAATAAATAGTAATACTACAGTAGAATATGAAATAATAGGAGAAGGAAATTCTAATCTTATTGAAAAAAATCATCAAAAGAAATTTACTTTGATTGTTACATATAAAAATGAAGTAGATAGAACTCTATTTAAAGCTGGTAAATATGATTCTTCTTCAAAATTAATATATGAATTAAAAGAACATCATTTGATTAATCCAGAAACAGGAAGTTTCTTTCTAACAATTTTATTCATTATCTTATTTGTAACAATAGGATTTATGAAATTAAATATTAATAAAATTAGAACTTATTTATTATTATCTTTATTCTTAATACCATTCTCTGTTTTCGCATTAGAAGAATATAAAATTGAATTAGAATCTAATATTATAATTGGATATGTGACTCCAAATCCATGTACTTATGATGGGGAACTTACCCCAGGAGCAGAATATACAAATGGACAATATACATATCGGTATATGCAAGAATATGGATATAATAGTTCTACTAGTTCATATGAATGGCAAAATATAGAAAATGATGGCTGGGGAGTACGTTTATCAGATGCTTCTTCAACAGATCCAGTAACTACAATATTATGCACTTCTATTAATGATAAACCAATTGTTTCTATGAGTTATATGTTTAGTAATAGTAAAACAACAAGTATAGATACAAGCAGTTTTGATACAACAAATGTAACTAGTATGAGTGGTATGTTTGCGGGTTGTAGTAGTCTAACTGATATTGATGTGACTGAATTTGATACCTCTAATGTAACAAATATGACTGCTATGTTTGATGACTGTAGTGTTTATCAAGTTTAGATTTGACTGGTTTTGATACTTCTAATGTAACGAGAATGGATGCTATGTTTCTGTCTTGTAGA
>JAFRAK010000008.1 GCA_017405445.1 Bacilli bacterium | reverse complement strand
TTTCATCAGTAAATCTTGGTGAATAATCACTTTCATACTCTTCATGTTTTATAAAACTACAATTATTTATAATTTTCTTTTTTAATTTTTCGATTTCTTCTTTATCAAAACTAACTTGATATTTTTCAATTACTTCGTCATCTTTTCTAAAATAAAACATATTCAAACCCTCCACTAATAGGTATTATACCATAATTATTTATCTTTCAAAAACATTTTTTCAAAATAAAACTCGAACCATAATAGTTCGAGTTATTTCTATATTGGTACGGAGATATAGTATATCCGAAACCTTAGGAATAGTTGATAAACAACTAATCACTAAATACATTTTACCATAGGTATTATTTATTTTTAGTTAATTTTTTTGCATTTTTGTAATTTAGTTTATACCACTTGATAAATTCATCTGTTGCACTTGTTCTATTATCAGGTCTATTATTTCTTTCCTCATCAGTCATTTCTGCTAGTGTTTTAATACAATTATCTGGTACAAATACATACCATAGATTTGATTTTGCTCGTTTATTTTCATGTCCTCGTAATTCATTTGATAAAGATCCTTTACTTATTCCAAAAAATTGATAATATTCATTTCCATCAAAGAAAGTAAGACAATCTAGAAAATAGCAACTTCTATCTGTTACATCTTTCATTATTTCTAAAAGTTCACTTACATTAGAACTAACACCACTTCTTTTTACAAAGGCACCTGGATATCCTGGATTATTAGGATAATGTTCTATATAGAAACCTGAGTCAGCAACAAATACAGGACTGCCTAATTTCTCGTATGCTTGCCTTGCTTTTTCTTTAGATATAAATTTAATATCATTAACATCTGGCTCATCTAAATCACATTTAAAATAATCAATAGTAATCCCAGCATTTTCAAATTTTTCTTTTACTGAAACATATTTACCATAATTACCAGTTATATAAGTTAAATTTTCTATATTACATCTCTCCTTTAAATATATATAATTTCTTTACCAAAGTTGGATCATATTCTGGTTGTGTTAAATCTATATTCTTATCTTCAGCTATTTTTTTAGATAAGAAATACATTTGCAAAATCAAATAATATTCTTTCCAAAATATGTTATCACTTAAATCATTTGTATCAAAAACAGATATATTTGAATATTCACCATTAATAGAATCAATTAATAAATCATCTAATTCTTTTAAACCATGTGATAGATAAATTATTCTACTATTTGGATATTGAAATAACAAATTACTTCTTCCATGACAATATGAACCTTTATCATGAATTACTGCTGGTGCTAATCCGACTTCAGTTAAATTAGATTCTAGAACGCTCGCAGAAGATTTTGTTTCATATCCACTCATTATTTGAATTAATGAAGTATCTTTAAAATCTACCTTTAATTTATTTATTTTTTCTTTACTTCTTAATAATAATTCTTTTATTTTATCATTTATTCTTTTTATTTCATTTGAACTTAATTCTAGATTTAGTGAAGTAGTAGAATCAAGAAGCAATGATATTGGCCCCAAACTAGTAGCTAATGATATAAAACTCTTTTCTCTATCATAAAGTTCATTACCCCAAGATACCACTTGATAATTAGATTCTTTTACATTTTCGGTAATTAAATATTTATTTCCCTTAAAATCTAATAATGCTTCGCTAATTCCATTAGTATTTCCACTAGCAGAAATTGCAATTAAATTAGAAAACATATTTCTATTTGCTTTATAAAAGTAATCTCTTGGTTCAATTACTTCACAAATAATTCCAGTTAATCCTAATCTCTCAATAATTAATTGTAAATAACATGCTATTACTCTAGAACCTCCAGTTGCCATAATTAATGTTGGTTTATTATCTATGGTTAATTCATATAGCATTTCTCTTATATCATTATATTTACCTAAACATGGATCATTAACCTGCATTATTCGCATCTTTAGTTTAGAAAAATTTAATTCTGTAGGTTCAGTATGTATATGTTTAATCATTATAAAACCTCTCCCTTGCTAATTACATATTAACAAAAGAAGAGGAAATATATATGTCATTTATAAAAATTTTCTAATAATTTTATTTCTTTAATGCGATTGATATAAAAATGTCTTATCTCTTGTTTTTTCTCACAATATGCAGCGACTCCCCATTCTGATCCAAGTAATATTAAATCGTAAGGATGAATAGTTCTTGCAGAAATCTCTTTTTTATCTTTAGAATAATATTCTATATAACACTTTCTTTTTTCTTTGATTGCTTTATTAACTAAATTATAAAATTCTTTGTTTTTAATATTAATAGCATTTGGTGTTATAAATCTTTTTGGAACATTTATATTTTGATTTAATACATAGCCACCATATGGGCCTTTAATTGTATCTATATAAATACCTGCTTTTTCTATTTCATCTTTATATACTCGAATCATTCTAGGACTAACTTCTAATTTTTCAGATAATTCAGATATGCTATATTTTCTGCCTGAACTTAAATATTCAAGCATAGTTAATACATTACTAATTTTAGACATATTGCCCTCCAAACCAATGTAATCTATTATACCATAGCTTTGTTTCTTATAATAATTAAAAAAATTCACTCGTAGTTATTCTTTTATAAATAGAAAATGATAGTACCCCAGGTGAAATAAATGCTCATATAGATAAAATATACTTACATTGCCAATACATTATTAATTCTTCACGAGATAACTCATTCACAAATATAATATATCATATTTTTAATATAATAAAACTCGAACAATTTAGTCCGAGTAAATTACATATTGGTACTATAATCATTTAATTTAATTATTATTTAATACTAATTGTTTAGCATTTGCTTTTTTCTTCATATTTTCAATTGTTATACTTGAGGCATAACCAGTTGCTTTTAATAATTCATCATAAACAAAAGCAATTTGTTCTGGAGTAGCAGGTGTTTTATCGTCATAAGTTGCTCCAGCTTTACCATTAGTAATATTTAATCTTATATCAATTTTATTTTCAACATTATCTCCGCAATAATAAATTGCTACAACTTCACCCTTATCTGATTCATAATTGCCTCTAGTGGAATAATAATGTAAAACCTGTAAATATTTTTCTTCACCTAATTTGTAAGATAATTGAAATGAAAAACCATCTGGGCTTCTATAATAGGTTGTTTTATTTCCTGTACTAATATCAGTTATTTCTAAACTACAACAACCTTGTCTATATTTGCCATGTTCAGAGTTATATGTGTTAGCATTAATTTTAATATTCTTTAAATAATTACTAATCTCATCAAGTTCAATATCGTCATTAAGAAAAGGATTAACAGCTTTATCAAAATCTAAAACAGCCTCTCTAAAGATTTGTCCCAATTTTGTTTTATTATCTCTCTCAACTGAAGAATTATAATTGTTTTTATTTTCTTTATCATCTTGCATCCAGTCATATGCAGAAATATAAGGATTTACCTTTTTTAAAATTTCAGAAGTAATCTTTGCTATTAATTCATCATACTTTTGAACTTCAGTTTCAGGTAAATGATTTTTTCTCAAGAAATAATCTTTCATTTCAGTTAAAAAGATTAATAGTCCTTCTTTTGAATCAATATGATAGGTTTTTAAATATTTATCATCAATATTTTTCCTTCTTTTAAAATTTCTTTCAGCATTTTTACATTTTGATAAATACTCATCAGTACCAAGATGTTCTTCCACATATTTTTGAATGTCTTTTTCATATTTCTCATCTGTAGCCCAATCAATTGGATTCCAATCACTACATCCTCCGTCTACTCTAATATTATAAGGATTACCAGGATATTTTTGATAAATAATATTTGCAACTTCTAGCGGGATTCTACCATTAACTATTGTATAATAACTACCACCAAAACATATTGCGAGATTATTCCAATAATGTACTTCTTCTCTTGTACCATATCTTCCTTCAGCTACTGACAAAGGATTATTTATACCAACAGCTTTCATAACCTCATTAAATTCTAAACGATTCATTATAAACCTCCCTAGTTAGTTAATTATTATAACATACTTTTTCTCTATTTGAACAATTTTTATTTGTTATCTCTCAAAATCATCTTTTTCTTTACTTAAATCTAATTCATCGATATCAAACTATACTATTGACCATAATATCTATATTTTTTATATATAAAAAAGCAAGAGCATAAGATAATGATATCAACGCAACAAAAAAGCCTTATAAATAAGATTTTGGAGTAATATCAAACTTATTTTGTACTTGTAAAATTGTCCCACTTATGTAGGTTTTTAATTTATAAATATCTTTATTTTTAAGTAATTGTTAGTGGGATTGGTAGTGGGATATATTTGATTAAAATTAAAATATTTAATAATTGATGTCCCACTGCATATTTTAAAAATCTTCTTTGGTAACATTATCAGGTATTGTTTCAAATACATCTCTAATGTTTACCTTTATATCTTCGGGTTATTCTTTGTAGCAAGCATTCCCATTGATAACCAATTCTTATCTCCATTGTTATCTTTTTGTAAACACAAAAAAACTAATCCGTATCACGAATTAGTTATTTATCAAACTCAAAACTATAAAAGTTCGAGCAGAATTCCTTATGGTAGCGAAAGAGGGGATCGAACCCCCGACCTTTCGGGTATGAACCGAACGCTCTAGCCAGCTGAGCTACTTCGCCATTTCAAACGTAAATTAATTGTATCAAATTCAACTTTTTTTTGCAAGTATTTTTTTGTTTTTTTGACTATTTTAATCGCCTATGTTAAAATAAAAAGCCAGGAGGAAGAAGGATGAAGAATATCTATCAAGGACCATTAAGAAATTTAACAATAAAAGAATTCTCCTTAAGAGAAGGAAATGTTAAAGTATTAAAATATGATACTGCCATTGTAAAAAAAGATCTGTTATTTTATAGAGGATTAGCAAATAGTTTTATCTCATTTGACTATGGAACAAGACTACCAGATGAAACAGAAGCACTAGATGTATTATGTACAGAAATAGCTACGAAAGAAAATCCAAATGAAGGACCATATCCAAGTTGTTTATTTGCAAATCCAAACGAAATACATTATAAAGAAAAAGTATCAAAACAAGAATTTAAAGAATTAAAGAAAACATTAAGAAAAAAAGGAAGCAATTAATAATTGCTTCCTATTTCATTACTTTTTTATATTGTTTAGGATCTTCTATTGTTTCAGCCCCTAATATAATTTCTGAATATTTTCCTAAATGAGAATAAGCATCTCCATAAGCTTCCCAAGTAGATTCTTCTACCGCAGTATTTAATCCTCTAGCACCAGTATTCTTCTTAATGGCACGATTAGCCAAAGCATCCACAAAATCATCTGCTAAAGTAAGTTTAACTCCCAATTTTTTAAACAATTTCTTTTGTATTTCAATAGCTGATTCATCAGACTCAAGAATAATTCTTTTAAGAGCTTCAACATCTAGATCATTTAATTTAATAATAGATACTCTACCCATAAATTCATCAGGCATTTTTGCTTTTTCAATAAAATCCTGTGTAGTTGCATTCCTTGTTTTATTATTATTGATACTACCAGCAAATCCAATAGAATTAGATTCTTTTAATTGATTATAAACATCCGTAAAAGCTCCTCCTAAGATAACAATCATATTAGAAGTATTAATCTTAACAGGAGAAGATTTCATTTTAACATTCTCAACAACATCATATGTAGAACCTTCTATGAATGGTAATAAAACATTTAACACACCCTTACCACTAACATCATCTTTTCTAGAGGATCCTTTTTTATCAATTTCATCAAAGAAAACAATAGCACTTTCCGTTTTATCTTTATCTTTACCACAAGCAACATACAAATCCCATAATGCTTCTTCAATATCTTTTCCAACATATCCAGGAATAGTTAATTGAGTAGAATCAATCTTAAAAAAAGGTCTATCCAAATATTTCGCAATTAATTGCATCATTTTTGTTTTTCCAGAACCAGTTTGTCCAGTTATTAATAATCCTCTACTCTTACTAGCTGGATCTTGTTCTTTTCTAGCAATTTCAGTAATAACTCTTCTAGTAGGTTCATCTTGAGCAATTAAAGTAGAAGTAACTTTTTTATATAAATCATCTAAATCAATATAATGATCAATCTTTGGAACACGAGGTTTAATTGAAGATTGTTCTACAAGAGTTTTCTTAGTACGTGGTTTTTCTCCTTTTAAGATATTGGAAGATTCCCCTTTTTCTGATGCTTCAATTTGTAAATCTAAAGAATCAAGTAATCCTTCAAGATCTCCTAATTGGAATTCAACAACATCTCTAATTTCTTTAATTTCATCTAAAGAATAAACTCCATCCATAATATCCATTAATAAAGCTGCAATATCAGAGCGAATTTCTTTAGAATGAAGAACATCTTCTAATTCTTTATCTTCTTCATTATTATCTACAATATCTTTTGCGATAGAAGTTAAATCTTCTCGACTAACAACTTCATCTGGATCACTAGAAGATAATTGTTGTTCAATTTGATCCATTGCTTTAGTCATATTATTACGTAATTGAACTAGATCAATAGGAATACAAAATAAACCATTTTTTGGAGTTTTAGAAACATAATAGATAAATCTAGAACAATAAGTATTATAATTTGAAATTGCAGATCTTAAAGATTCTTTATCCATTAAATCAGGCAATTCTTCTAAATCTACCATATTTCCATATGCAGTATTAACTTCAGACATCATTAAAACAGGATCTACCATAGAAATATATTCTGTTCCATTTCTATCAGTAAATATTTCCGTTTTTTCATCAAAAGATCCTATTTCAGGATGACTAACAAAAAATAAAAATTTGTCATCCCCTAAATATAATCGAGTCATAATAGTTGCGACATATTTTTTAGCCATAATGATTCCCCCTAACAAAAAGTTATTATAAACAATAAAAAATAGTTAGTAAATGTCAAACTAACTATTTTTTACAATTTCTTCAAATTTTTTTCCTTTTTCTTCAAAATTTTTAAAAAATTCATAACTTGCAGCTGCAGGAGATAATAAACAACTCATCTCTTTATTTGTATATATTAAAGCTTTTTCATATGCTTCTTCTAAAGTATTAACAAACAAAACATTTTTATCACTATTTTCTAATTCTTTTCCAATCATTACTCCTGTAGTAGGCATACAAATAAGATTATGAATAGAACTATCTCTTAAAAAAGAAATAAATTCTTGATAATCAATTCCTCTATCTAATCCACCAAATATTAAAGTATCAACATTTCCAATTGCCTTTACTGCATTTATAGTAGCTTCGGGTATTGTCGCAATAGTATCATTATAAAAATGAATATCATGATACTTTCCAATGTATTCCATACGATATTTTAATCCATGAAAATGAGAAATAATACTCTTTGCCTTTTCAAAATCTAATCCTAAAATAGAAACAATTGTTAAAACAAACATAATATTTTTTAGATTATGATCTCCAAGAATCATTCTCTTATCATCATGATAAACAACTTTATCATTTATAAAAACATCATGATCTAAAAGTCTTGTACTATTCCCTATCTGATTTAGGAAATCAAAACGAACAGTATATTTTTTACCTAAATAAGAACCATGATTCATATAATCTTGTAGATAAGAATTATCATCTGAGTATATTGCATAATCATCTTCTGTTTGATATTTAAAAATATTCAATTTACTTTGATGATATTTTTCTATAGTACCTGTATGATCCAAATGATCTTCATATAAATTTAAAATACAAGCTATATGGGGACTTTGATGAATAAATTCTAATTGATGAGAAGACATTTCAATCACTAAAGTAGTATTATCTTGATAATGATCTATTTCATCTAGTACAGGAACACCAATATTTCCAAGCAAATAAACATCACCTAATTGATCTTTTAATACTTCATAAGTAAGAGTTGAAGTAGTGGATTTCCCTTTAGTACCAGTAATACCAATAATATTCTTTCGATTGACCTCTAATAATAATTCTAATTGAGAAGTAATTTTATCTTCGATATTGGTAAGATCAATATCTTTTAAACTTACACCCGGAGTTTTAATAATTAAATCAAATTCTTCTAAGTGTTCTAAATAATCTTCTCCTGTAATAAGAGTAACATTAGAATCATCAATTGAAATAGATTTCTGATCTAAAATAGTAATTCTTTTTTCTCCTAGATATTTACGAATAAAATGATAAGTAGATTGCCCTTCTCTTCCAAATCCCAAAATAGCAATATTTTTATCTTTTAGTTTTTCTATTATTTTCTCAATCATATTTTTCTAATTCCTCTTTTACTAATGTATTATAAATACCAATATTATCAGATTCTTGATAAGTAATAATATCCTTATCATCAAGTTCTAATGGAAAATGATTATGATAATAATCCAGTAAATACCCATTCTCCCCTTTTTGAATAACTTGACTAATTGCAAGTTTTGCTTCCTCATAGGTTCCAACACACTCAAATGGTTTACTATTACCATATCCTATCATATCAAGCATCATATCTATTAAATCTTCCCGATCAAACAAATCTTCTCCAAAGATATCGATCCTTTCTTTTTTAGAAAGAAAAGGTGCAAGAATTGTATAAATAAACAAACATTTAGGACAATTACAGCACCAAATCCATTCTTTTTCTTTGCTTCCTAAATTACAGCTTTTAAATACAGAATGATATTTTGGATAATGAGAAAATATTTTCGCAATATTATATTCAGATAATCCTCTTAATAAACTAAAATAAGAAATATTAAGTCTAATAAAATGATCCATATATTCTCTAAAATCATTTTCAAATTCTAAAGATTTAGAATATTGATGGTTGATAGATGTTCCTGGTATTGTAGGTTGATTAGCACTAGCTTCATTTGATAATACTATATTTCTTCTTCCATTTAAATAACAGCATAAATAAGATAAAAAAGCAATTAATGAAGAAAGAGGTGTATGTCCATTTAAATATCCTTCTTCATTTAATTCTATGATTCCATGATCTAATTTTCTAGTAACACATATCATTTCATCATCAGAATATCCCGCTACTTTAGAACATTCTAAAGCAGGAGTTTTAGGATTCATCATAAAGCAAACATTATCTTCATTTTTTAATATTTCTAAAGAAACACAAGAGTCTTTTCCTCCCCCAACACAAATCAAATTCCCCTCTCCAGTATAATCATTACTAGGAAGAATCTTTTTCATTTGAGTACACTCTATATCAAATAATTCCTCTGAAGAAATAGTTATTCCATTTCGATATAAGAATTCTCCCAAACCATTAAAATACAATTTCTGAAAGAAAGGTATTTGTTCTTCAGATAAATATCCAGCCTCAATGATAATTTTCCTAGAACAAGTACTTTTTACATAACTAATTAATTCAATTAATCCAACATGAAAAACAAGATATTCTAAATAATCTTTATCATAAGAAATCTTAATATTTTTCTTTGGAATAATAATCTCAGGATGAAACTCCTTTAATCCAGGAATTTCAAAATGATAAATAATTTTTAAATCTTCTTCTATTTCATAAGAATAACTCTTATAGATAAAAGTTGGATATTTCTCTCTATAATGATTAAAATCTTCTCTTCGATTCATAAATTCTCCTATCTAAAATTAACATTCTGATCAAATAAATGAACAATTCTCATAATTTCTCTAGATTTATCTCTTATCTTATTTAAAGTAATTGTTTTAAATATTTTTTGATTAGAATATGTAATCTCCAATTCATAAACTTCGTTTAATAAATCAACTAGGTTTCGATAAGAATTCTTTTCCCCAGTAATATCATCAAACCAACTAGATATATCATAAATATCTCCATTAATTCTTAAAGTTGCAAGAGTATGAATAAAAGTACGATTCTCAAGTATTTGTTTACAAATAAAACTTTCTAAATAATAAGAATTAGAATTATATTGATGATTTGTCTCTTGATTAATAGCTCGCACTGTATTACTAACATCAGAATTAGTATCATCAAACCCTTTAATAATATTAATAATCTCTTCTGTTTGTTTCGTATTAATTATCTCTTCTAACATATAAGATTTTGCTTTTTTTACAAAAGATAAATCTGATTTATTATAAACTCGATAAGTAAGTCCTGTTCTTAAATAAATATAATTTTTCCCAACTCTAATTTCATTATTATAAGAATTAACAGCATGATTAAATTCATGAACTAAATTATCAATTAAATCTACTAAATAAGTACCTTGATAATTTTGTAATACCATATATTTTATTGTTTTATATTCATCCTTTTCAAATTTTAACTTAGAGGAATAGTATGCCTTTACAAACTTATCTTTTTCATTACTAACGATGATACGAATATCACGAAAAGCATTTTGAATCATCTTTTCTTTTGATACTCCATATTTTATAACAAAAGCCGGAATAATAACATATAGTAAATGTCTTATATTATTATCATATTCATATAAATCACTAATTTGATCAACAAATTGTTTTTGTCTTTGAATAACTAGATTAGTATCCATAAGTATCACCATATTCATTATAACAAATTATCTTCATTTGATAAATCTAATATCTCAATATTTACAATATCTGAAATCATAATTTTTTCTTTATCTTGAAAAATCATTTTTTTCTGACAAGAATCAATTTTTTGAATACGCCCTACTTTTTCGATATATTTTCCCCCTTCTTTTCTTTTATCTTTTACAAAATAAGTAACTTTAACAGGTTCTTGAAATTGTTTAGATTCTAAATAAAATAATTTTTGATCCAATTCTTCTTGATAAGAATCATCTAATAAAATCTTTTTACTAGTTAATCTTTGTACTTCTTTTATTTTGTCATCAAAACCAGTTAAAGCAGCAAAAGGAGCAAATTGCCCTGCCCGATTAAGAAGAGACATTCTAGGATGTCTTAAAGAAGTAGGATGTTCTAAATAAAGAATAGACTGATAAGGATTAACCTTTATGTCCTCCAACTTGTTTATTTCGTTCAATGGCAGTTCCCCCTTCCTCTAAATTCATTCCTTTTAATATTGCATTTTTACCATATTTATATTTCAACTCGAGTAAAACTTTTTGCAATTTATTTTCAGATACTTTTTCAACTTCTTTTTCTTCATTATCAAATAAACTAATCTGCTTCCATTTTATTTCTTTCATAAAAGGAGAAAGATTTCCAAAAGAGATTCCAATCTTTCGAACAGTTAAATTAGGATTCATAATTTCTTCATATAATTCTATAACTTTATCTAAAATAATTTCATAAGAAGAACTCTTACAATCTAATCTCTTTGTCCCATGAGCATGCTTTGGTATTTCTCTTCCATAATAATCATGAGAAATTTCACCCTCATAAAATTCTAAATTTTTATGATCATAAGAAATATGTAATACAATTAAATCTGTTTCTAATTTCTTAGATACCAAATTAAGCACCAAGGCATCAGTCATCTCTTTTATAATTAACTTTGTGTGGCAATAATTGTATGGTCTAGATAAAACCTGAGAAGATGATAAACTATGTATTCTAGGTCGATAACTCTTCACATCTTTCATTGTACAAGGTTCCCATCCCCATGCATGATCAATTAATAATTCGGCATTCACTCCAAATAACTTGTACAATAATTCTTCATTTTCTAAAGAACACTTTGCAATATCTCCCATTGTATATATTTTATATTTTGCAAGTCTCTCAGAAATTCCTTTCCCTACTCTCCAAAAAGAAGTAATCGGTTGATGTTGCCATAACAATTTTCGATAAGACATCTCATCTAATTCTGCAATTCTAACTCCAAAAGAATTTGCTTCCATTTTTTTTGCAACAATATCCATTGCAACTTTGGCAAGATACATATTAGACCCAATTCCCCCTGTTGCAGTAATACCCGTTTCCTCATAAACATCCTGAATCATTTTAGTAATTAATTCTTTAGGTGTCATTTTATAAGTTTTTAAATAACTAGTAATATCACAAAAAACTTCATCAATCGAATAAGAAAAAATATCTTCTGGTGCAATATATTTTAAATAAATATGAAAAATACGACTGGAATAGTCCATATACAATTTCATTCTAGGAGTTGCAATAATATAATCTAGTTCCAAATTAGGATTAGAATCCAATTCTTTTTCTAAACAGCTTTTTCCTTTAAATCTTTTTCCATTTATTTTCTTTTTTCTATCTAAATTAATTTCTTTTACTCTTTGAACTACTTCAAATAATCTTGCTCTCCCGGCAATATCATATTTTTTTAAAGATGGTGTAACCGCAAGACAAATTGTTTTTTCTGTTCTTGAAGAATCAGCAACAACTAAATTCGTATTTAAAGGATCAAGTCCTCTTTCAACACACTCAACAGATGCATAAAAGCTCTTCAAATCAATACAAATATATACTTTTTCCATACACCCACCTCTTCAAAATCTATTATATCAATTCAAACATATGTTTGCAATAATAAAGTAAAAAAACAGATCAAAAGATCTATTTCCTTGTAAAATGTGTCACAAAAAATCTCAAGAATTTCTTGAGATTTGATTTTTAATACTCTTTATATTGGTAAAATATATTATTTAAAAATAATTATTTTACTGTTATATAAATAGTATTATTCAATAGTATATGGATTCTCTCCTGTTCCATCACCACCAAAAACAGTTCCAGGTTTTAGTGAAACGACCGGACGGACGCCGTGAGAAACATCCGCGAAAGCGATGAATTGAATGCCGGCGCTAGACTCAACTCGCCACATTTCGGCAGTAGAACCACTCAAACTGCAAGGCGACAAAGACCACCAAGAACTATTGTTTTGTAAATAATATGTTTGATTTTTATAACCAGTACCAGAATTGCCATAATTATATGTGCCTTCACCTGCTAACCATATTTCATCGCTGGTAAGTAGTCCTACAGGATTAGCTAATTTACCATTACCTAACGTATTTGATTTCGTATAAGCATCACTATTATTTGGACACGTCACACTTGGTCCTATTTTCTTCGCTAAGCGATATGTTGGGCCATAAATTGTAGTAGTACTCTGAAAATAAAAGGCACTTTGTTCTTCACTTGTAAATTCTGAATAAGCATGGGTGCTTTTATCATTACAAAAGATGGTATCTTCTAAATACGACTCGTAATTTGATAATGAATTACCTGCTAAACTACTAAACGTTCCAGTTCCGGTATACCAGTTATCAATATAAGATTTAATTTTCGAATCGGTTTCTACCCCGCTATTATCATAAATGTATCCAATGTGTTTGACACCGTCGCCACGACCTAAATTAAAGCGACTATTTCCGATTGATGAATTACTTTGTGATGTTGTATCACTTCCGCACGAACCACTGGTTGGTACACCGTTATAGATCATCTTTATGCCACCAGTTTCTGTTGTTCTTACTATCTTCCAACAGAATCCTCCAAAGTAGACATTGTTATTATCGACAGCACCTCTAAAGTAATAGATTGGATTCGTATCATTTTCTGTACCGTTTCTTATATAGATTCCTTTACCATTCGTGTCACTTGCTATTTGATCCCATTTTATTCCTGGTGTTGCATTAGATACATATGTAGAATTGATATTATCCATTACGGCATTGTTTTTCATTATTTCATAAAAAGAAAGTGGTTTTATAGCATTTTCATCTGTTTGTACATATGTTGGTTCAACTGACATAGATAAAGTTGTGGTATCCGGTAAATCTTCTGCATCAATATCTGTTTTAAATTCTACTCTTATTTTATAGGTTTCTTTTGTGCCCTTCGCAAGTAATTGATTTTCAAGAATTTCTCCTCCATCATCATAAGTTACTGTATAATTCAAATATTCTGGAACAGTCTCTGTTTCTACATTGTTTACTTTTAATGTCTTTGTAAGAGTCCCAATCATCGCATCAATACTACCTTCATTTTTAACATCCACCGTAAACTCATAGAAGTCTCCTGGTAAAGATAATGTAACACTAAAATCTACCTTACAATTATTAGTTGGATCTATTGTTGCAGCAATATCCCCTGTCCCAATAGGAACACTATCTGAATTTACTACTACATTATCAAAATGAACATCCCATTCATTCTCACTAATTTTTGCAGTACCATTAATTTGTAAATTTGCTTGTAGAATAGCAAATGCTACTCCAATAATTATAATTAAACTAAACATTATGAAGTAACTTGTAATTCTTTTATTTCTTTTATTCATATTATCACTACCTTATATTTATATTATATCAAGTGATGAAAAACTTACACAACAGTTATTTTATGTTCTATATGATATCTTGTAAAATGTGTCACAAAAAATCTCAAGATTTCCTTGAGATTTGATTTTTAATACTTTTTATATTGGTAAAATATATTATTTAAAAATAATTATTTTACTGTTATATAAATAGTATTATTCAATAGTATATGGATTCTCTCCTGTTCCATCACCACTAAAAACAGTTCCAGATTTTAGTGAAACGACCGGACGGGCGCCATAAGAGTCATCCACACTGTAGTAGTCGAGGCCAAAGCTGGAGTAGGCAAGCCACACATTGGCATTGGAACCATTCCCGCGGTAAGGCGACAAAGACCACCAATTAATGTTATTTTGTAAATAATATGTTGTATTTTTATAACCAGTACCTTCAGTTCCATAATAATATGCTCCTTCGCCTGCCATCCATATTTCATCACTAGTAAGGAGTCCTACGGGATATATTAATTTACCATTACCGATAGCATTTGATTTGGTATAGGCATCACTACTACTAGGGCATGTTACACTTGGTCCTAGTTTCTTGGCTAAGCGATATGTAGGGCCATAATAAGTATAAGAAGTACTAGTAAGATAGAAGGCACTTTTTTCTTCACTAGTGAACTCTGAACTTGTATGAGTACTTCGGTCATTGCAAAATACCGTATCTTCCAAGTAAGAGTCATAATTGGTAAGAAGATTATTTTGATACCAGGTATCTATTACTCCTTTGATGGTTGAATCAGTTTCTACACCACTATTATCATAGGTATAGCCAACATATTTGGCATTGTTAGAACTTGCATTATATTTACTAGTACCAATAGATGAATTTTCTTGTGATGTTGTTCCACTACCACATGAACCACTGGTTGGTACACCATTATATATCATTTTTAGTCCACCGGTCTCGGTAGTTCTTACTATCTTCCAGCAGAATCCTCCAAAGTAGACATTGTTATTATCGACAGCACCTCTATAGTAATATATTGGATTTTCATTATTTTCAGTACCACTTCTTATGTATATTCCTTTACCATTCGTGTCACTTGCTATTTCATCCCATTTTATACCTGGTGTTGCATTAGATACATATGTTGAATTAATATTATCCATTACTGCATTGTTTTTCATTATTTCATAAAAAGAAAGTGGTTTTATAGCATTTTCATCTGCTTGAATATAAACTGGTTCAATAGCCATAGATAAAGTAGTGGCTTCCGGTAAATCTTCTTCATCAATATCTGTTTTAAATTCTACTCTTATTTTATAGGTTTCTTTTGTGCCCTTCGCAAGTAATTGATTTTCAAGAATTTCTTCTCCATCATCATAAGTTACTGTATAAATCAAATATTCTGGAACAGTCTTTGTTTCTACATTGTTTACTTTTAATGTCTTTGTAAGAGTCCCAATCATCGCATCAATTGTACCAGCATTTTTAACATCCACCGTAAACTCATAGTAATCTCCTGGTAGAGATAATGTAACACTAAAATCCACTTTGCAATTATTATCTGGGTCTATTGTAGCTCCACTATCTCCTGTACCAATAGGAACACTATCTTGATTTACTACAATATTTTCAAAATGAACATCCCATTCATTCTCAGCAATCTTTGCTGTACCATTAATTTGGAGATTTGCTTGTAGGATGGCATAAACTACTCCTAATATTATGATTAAACTAAATAGGATAAAATAACTTGTAATTTTTTTATTTCTTTCGTTCATAAAATCACTATCCTAAAATCATTATATCATGAAAAAAAAGATACAATCAAAAAAAGAACAAATATTGTTCTTTTTTACGAAATAGATGCCTCATAAATCTCATCAATTGCTTGAGATAATTTTGTATTAAATTCATCATCTGTTTGATATGCTTTTAAATCCTGTAACAAAGCTCTTGAAAAGGATGCTATCATACGATGATTTTTTGAAAGTAAGCGACATGCTTCATCTGTTTCATATCCTCCGGATAAAGCAACAATTCTAACTACAAAATCATAGTGATAGAAATCTTCATATAAATTAGGAACTGTAGGAATCGTAAATTTAAACATAATATAATCCTTTGGATCCCATTCTTTTAATACTTTATCAATTTCTTCTTTTAAAATTTCTTCTGCTTCTTTTTTATCTTCTATATGAATATCTACTTCAGGTTCAATAATAGGAACAAGTCCACCTTCACATATTCTTTTTGCAAATTCAAATTGTTGTTTAACAATTTTTTGAATACCCTCACGATTAGCAGCTTTAATAACACTTCTCATCTTAGTACCAAAAATATTTCTTTCATTTGCTAATTTAATCTGTTCATCTAAATCAGGAATTTCTTTCATAAGTTGAACTCCATCATTTAGTTCTTCTAGTCCTTTATCAACTTTTAAGAAAGATAATATCTTCTTATTATTCCACAAATAATCAGCAGTATATTCTCCTTCTACTTTAGAATTCATTGTTTTATAAAAAAGAATGGCCCCTACAATTTTGTCTCCTTGAAAAGCAGATGAAGTAAATACTCTTTTTCTCATTTCATGGATTTTTTCAAACATTTCCTCTTCATTAGAATATTCACTCTCTTCTACTCCATAACTTTTTAATGTTTTAGCCGTACTTCCTCCACTTTGATCAAGTGCCGCAATAAAACCTTTTCTATTTCTCATTATATCTAATTTTTCTTGATTCATATTCTCATCCTCCAACATTATTATATAATGAAACAACAATAACTAAGTAAAAAAAAGATTATTTTTACAAATTTTTACAAAAAAAAGAATTGAATTATTTTAATTCAATTCCAATAGGACAATGATCTGATCCTTCTACATTAGAATAAATAAAAGCATCTTTAACATTATTTATAAAGTCTTGATTAACAATAAAATAATCAATTCTCCACCCTACATCTTTTTCTCTAGCATGTCCCAAGTAACTCCACCAAGTATATTTTACTTCTTCTGGATAAAAATAACGGAATGTATCTATATATCCCTCATTTAATAATTCTGTCATTTTCCCTCTTTCTTCATCCGTAAATCCAGCATTATGATGATTAGCCTTTGGATTCTTAATATCAATCTCTTCATGAGCAACATTTAAGTCTCCACAATAAATAACATTCTTTTTCTTTTTTAAAGAATTTAAATATTCTCTCATCAAATCTTCAAATCTCATACGAGAATCTAATCTTTCTAATTCTCTTTTTGCATTTGGTACATAACAATTAACTAAATAATAATTATCAAATTCTAATGTAATTGTTCTACCTTCATTATCATATTCTAGATCCCCTATTCCATATACAACAGATAAAGGTTTTACTTTAGAATAAATCATTACCCCAGAATACCCTTTTTTTAAGGCAGAATATAAATATTCTTCATAACCTAATGGATGGAATGGATTTTGTTCTTCTAAACATTTTGTTTCTTGTAGACAATAAATATCTGCTTTTTCTTCTTGAAAAAATTTATCAAATCCTTTATTCAAACAAGCTCTAAGTCCTGCAACATTCCATGATACGATTTTCATAATAATTCTTTCCTTTCCATAGTATTATTGTATCAAAAAAAAAGACTAGAATATAGTCTTTTATCTGATTAATTCTTTTTAAACTATCATAATTGATAATTTCTAGTTAAATTTTTCTTCAATCAATCTCATTGGTAATGACTTATCTCTTAATAATTCTGTAATAGAAATATCATTATGAATATTATAAATAATTTGTGCAAGATATTCACTACAATCACAAATATGTAACCACTTTTCATCTTTATACTCATCAGGAATATAAGATAAATTTGTAGTATAAACACCTTCTAACAAACCTTCTTCATAATACTTTTGAAATTTGCCAATTCCTTTCGTAAACAAAGAAAATGTTACAACGATATAAATATATTTTACTCCATGTTTATGTAATTCATCAATTACATCAAACATACTTTCTCCAGACGAAATCATGTCATCTGATACAATAGCAGTATAACCTTCTAGATCATCATTACCACAATATTGATGAGAAGTAACAGGATATTTTCCATCTACCAAAGTATTATAATCTCTTCTTTTTACAAAACTACCTGCTTCACGATGAATATATTTAGAATTAAAGGAATTTAAATAAACATTTCTTCTGCCAGTAGCTCCATTATCAGGAGCAATAAAAACAAGTTTTTTTAATCGATTCTTCGATAAATCAGGAATTAAATAACTAAGAATCGTATTCGTTGGGAAGAAATTATCAAACTCCATATTATGAATAGCATGTTCTACTCCTTCATCATGTGCATCAAAAGTAATAAAACTTTTTACTCCGGCCATATTATCTAATTCATGAAGACTAACTCCACAAGCTAAATTCTCTCTTGTATTTCTTCTATGTTGTCTACCAGCATACAAAAGAGGCATAATAATATTAATATTTCTGGCATGACAATTACAAGCTCCAATACCATCTTTTAATTGACAAAACAAGTCATTAGGAGAAGCATGATTCATCAATCCATGCATCTTATATTCAATGGAGTAGTTTCCAACATCAGTAAGTAAAAATAAATCCTTCCCTCGAACGGTTTCATCTATCTCAACTTTTAGATGCCCATCTTCAAAAAAGTTTTGACGAAGAGGTACTTCGAAAGTATACTTTTCAGGATCCAAATGATACATTCTTAGTAAATGTTCATTTACTTTATCCCCCAACTCTCTAGCACTATCAAATACCATTAAACGCAAACCCTCTTTTTCAATTTGTTTTCTCATAAAAACTCCTCCTATTCCCTAAAAAAGAGTAATATAAAAATTACTCTATTTAATGATAAAAAAATATAATAATACTAATAATCCTAATATAATTCTATACCAACCAAATACTTTAAAGTCGTGTTTACGAATATAATTCATTAAAAATTTAATAACTAAAATACTAACAATATAAGCAACAATACAAGCTGTAAGTAGAATACCTATTTCAAGTCCACTAAAAGATAATCCTACTTTAAGAACATATTTCGCAAGTTTTAATAAAGATGCTCCAGCCATTACAGGAATTGCCAAAAAGAAAGTAAACTCCGCAATAACACTACGATCAAGTCCCATTAATAAACCACCTAAAATAGTTGAACCGCTTCTAGAAGTACCAGGAATAAGTGCTAATAATTGAAAGCCACCTATTTGTAATGCCTGTTTATAAGTAATATCTTGAACACCTTTCTCAACATTAGAAACAGATTTCATTTCTTTTCTCTTATTTTCAATAACAATGAAAATAATACCATAAATAATTAATGCCAAAGAAACAACAACTGCATTATAAAAATGTTCATCTAACCAGTCATCAAGTAATAATCCCAAAACTGCTGCTGGAATACAAGCAACAAGTATTTTTCCCCATAAACTTAAAATATCTTGATCAAGTACAATCTTATTATTTTTCTTTTTCAATGGCCATATATTCTTAAAATAAATAACCACAACAGCTAAGATTGCTCCTAATTGAATAACAACTTGGAATAATTCATAAAACTCAGGAGAAACACCTAAGTGAATAAACTCATTTAATAAAATCATATGTCCCGTAGATGAAATAGGTAACCATTCTGTAATACCTTCTACGATTCCAAATAAAATTGCTTTTAATATTTCTATCATTTTTCCACCTCAAATTGATTGTATCATATCCTAATAGTTTTTTTAATATTTATTCATCATAATTACGAAATATTTCTTTATTTCTTACATTAATAACTTTAATAGTTGCAGGTCTCTCATCTAATTCAAGATTAATTGCTGGAAAAGAAACATTTAACCATTTATCATTATCTTTTGGTTCATCTTCAGTAACATAAACAGTTATGTGATCATTTTCATTATGAATCTCATATACATCTACAACATAACCAACAGTATCTTTTTGTCCTAAAGCAATTATTAAATATAAATGTCCTTTATCTTCAATATATTGAAATCCTCGAATTGTATTTTCACTTTTTTGTTCAAAACTTAATACTTTATATTTTCTATATTGTCTAAAAGATAAAAATTTAGGATCTTGATGAATCATACTATATACACTATGTCCACTAAATCCAGTATTTAAATCTTTTTTATGAATTGTTTTAATTCCATTCTGAAAACGAAAAGTAATATCAAAATAAGTACGAAGTAAAAACATCTGGAATTGTCCAAAATTAATATTATATTCATCAAGAATTGTTTCGACACATTCCCCGTCACAAACCTCTTGTTTTTGAACCACTTTGATATTCTTATTATCTCTTGAAAATTCAAATATGGAATCTTTATATTCAAAAGTTAATACTTGATCCGCTTTTAAAGAATAACTATTATATTTATAATATACAAAACCAACAATCAAAATAAAAATCATTAGTTTAATAAAAGGTTTTATCTTACGAAATAATAATCGATAATGATCTCTTTTTTTCTGAAGAGCTAATGGGTCTTCTTCTTCTTTCTCTGGAATAGAAGATACAACAGGCTTTTTCTCTTCTTCAGGAAATTGCATATTTTGAACTTCCTTCAAAGTAAGAGTTGTATAGTTTTTATTCTCTTCTTTTGATTGATGATTATCTACTACATTCTTATCTTCATCATCCATCATAATTATCACCTAATAATATATTATCATAATTTCGGACTTTTGTTGAAAAAAAATAAAAAAAGGTTTGATTTTAATGACAAAAACAATTATAATAAATCACCAAGAAAGGAAGAAAAAAAGAAATTATTATTCTTGATAAGAATCTCTACTCTAACTCTTATTAAGAATGCCATTTTCAACAATAGTGGTAAAACTACTATCACTGCTATTATTGAAAATAAAATAGTTTTGGTAAAACGATTATTATTTTATAACGAAACTATCATAGTATAAAGAATATTTATGGTAAGGTCAATTAATATTGAATTCTGTTATAAATACAAATCTATTTATTTTATTGAAGTTTTTGGTTTTAGAAGAGTATTGAAAAAATCAAACATAATGTTTTGTTTGGAAATCCAATAGGAATTATGAATAAAGACAGAAGACAGGATAGTTTTCAAACTGGATTTAGGATAATTCTAAATAAAAAGAACGAAAGACTTATTAAAATCAAGAAAGTACTAATATTATTATTCAATAGGAAATAAATGATTATAAGATGTGATATAAAAAATAGAAAAATTATAAATCTGTAATTTTGGTAACAACTATGATTTATATCCCTTTTCAAAAGAAACTGTTACCACTTTTAAAAAGAACATCTTATAAAAGTTTATGACTAGAGAAGAAATAATACTATTGCTTTTAAGAGATTAATAAGAAATTTGTGAGGGTTATTTATAATTTGAATAGAAAAGGAATGAAAAAAGAAATGAAATCATCTTTTGAAATAATTCATAGAAGAGGGAAAAACAAATACAAAGTGCAAGATTTTTTACAAAGATGGATTTAAGATATTAAAAATACATGTATTTTTAGAAATGTTTCAAATAGATAATATCTATTAGTTTATGAATATTAATTGTTTTGCATCTGATTTGAGTTATCAAATCCTTTCCGATTATAAATAGATTGATAGTTCCTATCCTATTTATAATAAAAAGAATGGTTCGAAAGAATCATTCTTTTTCTTTTTCTTTATCTTT
>JAFRAK010000007.1 GCA_017405445.1 Bacilli bacterium | reverse complement strand
ATATCACATCTTTACAAGAATACCAAAAACTTGTAGAAGATTGGATATTATTCTACAATACAACCAGATTAAAGTCAAAAAAGTCAGAAAAATAATTCCTGACTCCTTTTTATTTTTGTGAACTATTTGGGGTTCACTTCACATTATAATTTCTTTTTATTAAAAAATTTCTTTTCTTTCTAAATAGTCTGCACCTTTATGAGGTTCTTCTCTTAATAAATCATTATAGTCTTGCTGTCTTAATGCTTCATAAATTACGATTGCGACACTGTTGGATACATTTAATGCTCTTACTTTATCAGTCATCGGAATTCGCATACAATGGTCTAAATCTTTTTGAAGAATCTCTTTAGGAATACCAGTTGATTCTTTTCCAAAGATAAAGTATAGATTTTTTTTGGAATCAGAATAGTCAAAACTGGTATGAGGTTTATGACCATATCTTGTGAAATAATAATATTCTCCTGGGTTTTTTTCTTGGAATTCCTCAAAGTTTTCATATACTTCATATTCTAACTTATCAATATAATTTACTCCACTTCTTTTTAAATGAGCATCATCTATTTCGAACCCTAATGGTTTTATTAAATGAAGTTTTGTATTAGTGGCAACACAAGTTCTCATAATATTTCCTGTATTTTGTGGAATTTCAGGCTGATATAACACAATATTGTTCATTTCTATTCTTCTTTCTGTTCCTCATTATCTAGAGTTGTTTCTTCTTCCTCTTCTGCCCAAATTGTCTCTAAAAAAACATTTAATTTTGAAATGGTTAATTTCTTATCCTTTTTTTCTTGTAGAATAGCTTCATTTTTACCATCTGCGAAAAATACAAATGCTGGGTAGTTTTGATTTAGTTTTAACGTATTAGGATATTTCTTATTAAAGTCTTTTGTAAACTGTTCTAAATCAACGTTTGTTAGATTTAAATAAATAATTTCATCTGTTATTTCTTTTTTCTTAATATATTTTTTTAACTTCTTTTCAAATTCTCTACATTTATCGTCTGGGGCTGAACACATATAAACAACTACCTCTGGATTATCAATAATGTAGTGTTCTAAATCATCTGGCATTATTTCCATTAATGATCCACTGATAACAGGTATTTCTTTCTGGTATTCTCTATAAACGATATATGATTTACAAAAATATAAAACCATAATAATAGTTATTAAATAGATGAATGCTAGTAAAAGATAATCTTTCATTTTCTTTTCTTTTTTCTTTATCATATTTCTCACATCCTAATAGTATTTTATCATATTATTCATTATTTTTATATGATTTAAAATTAAAAATATTTAAAACTTGTTCTATTTCTTTTTCTGTTTCCTCATAAAAGTCCAGTTTTTTGATATAATTTGATACATTAATATCATTTTTAATAACTTTTTCCCAATTAAGGATTATTGTTTTTTTGCCATCATAGTAGACAGGAAAATGTCTATTCTTAATATCAACTAATTGATAATTGTAATTGTTTTCTTCTAAATCTAGAATATTTCCTAAAATAATCATATTTTTTATTCTGCCATATGATTCTATTTCAAAATTGTCTTTTCCGAATCTTTCTTGATAATTATGAATTAATTGGCTCATTTCAAAATCATTTAATTCACAAGATAGAGGAATATTCTTTAATCCTATTTTTTTCATATAATATGCAGTATAAGAATTCATGATATTTAAATGATAATCTCCATATACTATATCATTATGATAATCAAATATATCACTTGTACAGTTTCTTTCTCGAAGTAGTTTTTGATACTGATATCCACATTTTTCTAATGATAAAATTACGTTTGGATGCTCTTTATACTTTTCATATAATTCTATATTACTAACATATATTCTTAAAAAAGGATATAGAAGACATTTTTGTAATTGCTCTTCTGTTGTGATAGAGCAAGTAAATGGATGTTCTATTATTATGGAATTATTATCTTCTTTTTGATATTCTACTTCTTTAACTATTACTTCTTTTTTTTCATTTTCTCTATCATATATTAATTTTTCAACTAATAATCTTTTTAATTCATTTAATTGTTTTATTTGAATAAAGATATTGGAATCTATATCAATTTCAATATTATTTACAATAAAGGGAGTATTTCCAACTTTGCTGATTTTTTCAATAATCGTATTTTTATCAGTTGGAGATGAAATAGCTTCCTCTATTTTATTACCTAATTCTTCTATTGTATGATTTCCATCGGATATTGTTATTCTTAATGGATGATTTTGTTTTGCTTCAATTCGAAAAGAAATTGGTATTTTTTTATTTGGTTCTTTCTTTATATATTCTTTTTCTAGAAGATAAGATTGGGTTATTGATACTAAATCTTTTTCTTTTAAATCTATTTTATTATCTACATAACAGATATTATCTGAGCTATTACAAAGATTTTGTTTTTCATCATATAAATAATTAACCATCATTCCTTTTTTTTGATTCATAAAACGAATTGCATCATTTTGACATAGTTTTCTATTCTTATCTAAAACTATTTTAATTTTATCTTTTACAGGTTCTGCAGTAGCAATTTTTAAACCAATATGATTTGGGGAAGATGTATTTAAAAAATCTTCATCTTTTTCATGAAATAATCTTCCCTTTGTAAAAGATCGATTAAATATCATTTTTAGATTATCTAATTCTTTTTTTAAGTCTACTTCTTCTTGATCAATTATTCTACGATATAAGTTTGTGATAAAAGCTACATATAGAGGGCTTTTCATTCTACCTTCTATTTTAAAACTATCGATATTACTATTTAATAATTCTTGAAAATATTCTATTGTATTAAATTCTTTTGTACTTAATAAATACTTATTCTTTTCTACAATTTGATTATTCTTAGTAAGGGTATAAAGCATTCTACAACAACCAGCACATTCTCCTCTATTGCCACTTCTACCACCAAGCATACTACTCATTAAACATCTTCCAGAATATGAAATACACAAAGCCCCATGAACAAAAACTTCTTTTTCAATTGGAGTTTTAATATTATTTATTTCTTCTATCGATAATTCTCTTGATAAAACAACTCTTTTTACCCCTAGTTTATATAATAATTCACAAGTATCAAGAGATGAATTGTTCATTTGTGTAGAAGCATGAATTTCTAGATTTGGATATTTTTCTCTTAGTAAACAAATCATTCCAAAATCTTGTACTATTAAAGCATCTACTCCATTTTGATGAAGAAATAATGCTTGTTCTAGAAAAGAGGATACTTCATCATCTTTTACTAAAGTATTCATCGTAACATAAATTTTTACTCCGTATAGATGGCAAAATTTAATTGCTGAAACTAATTCCTCTTTTGAAAAGTTTGGTGCAAATTTTCTAGCACCAAATTGATATCCTGATAGATATACTGCATCTGCTCCATGATATACTGCTTGATATAGGCAATTCATATCTCCAACAGGTACTAATAATTCTTTTTTATTCATGTTCTTCACTCCAAAATCAATCATATTATAGCACAAATGTCGAATATATTATAGTATGAATGAGACAATAAAAAAAAGATTACAACAAATTGATATAGAGAATCATATATGGATTATTTATTTCTTTATCATTGGATTTTCTTTTTATGGAAATAAATTAGAAAAAGATTATTTTTTAAATCATAATATTTATAGTAAAGAAAAATATCGTAAAATTAATGCTTCTATTTTTGCAGTATTAATAATCATTTATTCTTACTTTGAAAAGGATGCATTGGAATCTTTATTTCAAAAGAAATCTTTTTCTATTCATCAATATGACATTTTGTCTTTTATTGGGACTAGTGCAGTATTATTATCTGGTATTATATTTTTTTATATTATTCTAAATGATGAAAATTTAGATCAAGAAATTGCATTTAATTAAAAAAAGAGGTTTCCCTCTTTTTTACATATAATTTTCAGCTTTTACTTCAAAATAACTTTGAGGATGGGCACATACTGGGCATACTTTAGGAGCTTCTTTTCCTACGCAAATGTGTCCACAGTTACGACAAATCCATACACGATCTCCATCTTTACTAAATACTAGATTTCCTTTTACATTTTCTAATAGTTTACGATATCTTTCTTCATGATGTTTTTCTATTGCACCTACTGCCCTAAATTTAGCAGCAATAGCTTTAAATCCTTCTTCTTCAGCTGTTTTGGCGAATTCTTCATACATATCTGTCCATTCATAGTTTTCTCCATCAGCTGCAGCCTCTAAGTTTTCTATTGTAGATGGAACTTCTCCTCCATGTAATTCCTTAAACCACATTTTTGCATGTTCTTTTTCATTGTTTGCTGTTTCTTCAAAAATTGCAGCTATTTGTTCATATCCATCCTTTTTTGCTTTACTAGCAAAGTATGTATATTTATTTCTTGCTTGTGATTCTCCTGCAAATGCAGCCATTAAGTTTTGTTCTGTTTTACTTCCTTTTAATTCCATAAATCCTCCTATTTCTAGTTTAGTATAACATAAAAAAATCAAAAATAAAATAGAACATAATATTTCTTTTAGAATATAGTACTATAGGTGATTTTGATGAACTCAAAACATAAATTATTCTGTAGATGTAACTCTTGTAAACAAAAAAGAAAAAATAATTCATTTTTTCTTTTCGCTATCTTAGTTTCTATAATTATTATTTTTTATCAATTACTCATACTACTCTTTATTACTACCAAGTTCAATGTCTTCTTGTTGTTTTTTGAGCATTGTTTCCTTGGTTTCTTGATTTTCTTTATATTTTTCTGATAAATAAGATAATGTCTTGTTTGTATATTCAACTAATTCTTTAACTTTCTCCTGATTATTATCTTTATTAATTGGAAGAGATATTAAAGAATAGAATAAGTATTTTTCATAATCATTCATTGAAAAATCTAAAAATAGTTCTTCTAATTCTTTTATTATATCTTTTTCATAATAGAAAGACTGATAATAGTTTGCCAAAGAAAATAACAAATTATCTTTGACTACTTCTTTGTTTATATTAACCTTATAATATAAAAATGGATTAATTGTATCATTTTCTATCCAAAAAACATTTTGATATTTTCCTTCTTGTGTTTTAATCCATTCTTCTAAAAAATATCTTCCAATCGATATCATATGATAGATTTTACTAATATTTAATAACAGATAATAATCATTATAATTTGGATATAATTGTTCTTCTATTTGATCCTGTCTTTTAAAAAAGAAAGATAATAAAATATCACTATCATGAACTAATCTTTGATAAATATTGTTTATTTGAATATCAGAATAAATAACTGTCTCTATTGTTTTTTGGTATAGGTCTTTTAAACATAGGACTTTATGATTACAGACTTCCTCTATTTCATACAAATCATTATTATGATATATATAATTCTTTTTATCACTCTCTAAAATAGCATCATTTTTGTAATAAGTTATTTTGTGAATTGGTCCAATATCATGATAGATTTCTCTAGGAATTTTCTTCATTTGGATATGGAATAATTATTTTTGTTCCTGATGTTATTTCTTTAATATTATTGTATTTTTCTATTTCTTCTAAACTAGTATGAAATTTTTCTATGATTTGGTTTAAAGTTTCATTTTCTTGTGCAATATAAACAATGAAAGTTCCATATACTTCATTTTTTTCATTTACACCAAAGATATAACTAGTTCCATCATCCTCTTCTATAACTTCTTCTAAATCTTCATCTCTTTCTGGATCTATTGTTTTTTTCAACTCATTTTTATCTTCTATTACATTTATTTCTTCGATATGTGGAAATTCTATTTCTTTTTCTTCTATTGGATCTCCATCACATTCTCTATCATCTAATAATTCTATTCCTTCTACATTTAATTCTATATCACAATTCATAGAATCCGTATCCGTAATTTCATAAACAAAATCAGTTATCTCTAATTGAATACTATCAACATCCAAATTCTCTGTAAAATGTATATCAAATGGTAATTCAAAATAAAAATCTTCTTCTATTTGAGAAGCTGTAGTTGTTTTATATTTACCAGATAAAATTAGTTTTCCACTAATGCTATCAGATGATACATTTTCAATACTTTTCTCTAATGATATAGCTGTTATTTCACCTATCATCTTGGGAAAAGGTATTGTTTTCTGTATTTTAATATTTTTATTCATAATTAACCTCCTAATAATGCTTATGAAAAAAAAGAAGTTTTATTCTTCCTTTTTTAGCTCTTTTACTGATTTTTTAGCATTTCGAACAAACTTTCTTTTAAAACTAAATAGTTTTGCTTTTTTTTCAAACTTATCTAAAACTTCTATTGCGGTTTCTTTTTCTTTTTCATCAAATAATTCTGGACAAGTTTTTAATAAATAATTTAGACTCATTACGTAATACTTGTCATGTTTAATATCTTCTTCTTGTCCATTTTGTATAGCATTAAAAACTATGGCATCATAAGATAGAGATGCAGCAAAAGCTTCCTTCGTATTAAAAGTTATTTCTCTTTGTTCTTCTTGATAAGCTAAATAGGCATTTTTTAAACCATTTTTTAAACTATCTGGATATGCTTTAACTCCATTGAGGCACTGTATGATTCCGTTAATGTCTTCTTTTACTTCTTTATTAGGGCAATCAAAGCGATGAATTTGTAGTACTGATAAAACTTTCTTAATATAGTCTTCATCTAGTAATAGCATTCCTCCCTCGTTCTCAATCAAAGAAAAAACAGTTTGAATAAAAGCTAAGTAAAAATCCATATCTTGATAGATATTTTCGAGTTCTTTTTCACTTAAACATATCAGATGGTTTTTTAAATTTAATAGATTTTGGTATTCTTTTAATTCTTGTGTCATTTTAACCTCTTTTCTTGAATAAATACTTATACATTTCTGAATATTTATTTACGCTAATAAACTCTATATCTTTTTTAATTTCTTCTGGTATTTCATCCAGATCTTTTTCATTTTCTTTTGGAATAAAAACTTTTTTGATATTAGCTCGGTGTGCTCCAATTACTTTTTCTTTTAATCCACCAATTGCGAGGATTCTTCCTCTTAAAGTAATTTCTCCAGTCATGGCAATTTTTTTATTAATACATTTTTTCTTAAATAGACTTATTAGTGCTGTCGTTATAGTAATACCTGCGGAAGGTCCATCTTTATTTACTGCTCCTTCTGGTACATGTATATGAATATCATTTTCTTCTAATAACTTACTGTCAATTTTAAATTTTGAACTATTGGCTTTAATATAGTCTAAGGCAATATGGCATGATTCTTGCATAACTTCTCCTAAGGAACCCGTAAGCACTAAGTTCCCTTTTCCTTTGAATAAAGTTGCTTCTATTGGAAGAATATCTCCTCCAAAAATAGTATAAGCCATACCATTTACTACACCATATTCATTTTGAATATCATTTTCCATATAAAAGTATTTCTTTTTTCCTAAAAATTCTTCTATTATTTTTTGATCAATTTTATAAAAATATTGGTCTTTATTTAATAAAATATTTTTAACAATCTTTCTAAATAATGTTGCGATCATTCTTTCTAATTCACGAACTCCCGCTTCTTTTGTATAATTTTGAATGATTGTCATAATAGCATCATCATCAATTTGTACTTGTAATGGAGATAGTCCATGCTGTTCTAGTTCTTTTGGAATTAAATGCTTTTTGGCAATATCTAATTTTTCATATTCTGTATAACTAGAAATTGTGATGATTTCTAGACGATCTCTTAATTCATATGGAATTTGTTCTACATAGTTTGCTGTTGCGATAAACATTACATTTGATAAGTCGAATTCTTCTTCAATATAATGATCAGAGAATTTACTATTTTGTTCTGGATCTAACACCTCTAATAAACTACTAGCAGGATCTCCTTTTATATCTTTGGTCATTTTATCAATTTCATCAATAATAAAGACTGGGTTTGCTGTTCCTGCTTTTCTAATTCCTTGAATAATTCTACCTGGATTAGCCCCAATATAAGTTCTTCTATGTCCAACTATTTCTGCTTCATCGTTAATTCCTCCAACACTAATTTTGGCAGATTTACGATTTAAGCTTTTCGCAATACTTAAGGCAAGCGATGTTTTACCAACTCCAGGAGGACCTACTAAACATAATATAGGACTTCTCAGATTATTGGTATTTTGTTTTACAGCGAGATACTCTAGTATTCTATCTTTTACTTCTTCTAGGGCATAATGAGAAGAATCTAGTATTTCTTTTACTCTAATTAAATCATTAGTATCTTTTGTATATTGATTCCAAGGAAGATTAATCATCCAGTCTAAGTATTCTCTAATCATTCCTAGTTCTGGAGAATTACTATTCAAATTAGAATATCTTGATAATTCTCTTTTGATTTTTTCTTTTGTTTTACTATTACATTTTAATTTACTAATTTTTTTGGAGATTCTTTCAACGTCTACATCTTTACTGTTTTCTTCTCCAATTTCTTTTTGCATTAATTTTATTTTTTCACGTAAAAAATATTCTTTTTGAGTTTTCTCTAATTCTCTTTCTACTTCATTTTCTATTTTTTGTTCTAACTCAGCTAATTTTAGATCACGATTAATATCTTCAATTAAGTATTTTGCTCTTGTAATTGGATCGATTGTTAGGATATACTTCTTCTTTTCTTCATAACGAATTGGAATAAAACTTGCGACTAAATCACATAAATCATTTAAAGAATCCACATTCGTTAATTGACTCATGATTGCATTTCCCATTGTTGGAACTTTATTAATATAATTCTCAACTGATTTTATTAATACTTTAAAATAAGACTTTTCATCTTTTTCTTTTGGAATCTCAACTTCTGAATAATCTGCTTCAAAATAATGGTTGTTTTCCGTTAATCCTTTTATTTCTACTCTTTCCAATCCTTCAAGAACAATTCTTGTTTTACCATTAGGAACATTCATTTTTAATTTCAATCTTCCTAATACACCATATTTTGGAAAAGATGTTACACTGATTTCTCCTTCGTCAATGGGATTCACGATAATCATTTGATTATCTCCAATCCTATTTACGATTTCATCCATTTGTGTATCATAATTCTTATCATATTCGATTCGAACTTCATTATTTGGAAATATTACCATATCATTGATTACTAATACTAAAACTTTTTTCACATGGTCCACCTCCAATTTTTGAATGATGGTTTTTATTATATATCCTTTTCATTTTTTTTCAACATTATATTCTTATTTTTTATTGTTTTTATAGCAAACAATAATAATATAAAAAATACTTATTTATAGAATTAAAAAAAAGACTTGTCATAAGCCTTTTTATTTGTTTAATTCTTTTAATAATTCAATTACTTTATGAATCTCTAAATCATATTTTACATATTGGTCTCCACCAAATTCTTTTAGAAATTCTTCTTTTGTTACATTATATCTTTTGGCAAGTTCTTCTGTTTCTTCTTCTATTTCTTTATCTGTTACTTCAATTTTTTCTTGAGCACAAATCTCTTCAAGCATTAGACGATATAATACATTTTTATAAGCTTCTGTTTCCATTTGATTTCTTAAATCTTTTTCTGTTGAATTAGAGAATTGATAATATAGTTCTAATGAAAGTCCTTGAGATCTTACCTGTTGTTCAAATCTTTCCATTAAACGATCTACTTCTTCTTCTACTAATTCTTCTGGAACATCAACTTCGACGTTTTTAGCAACGGTATCTAATAATTCATCGATATAATCATTTTCATTTTCCATTTCTTTTCTATGAGTAATCATATCTTTAATATATTCATTTAGTTTCTTTTCTGAGTCTACTCCGTCAATTCCTAAATCTTCAAAAAAGTCTTTATCTAATTCTCTAGCTTTTTTTGTTTTAATTTCATTTACTTTAACTTTAAATACAACATCTTGTCCAGCTAAATCTTTTGCACCATATTCTTCAGGAAATTTTAATTTAAGATCTTTTTCTTCTCCTGCTTTCATTCCAATTAATTGTTCTTCAAAACCAGGAATAAATGTATTAGAACCAATTTCTAAAGAATAGTTTTCTCCTTTTCCACCATCAAAAGCAACTCCGTCTTTAAATCCTTCAAAGTCAATAATAGCAATATCATGATTTTCTACTTTACTTTTTTCATCTTTTAAAACAAGTTCTGTATATTTTTCTAAAATATGTCCTTTTTCGTGTTCTATTTCTTCTTCTGTTACTTCAATTTTTTTAGGTTTAACATTTAATCCTTTATATTTTTTTACTTTAACTTCTGGTTTAGTAATAATCGTAAAGGTAAATACACAACCATCTTCTTTAATGTCTTTTAATTCAACAGAAGGTTTTACAATAGGTATTAATTTAGAATCAGCCATTGCTTTTATATAAGCTTCATCAACTACTTTGTCAGCAGCATCTAAATATAAAGATTCTTTTCCAAATTTCTTTTCAAAAATACTTCTTGGAACTTTTCCTTGACGAAAGCCATCAACTTTGACTGTTTTTTGCTTTTCTTTAAAAGCTTTTTCTAAAGCATCTTTCCAAGAATCTCCTTCAATTTTAATTTCTATATTATGTCTATTAGATTTTTTTTCTTCTTTTTCTGTTTTTTCGATTTTTTCTTCTTTTTCTACTTTCTTTGCCATAATTTCCTCCAACGCTTATATTATACAAGATTTTTTTTGTGAAAACAACTACTTATTCTTATTCTTATTTTTTATGAAGAGAAGTTTTTTTTGTTTATTATTTTCTTCTTTTTTCTCTTCTTGATTATCCTCTTTATAATTCATTCTTTTATTATAATATTTTTCAAAGAAGTTTCTTACTTTAACTCCGTAATCAGGATTATCCATTAAGTATTCTTTTGCCTTTTCTTCTGTTATTCCAAATGTCATATCTAGTAGACTACTTGTACTTTGTAGTTTTTCTTTTGATGATATTTCATATAAATCATTACCTTCTGATACAGCGATAATTGATTCAGGAAGATTCTTTTCTTTAAATGCTTCACTCATATATTCTTTTTCTTTATTAATCATATTCTCAAATTCTTGATTTGTTGGAATATCACAATATATTCTTCCATAAAAAAACTCTTTAAAACTAGCATCACGAATATATAGTGGGTAATCTACTATCATTAAATGATCTTTTAAAGATAATCCACTATGAAATACATAACTATTTGTTATTGGAATACAATAATATTTTTTCATTATATCTACTCGCCCCTTCAAGTTCGTTATTATATCATATTTTACCTTTTTTGTGAAGATAGTAGTTATAAAAGCAAATAAAAAAACAAGTAATAATACTCGCTTTTTCATTTATTATTTTACTACAAAGTTTATATTACTTGGATTTTCACTAGCACTATTAAATCTATTAGCATCTGCTTGAGTTCTAGCATAACCAGTAGATAATGAAATACATCCATAAAACATATAATCTGTATTTGTAACTGTTGTATTAAAACTACTTAAGTCTAATGTTGTTAAACTACTACAATAAGAAAACATTGACTGCATAGTAGTTACATTAGATGTATCAAAACTGCTTAAATCTAATGAAGTTAAACTACTGCATCCATTAAACATGTTCATCATATTAGTTACATTTGATGTGTTAAAATTACTTAAATCAAGTGTTGTTAAAGAAGATAATCCTAGAAACATTTGAGACATATCTGTAATGTGAGAAGTATCCCAAGTATCTAATCCTTTAATAGTTTTTAAACCATTTCCTCCTAATCCTTGGTTATAATTATCAGGATTACTATTATAAGCACCCAACATTCCCATTGCATTTGTAGTATGACTTAAATCCCATCCTGTGACATCAATTTCTTCAATTGGTGATGAATTCATTGCACCATATCTAAAAATGGAATGAGACATATCAACTGGAAGTTTCATATTACTTAGATTTAATTTTTTTAAAGAAGAAGTTCCTTGAAAAATACCATTTGCAATTGAATTAAAAGAACTTCCACCTCTTAAATCAAATCCACTTAAATCTAATTCTTCTAGGCTACTACAATCTTGAAACATCCATCTCATATCAGTAACATTAGAAGTATCGAAACTACTTAAGTTTAAATCTATTAGGGAAGAAAGATTCCCAAACATATTATTCATATCTGTTATATGAGAAGTATCCCATGTATCTAGTCCTATTATTCTTTTTAAACCTGTTCCTCCTAATCCATTAGATCCATTTGCACCTAACATTCCTAATGCATTTGTAGTATTACTTAAATCCCATCCTGTTACATCAATTTCTTCAATTGGAGAATAAGTTAGTGCACCAAATCTAAAAATAGCATTAGCCATATCTGCCGGAAGTTTCATATTACTAAGATTTAATTTTTTTAAAGAAAATGTTTTGTTAAAAAATCCTGCTGCAATTGCACTAAATGAATTAGAATTGCTTAAATCAAAACCATTTAAATCTAATTCTGTTAAACTACTACATCCAAAAAACATCTCATACATACTAGTTACATTACTAGTATCAAAATTAGATACTTCAATTTCTTCTAAATTATAACTATTATAGAACATATTATTCATTTTAATGATATTACTCGTATCAAAACTACTAGTATCAATACTTGTTGTTTTACTGTTATAAAACATATAACTCATAGAAACAATTGGTTTATCATTGATAGAAGTACATAATATTGTAGTTACTGGATCTGTTGAAGAAGAGTCTGATAAACGTACTCCCCACCCATCATTTTCTATATTTTGCCATTCATATAAACTAGTAGAATTATTATATTTAGATTCCTGCATATACCGATATGTATATTGTCCATTTGTATATTCTGCTCCTTGTACTAAATCTCCATCAAAAGTACATGGATTTGGAGTTACATATCCAATTATAATATTGGATTCTAGTTCAATTACATATTCTTCAAGTGCGAAAACAGAGAATGGAATTAAGAATAAAGACAATAATAAGTATGTTTTGTTTTTACTATTTTTTAATTTTATAAATCCTATTGATACAAACAAGATAATAAATAAAATCGTTACAAAAAAACTTCCTGTTTCTGGATTAATCAAATGATGTTTTTTTAATTCATATATTAATTTTGAAGAAGAATCATATTTACCAGCTTTAAATAGAGTTTTATCTACTTCATTTTTATATGTAACAATAAGTTTAAATTTCTTAGAACTATTTTTTTCTACAAGACTAGATTTATCTTCACTTATAATTTGATATTCTACTGTATTATTACTATTTATTAAGTTACTAGAATCTAATTGATAATCTTTTGTAGTATTATTCTCTACCATAAATTGATATTCTACAGAGTCTTCTACTTCATACATTTTTAAGTCTAATACTATTTTATTATTTATAATTTCAGCATCATTTAATACTTCTGTATATCCAGTAGTTTTCTTTAAAACTAAGTCTTTTATAGTAACGTCTTCTTTTGCAAATACTACAAAAGGCATAAAGAAAAGAATGAAGAATAATATTATTTTCTTCATAGTATCACATCCTATTTTGTATTATATATTTCATTGTATATTTCAACGACATGAATCATTTCTCTTCCAATATTTGGATCTATTTTTTCATCTTCTATACATTTTTGAAGAAAGTTTTTTAAATCTACAAATGGAATGTAGAATAAATCAAATTCTGTTGCGAGTTCTAATTCATCATAATGTGTTTCTTCAAAGTTTGGTAATTCATCTGTAAAAAAGCGATAATAATAGATTGAATTTAATACTTTCTTTCCAGTACCAAAATAGTCATTATCATATGTCTTAATGCATAGAAATGGTTCTTCTTTTAAGATAACATGAATTCCAGTTTCTTCTACTATTTCACGAGTAATACATTCATTCATATCTTCCCCTTCATCTAAGTGTCCTCCAGGGAATTGGAATGTATTGTTATTGTGAGCAAGTAATATTTTTCCGTGAGAATTAATGATTAATCCTTTTACACGAACTACTTCTTTTTCTATATCACTATCTAACAAATGATTATCATTAATAATTATTTCTTTCATATTATGCACCTTCTATAAGAATCTTTCCCAGTATTCTGTTATATAAGGACTACAACTATTGAATGTAGCATCTATCGCTTGACTCATTACTTTGGCCTTTTTCCATACTGGTTGATTTTTGTTTAAGCATGCTACTTTATTTATGTCCATCATATATTCAAATGTTGATGCTCTATCTTCTGCATCTGATGTTTGGGCATAGTTGTTGACAAAATAAGAATCTTCTTTCTTTCCATTTGAAGCATAAGATAACTCATAATTATATGTTCCATAACTAAATCCTGGAGGATTATAGGCTTCCCAACTGGTAAATGAGTAATTCTTTCGATCAATCATATATCTTTCTAAATAATGATAAGACTCATGGAAAAAAGATTCTTCAAATGGATAAGCAACAGCAATAGACATATGGGCAAAATATACGTTAGAATCTGTTACTCCTGTTACTCCAGTAGTAGAATATCTATCTACTAAATAAAGGGTTAAGGGAATACCTCCATCTCTTATTTCTTTAAAGATTCCTTCTGGATATAAAGATAAAGCTTCTTCTAATTTTGTTAATGTTGAATTTACTAGATTTGCATTAGAAATGGAAATTGTGGTTAAATCTCCAACTTCATAGCCTTCTGTTTCTGCCCCATACTTTATTGTTATTCCATATTCATCTTGTAGTTTATTTCTAAGTGAATTGTTATATTCATCTATTGATCCAATATCAGTTGACTCAGAAGAATATTCAACAGAATAATCGGTTTGAGTGGAAGTTGTATATTCTTCTTCTGCTGCTGCTGGACTTCCATAAATTGTTTCAATTTCTATTGGAACATTTCCTATTGGATGATGAATCTCAATTGTACTTTCTGTTCCTTTTATATCATTATTTGTAGATTCTTTAATATCAGTTTTTGGATTTATTAAGCGTGTTTTACTAGAATAATCCAAAAAAAATCCAGTAATCATTAGCAAAATGGAAATGATTATTAGTATTTTTGCATAAAAAGTAGCTTTGTTCTGTTTTATTTCTTTATGCATACTATTCTTTCCCTCCTACTATTGATTCTGAATTATTATTTTGTAACAGCTTCTTGTGGTTGTATTGTATTACCTAAAGTATTTATTTCATCAAATATTTTTTGTGCTTCTTCCATTTTCCCTTCAGCATATAATTTATTTGCTTCTGCCATTTTTTGTTCTACTTGTTTTTGTAAATCAATACTTTCTTGAGGTAATAATCCGTTTTGAATTAAATTTTTTTCTAGATTCTCATCACTTTGTGCTGCAGTATTGGTATTATTTTGAAAGAATCCGCTTGAATTTAGTAATGTTTCTTGATTACCAAGTGAATTTCTTAAACTTTCTGTTTGCTTTGCAGAAGTAATAATTGCTTTTGCATCATCTGTATTTTCTTTTTTTATTGTTGTGATTTTTTGATTTTCTGGTTGAGTCTGAGTTGTTGCAGCTTGAGGCGTTGTCGTTTGAGGCGTTGTAGTTTCTGAAATAGTTTTTTCTTGAGGTTGTGTAGACTCTACTACAGGCTCTTCTGGAATTAATGGAAGCAATGGTTTTGATTCTACTTCATTAACATTTTCAACAGGTTTTGCTTCTGCAGGTTGAGATTCAGTGGTTTTTTCTGCAGGTGTTGGTTGTTCTGCTTTTACTGGTGTAGATCCTTCCGGTTCTATAACTGGAGTAACTGGATTCGTTGGATTATCTTGTACTGGTGTTGTCTCAGTTGGTGTTTCAGTCTTTATTTCATTTGCTGGTTCTTTTTTTGCCTCTTCCATAACTGGTTGTGGCTCCGCTGGAGTTGGTTGTTCAGATGTTTGAGCTTCTGTTGCTTGAGTTTCTCCTTCTGGCTCTACTGGTTTTGCCGTACTCTTAAATGTGATTTTCTTTCCCATTAAATCTGGTGGTATCTCTAATTTAAGATCTCCCAAATTAATTTCTTTCTTCTCTCCATCTTCTGCAGAATTTTCTGCTTTTTCAGCAGCTGGAGTTGCAGGTGCAGTAACTGGTTCTGGTTGTGGTTCTGCTGGTGTTGATTGCTCAGGTGTTTGAGTTTGTGATGTTTGAGCTTCTGTTGGTTGAGTTTCTCCTTCTGGTTGTACTGGTTTTGCTGTACTCTTAAATGTTAGTTTCTTTCCCAATAACTCTGGTGGTATGTTTAATTTAAGATCTCCTTCCGTTGCAGGTTTTTGCTCTGTTGCTTCCATTTGTCCTTCAACAGGTGGTTGTTCTAAAACAGGTTGTTCAGTAGGTTCTTCTGGAGCTGCAACTGGTTCCGGTTGAGCTACTTGTTCAGTTTGTGCAACTGGTTCTGATTGAACTATTTGTTCAGTTTGTACGACTGGTTCTGGTTGAGCTACTTGTTCAGTTTCTATAACTGGTTCTGCTTGCTGAATATTATTTTCAGTGTTTTCCTCTACTTTTGCTTTTTTCTTTTTTCTAGCATTTGCATTTTCACTTCTCATTTCAGAAATAATACTGGCAATGTTTTTGTTTTCAATTTTCTTAAGTTCGCGTGAATATGAATCTAATAATTGCAAATTTTCACTAAAAGAATTACTTATTTCTAGTAAGTTTCTTAAACATTCTCCTTGTTCATTACATAAAGTAATTAATTTTTCTTGTAATTCTTCATTTCCTGTTGTTCTTACTTTTGAAATTATAGATGTTACTTTTTCTTGCTCTGACATTACAATATCAAACAAAATAGACTTTACATCACGTAAAGCAATATCATATTTTCTATTTTCAAATACATATTCTGTAAACATTTTTATCACCGCCTATGAATTTGCTATTTTCTTTAATAATAATTGTACTGCACTCCACTCTGCATCATCTTTAATTTCTTCAATTAGTATTGTATTATTATTATTCACAATTCTTGATATATAAATGATTTCATCTCCATCATTTCCCGCAGCTTCTCCTTTGGAATACACAATATAGTGTTTTTTCTGGTCTTCACTTACTAAGTATGTGATTAATTCTACTTCTTTTGTAGTACCATCTTTATTTTCAATTGTGACCTTTTTCTTATCCATAGCAAAAACTCCTTTTACTCTAATTTATATTATATCTTTTTTTTAATAATAAGTAAATATTTATAAAAAAAATACTATCATTTTACGATAGTATTTTACTTATATTAGTATTCTTCTACTGAATCTAATTTGTCTATCTCATCTAATTCACTAATTGAATCTAGATCATCTATCTGATACTCTAAATAGTCAATTCCACTATATAAAAAGTCAATATCATCATCATCTTCAAAATATGGATTAATAATATCGTAGAAATTAACTTCATTATTAGCATATCTACCATCAATTGACATTACAACAAATAATAGATATTTATCAACTTCATTATCTTCATCAAATACTGTAAATCTATAAGTATCAATAAACTCATCTGATACTTTTTCATTTATTTCTAATGCTTTTTTTAATTTTTTAGCATGGGTGTTAATATCATCTGCTTTTATTTTATAACTTGAAGAAGTAAATTCCCCTATTTCAGTATCATCCATTCCTGACTTTTTAAAGCACCATTTAATTGCTTCTTGTACTTCTTCTTCTGTTTCATTCCAATCATCTGGTGTAAATATATAATATCCGTTTTTACTTTCTGCATAAATACCTCCTGCGATACCTGCAAGTCCCATTGCAAGTCCGGCACCAGCTAATGCAGCATTAGCAGAACTTTTTTGACCAAATGCCGTTTGTCCTGTAGCCCATAGTGGATTTTTTAAAGTAGGTGTTAATCTTGCAGCTGTTTTTTTAACCCCATCTTCAAGTGATGATAATAATGATGATTTAGAATCTTCTTCTAATGGTTTTAAGTTATCTTGTGAAGTTCCTCCATTAATAGTTGTTGGAATTTCTTGTGTTCCTCCTCCAGAATAACCTCCTGTTGAACCATAAGAATTTGATGAACCAAAAGATCTTGTTGGATCTGTTAGTGATCTTCCAATAGAAGAAGTATTGCCTGTACTATTTCTTGATGTACTATAAGTTGATGTACTATAAGTTGATGTAGTATAGCTTGAAGGAGTATAAGATATAGGTTGATAAGAACTTGTACTATAGCTTGAAGGATTATATCCTCCATAAGAAGCTGGAGAATATGGAGAGATACCACCTCCACCTCCTCCAGAACTACTTGGACTATAAGATCCCACTGGACTAGAACTATATGGAGCAGCAGCATCTACCGGTGTAGATGAATCAACAGGCACACCACCGCTATCTAATTCATTTGCCATATTACCAATATCATCATTTACTTGATCAGCAAGTGTATTATCTACGTCTTGTATATTCTTAACTGCTTCTGAATACCAATCAAGATATTCTCTAAGATCTTTTTCTAATTGTAAAGCTGCTTCTTGTTGATTACTTGTTTGGTAAAGATTTCTGACATAATCTCTTGTGAATTCTGGAAATGTTTCTAGCGAAAGCCTATAAAATTCATCCATTGTATGAATTCTGTCAGCAATTCTGTAACCTTCCTCAATTAAAGGATTTAATTTACTAGTATCTAAATTAAAATCAAGTAAACTTCCAGCAGTATCTGTTGCAGTTTCACTCTTTGATGTATCTGTATTAGATAATGGATTTTCTTCTTTATCTGAAGTTGAAGTTTGTTCTGGTTCTGTTTTAGTTTTTTTAGGTATTCCCAAATCAATTTCTTCTCCATGGTAATGTGCTTTTATTGTTTCTTCTGTTTCTGGGGTGGAAGGAGTTGGTGGTGTTTGTGTTTGTGTTTGTGTTGTTGTATCTGACTCTTCTATTGGTATTTGTTCCCCATGAAAGTAGGCATATTTTGTCATTTTATCATTCTCCTTTCCTTACCCATAATAATAAGTATGATCTGGTCGTGTTTCAGATCTTGGTGTTTGAAGACCTCTTCCATTTAATTGTTTAGTCATAAACTTATTTGCTTGTTTAATCGTTTCAGTCATACTAGCTGTCATATTATTACCCTGATGATTAGCTTGATCTTCACTAATTTTATCATATTTCGTTTTTGCTTCTACAAATTGGTATCCATGAGGAGCATAAACACTTCCTGACCTTTTATGAAGAACACCATCGCTTACATAGGCATATTGTGTAGTAGTCTCCAAAGGTCCATTTACTTTAGCTTGTGGTATTTTTCTGAAAGTATACTCTAATGGACATGGATTATTATTATATTCTTGACATCCTTTTTTTAATAAAACGTTCATATATCCTTCTTTTGCAGCTTCTAAGTTGTCATTATATGTGTCACAATCTCTCGCAATAATGGAAGAATCCATATTAGTTTTAGTCTGCTTTAAATCTTCGATTTCTTGAAGTATTCTACCCATTAACTCTTTTTTTTCAGGATACATTTCATAAAGAATTCCAGTATCTTGTACAGCCTTATCTAAAGTTTCTAAATCTTCTTTTGATTTTGTAATTGTACCACTATCATTTGCATAAAAGTTATCCATTTTCATACGATTTATACTATCTTCTATTCCTGCTTTTAAATTTGGAATATAGGGTTGACTCATAACAGCTTCATCACATCTTATTCCTTCTCTAATTGAATCTTCAAAATTAGTACATTCTGCCATTTATAACGCCTCCATTATCGTCTATTTTCAATAATATTGTATCATTTATCTTTTTTCAAGTAAACAAAAAAAGATAGTTTCCTATCTTTTTTATATTTATTCTTCGTATTCTTCAACTTCATTATTTTCTTCAGACTCTTCAACTTCTTCATATTCTTCATCATATAGATATTCATCCAAAATAATTCCTGTATAGATAAAGTCAACATCATCTTCATCTTCAAAATATGGGTTAAGAATATTATAAATATTCACTTCATCTGTTGTATTCATACCATCTATTGCCATTGTTAAGAATAATAAATATTTATCTACTTCATCATCTTCATCGAAGATACTATAGTGATATTGATTAATGAATTCATCAACTATTTCTTCACTAATAGAGAATGCTTTTTCAACCTTTTTAATATGTCCGTTTAGTTCAGAAGATTTAATACGATATGTTGAAACTTTAAATGCTTCAAATTCTTCATCTGTCATACCATATCTCTTGAAGTTCTCTTCAATATTCGCTTTTACTTGATCTTCTGTTTCTTCCCAATCTTCAGGTGTAAATGTATAATAACCTGATTTACCTGCAAGTAATAATCCTCCTGCAATTCCAGCTGCTCCAAGTGCTAGACCTGCTCCTGCAAGAGAAGCAGAAGCAAAACTTTTTTGTCCCGCTAAACCACCAGTTGGAGATAATCTAGAAGCAAGTTTTGATGTTCCTTTTTGTAAAGCATTTAATAAACTTGATTTTCCATCTAATGATGATCCACCTTTTATCTTTCCTCCATCTGTTCCGTCTCCATTACCTAATGTTGATAATGTTGATAATGTTGCAAGTGAAGAATATTCAGGTCCCATTGAACTAAGTGTTGATTGACTAGATAAGGTTGGATCTACAAGTGAAGTACGTGTTGGTGTTGGATTCTTTGTAATTGATGGAACTTTGCTTATGGTACTTGTTACCGTAGGTGTTTTAATTGGAGTTACATCATCTGTTGTAATTGTTGGGGTAACAGTTGCTGTTTTTGTTGGTGTTGGGGTTGGTGTCTTTGTTGGTGTCTTTGTTGGTGTTGGAGTTACTGAAGGTGAAGGAACTGGAGTTATAGTCAAATCAGATGGTGTTATAGTATCTATTGGAGATGTACTAGTATCCCAACTAGGAACTTCTGGACTTGCTGAACCTCCATCTGGTACAGGTGATACATCTCCTTCAGTACCTAATTGATTATCATTTTCAGCAGCCCACTGATTATCCATATTCTGTAATCTTGTAAGTGCTTCACTAAGCCATTGTCTATATTTCCATAAATCAGAATAAATTTCACTTGCTAAATTAGCCATTTCTTGAGCTTTTATAACTTTATTAACAGCATAATCAGCCATTACTGGATAATTTCTACTCATTGAATTGCTTACTTCTGATAAATCATCAGGAGTTTTAGCAACTCTATCTATAATTACTCCAAGTTGTCTATCAATTTCTTCTATTTCACTAGGAACTACATTAAAATCATTATATTGTCCTGCTGAGTTTGTTTGATCTGTTGGCATATTATAATCTCCTTTCCCTTAACTACCATGAAGATAATTTAGTATCAGATGGTCTTTGTACACCTTTAAACGTTTTACAAAAGCCTCTCATTTTTAGCTTTCTTACTAATTCTTCTAAGGAATCTCTATCAGAATATTTTATATAATCATATGTATTTTGACCATCAGGGTAATATGTACTACTTATTTTTTGAGGACCAGATTCTGTTAATCTATATACTTCCATAGGTTGACAAGTACAATCTGTAGGATATGACATCAATAGATATCTATTACTACTGCCATTATATCCATCAGCCATCGTCTTCATTTGTCTTCTATAATATTCTTTTTGTGCTTCTTCTACATTGTCATTATATTTAACAGCATCAGAAGGAAGATTATCTGTTTGAAGTTGCGTTTTTAATTCTTTAAGTTTATTCATATTTTCTTGAATACGAGCCATTAATTCTGGTTTTGTATCATCATCTTGCGTATAAAAATAATTTGTTTGCATTACTTTTTGATGAATATCTTCTAATTCACTTATTGTTGAAGAAATAGAGGAAGTATCATATCTAGAAAAAGCATCTGTATTAAGTCCTTCAACAATACTCTTTATGTTACTAACATTGTTAACCCATGGGGTTTTTTTAACATCATCAGCACTAATACTAGCCATATATCTTTCAAAATCTTCTGAGTTCATTTATTATCTCCACCTTCTATTAATTATAATACTATATATCATTATTTTATCATTCTAGGGTACAATAGTAAAGATTATTTTTACTTAAAATTAAACATTAACCATTCTGGTTTTATTAGTAACATTATCCCAATTGCTAACATTAAAACTCCGCCGATTAAATGAGAATACTTGTTGTATTTTGTAGATATTCCAGTTACTTTCATTGTCTTCATTGCAATAATAAAAACAATAAAATCGTCAATTAAAAAGAAACAAATATAAACAAACGTATAAAGGAATTTACTCATCATTGTTACATTATTGATTGCCATTAATTCTGAAAAAACTAATGGAAGTCCTGCAGAACAAGCAAGTTCTACTATATTAACAGATATTGCTAGAGTAATTACTCCAATAATTGCTAGAAACAAATTTTTTTCTTTTGTGAAATTTTTTATTTTTGTAAAAATCTTTTTTCTTTTCTTTTCATCGACTACATCGCAACCTGTCTCATTACTTTTAAAGAAACTTTTCAAATTAATAAATGCTCCAATAATTGCAACTAATGCAATTACATTTCTAATCCACACAACTGTTGTAAATTGTACAACAATTTGAATCCATGAAAGCATAATTAGTAAATAGAATAATGCAGACGTTAGTAAGAAGATAGATCCTAATATCCACATTCTTTTTCTATCTTTCATTCCTATTAGAGAACTAATTAAAAATAATAATACCCACATTGCGCATGGATTGAATCCATCAATTAATCCAATTAATGCTGAAGCTGCTCCTAATGAGAATTTTTTTAAATTAACAGGTCCAAAGATAGGAATATCCACAGATAATTCTTTATCTAGTTCTTTTTCTTTTTCTTCAAATGATTCTTTTTCTTTTTCTTTTTTTACATAAGTACCATTTTTTATTTCTTCTACAATATCTTCATATTCATTTTCATGATAATATTGAATAGCTCTTTCTAATTCTCTACCTGCACTGGCATTATATCCTTGGATTACACTTTCTCCAATAATATTAACAGGAACTCCTCTAAATTCCATATCCAATGCTTTCCCTATGTCTTTTTTTAAGAAATCATCATTTTCCTCATTATGCCACGTTTCATAATCAACAATTGTTAAATATGGATATTTCTCTGGGAGTGTTTTTAAGAATATTTCTTCTTCTGCACAATGAGGACATCCATCACCATGAAAGAAATATAATGTTACATCGTTTTCTTCTTTTGCAAAAACAGATACAGGTATTATAAAGAAAAGAAACAATAATAATCTAACACTCTTTTTCATTGATTACTTCCAACTCCTTTAATTTCTTTATAAAGTCATCATATTTGTATTCTCCTACAAATCTACTTACTTCTTTATTATTATCTAATACGATAAAAACGGGTAATTTATCTCCAGGATTATATTTTTTAACCTCATCTTCATCCATATCTAAATCTAATTCTTCATATTCAAATGAATACTCTTTTAGTGCTTTTTGAATAACATTATTCATAACTAAACAACCACCACACCAGATGGCACCTATTTTTAATAATTTCATTTATTCACCTTTAATATTTAAACTACTTAGTAACTGTTTAAACACTTTCATAAATTCATCTATTTCTTCTTTAGTTGTTTTATAAGATAAACTAATACGAATACTGTGACTAGCTTTATCTACATCATTTGTTATAGCATAAACAGATTTAGAATATTCTCCAGTAGAACAAGCTGTTTGAGTAGAAACATAAATATCATGTTCTTCTAAAGCATGTTGCATTGTTTCTGGTTTAATATTTGGAATACTAAGATTTACAATATGAGGAATACATTTTTCATTACTATTAATTGATACATTTGTCTTTTTTAATTGTTCTTTCAAATAAGTATTAATCTCTCTTACTCTTTCTTCTTTTTCTTCATAATTATCATAAACTAAGCGTAATGCTTTTGCGAAAGATGCAATTAAAGGAGTAGCAGGAGTACCACTTCTAAAGATTGTAGTAGATTTTCCTCCATGAATTAATGGTTCTATTTGTAATCCTTCTTTTTTAATTAAACATCCAATTCCTTTCATACCATAGAATTTTTGACATGAAATAGATGCCATATCTAATAAACTAAAATCAATTTTATCTTTTCCTATACTTTGTGTTACATCGCTATGAAAAATTGTTTTAGGATTTTGTCTTACTATTTTACTAATTGCTTCTAAATCTTGTTTAATTCCAATTTCACTATTTACAGATGCAATTGTAACTAATACAGTATCATCTCTTAATTTATTTTTTAAATCTTCTAAATCTACTTGTCCTTTTGAATCTAATTTTACAAAATCAATTTCATATCCTTGTTTTTGTAAGAACTGTAATGGTGCAATAATAGAAGAATGTTCTAATTCTGTTGTAATGATATGTTTTCCTCTATTTTGATATTTAAAACATACTCCTTTAATGGCAGTATTATTTGATTCAGAAGAACCACTTGTATAAATGATTTCTGATTCTTTTACTCCTAATATTTTAGCAATTTGACTAGTAGATGCATCAATTAGTTTTTTTGCTTCTAATCCTAGTTTATGTAATGAATTTGGATTTCCAATAAAGTCTTCACACACCTTTGCATAAGTTTCAATTACTTCTTTATCTACAGGTGTTGTAGCACTATAATCTAAATAAATCATAAATAACCTCCTTAAAACATTTTCATTATATCAAATAATATAGACATTTTACATAAAATAGAAGTTGAATAACTCAACTTCTCGTTTACTTTATCATAAACACTTTTTTATAATAGATAGAACCTCTTCATGAGATATTCCATTACTAATAATAGCTCCTTTTATATCTTGATCATATCGTTGATCTTCCCCAAAGATATTTGTAACCATTCCTCCTGCTTCTTTTACAATTAAGCAAGATGCTGCAATATCACAATTAGCATGTTTGGTTCCTGGAAAAATATCGCAACTAAAATCTCCACTCGCAATAGCCATACAGCTTCTTGCTACACTTCCTATTTGAGATAAAGCTGCTTTATCAATGAATTCTTTTGCTAGAAGTAATGTGTCATATTCTGCTTTATTCCACATTTCAAGATTCATTCGATATCCTTCATCATATAGTTTTTTATTGTTTACATGAATTCTTTCATTATTACAATAAGCTCCTTGTCCTTGAATTGCAGTATACATTTTATCAAAAAATGGATCATACACAACTGCTACTTTAGGAACTCCATCAATGACTAATGCTAAAGAGAAAACTGCTACTGGGATTCTTTCAATAAACATTCCAGTACCATCAATTGGATCACATACCCAAGCATAATTAGAATCTTGAATATATGATTCTTCTTCTCCAATAACAGAATGTGATGGATAGTGTTTTTTTACTTTTTCTATTAAATAATGATTAATATCTTTATCAGACTTAGTTACAACCGTTTTATCTTCTTTATAATCATATTCTTCATTCACATCAAAATGATTTAACATTTCTTTTCCGGCATACTTTGCAATTTCACAAGCAAACTTTAAATATTCTTCCATAATACTCCTTGCTTTATTTATTAGTATTTTCATAATAATCTCTCTCTGAGATTGTTTGAGATATAAGATCTAAATCTTCATCTACAATATCCATATCCTCTAGTATATTTTCTATTTCCCATATTACTTCTTTTAGACTTTTACATTTTTGATACTCTATATGATAACGACTTAGTATTTCAATTTCGTGATTCGTTAGTAAAATATTTTGATTGATTCTTTGTAACTGATTCGATGTAAAATCCATCTCAGATACTAATTTATCGATATCGTACTCCATATTATTTACAAGTGAAGCCATTACTTTTTAAGCGCTTCATTAATTCTCCATCTGTATAGTTATCTCCTACTGTTAGAGAGATTACATCACTACTTTTTGTATTAACATCTATCTTAATATTAAGATCTCCATTTGTATCAGAAAAGTCAATATTATCTAAAAGGACTAATTCTTTTTCATTTACTTGAATACGGGCAACTACACTATTCTCTGTTATTTTAATACTATAAGATTTTCCTAAATATTCTAATGAGTTATCCAAAGCATCTTTAATTTTATTTAGTTTTTGTTCTTTTTTATTCTTATCTAAAACTGTAATGGTTTTTACAATATCCATATTTTCTATTCTTTTATTCTCTATTGATGCTGTTATAGATTCTGATAACTGGATATTGGATTCATATGTTTTTGTTTTATGACAAACTACTGTTGTCTGTTTAATATTTGTGAACAAATATACAATGACACAAATAATAAAAATTGTGATAAAAATTGGTAATTTCATACTCTTTCTAGTATTCATATTAACACCTCATATCTATTATAACATAAAACGGAAAAGAATGCTTTAAGCATTCTTATTCCCATTGCCAATTCTTAATATATGGCATATCTTCTCCATATTCTTGAATATAGTTTTTATGGGTTTGTAACATTTCATTACACCAATCAATTAATACTTTACTGTTTTTTTGATATCTAGGAATTTCTCTTAATGTTGCGATAACAAGATGGAACCTATCAATTTCATTTTGTACACGAATATCAAAGGTTGTAGTAATAGTTCCTTCTTCTTTATATCCATGTACATGTAGATCTCTATTATGACGTTTATATGTTAATTGATGAATTAGAGATGGATAACCATGGAAGTTAAAGATAATTGGTTTATCCTTTGTAAATATTTGATCATATTCTTCATCACTCATTCCATGAGGATGTGTATCAGGAGATTGTAATTTCATTAAATCAACGACATTAACAACTCTTATTTTGATTCCTTTTACACTTTTTCTTAATATATCTACTGCGGCCATTATTTCTAGGGTTGGAGTTTCTCCACAACAAGCAAGTACTACATCTGGATTTCCTTCATCATTGGATGCAAAATCCCAAATTCCTAGTCCATTCGTACAATGAATTTTAGCTTGTTTTTTTGTTAACCATTGAGGTCTTGGATGTTTAGAGGCAACAATTACATTTACATAATTTTTTGATTGAATACAATGATCAAAACAAGATAATAAACAATTGGTATCAGGAGGTAAATACATTCTAATAACATCAGCTTTTTTGGTTACTAAATGATTTAAGAAACCTGGATCTTGATGGGTATAACCGTTATGATCTTGTTGAAAAACATGACTAACCAATAAGATATTTAAGGATGCAATTGGCACTCTCCATGGTATTTGATTGCATACTTTTAACCATTTAGCATGTTGACTAGCCATAGAATCAATAATCCTTATGAAAGCTTCATAACTATGAATAAAACCATGTCTACCAGTTAATAAATAACCTTCTAACATTCCTTCACATAAATGTTCTGATAAATAAGCATCCATTACTCTACCATCTTTTGATAAATATTCATCTGAAGGTATTGTTTTATAATTCCAAGTTCTTTTTTCTACTTCGAATACGGCATTAAAGCGATTAGATAATGCTTCATCTGGTCCAAACATTCTAAAATTTTTATTGGCCTTATTCAGTACAAATATATCTCTAATATATTTTCCTAACTCTGTTGTATCTTGGCTAGTAATACTTCCTGGTTTTTTAATATCTAGACAATAATCTTCCCAGTTAGGAACAACTAATTCTTTTAATAATACTCCTCCGTTAGCATAAGGACTTGATCCCATACATTTTGCAGGAGATGGACAAAGTTCTTTTAATTCTTTAATTAATCTACCTTTTTCATCAAAACATTTATCAATCTTATAACTCTTTAGCCATTTTTCTAATAATGGTAAATTTTCTGGATGTTCTCTTGAGATTGGAATTGGTACTTGATGAGAACGGAATGTACCTTCTATTTTTAGAGAATTAACTTCTTTTGGAGCAGTCCATCCTTTTGGTGTTGTCAACACAATCATAGGATAATTACCAGTTTTTTTTGTTTTAATTCTTTTAATATCTTTTAATACTTTATCTAATACTTTAGCCATTTCTTCATGTATTTTGATTGTATTAGATGTTGATACAAAATATGGTTTCCATCCATATCCATAGAAGAAATCTTCTAATTCATCTTGAGTCATTCTTCCAAATATTGTTGGATTTGATATTTTATAACCATTACGATGAAGAATTGGTAAAACAACTCCATCGTTCTTTTTATTTAAAAATTTATTAATATTCCAACTAGTTGCGAGAGGTCCTGTTTCTGCTTCTCCATCTCCTACTACACAAGCGGCGATTAAATCAGGATTGTCCAAAACTGCTCCTGCTGCATGAGCAAGACTATATCCGAGTTCTCCTCCTTCATGAATAGAGCCTGGTGTTTCTGGTGCAACATGAGAAGAAATTCCTCCTGGAAAACTAAATTGCTTACATAGTTTTTTTAGTCCTTCTTCATCTTCTGTAATATCTGGATAGGCTCTTGAATAAACTCCTTCTAGATAATTATTCGCAACCATTGCTTGTCCACCATGACCTGGTCCAGATATGTAAATCATTTTTAAATTATGTTTTCGAATCATTCGATTTAAGTGAAGATAAATTAAATTTTGTCCAGGTGTTGTTCCAAAATGACCTACTACAATTGGTTTTATATCAGTAATTTGTAATGGCCTTCTTAAAAGTGGATTATCTAATAAATATAATTGAGCAACACTTAAATAGTTTAATACTTTAAAATAACGATCTAACTGACTTAATTCTTTCTTTGACAATGGCATAAGACACTCTCCTATTCTAGAAAGATTATAACACAAAACAAAATAAAAAAATAGAGAAAAGTATTCTCTATTTTGATATAACTTCACAAATTAATTGACTGATTTCTGTAGGATTATCAATTGGTAAACCTGCAATCATACGTGCTTCACTATATAGTATTTTAGTATATTTTTTAAATTCTTCTTTATCCTTTTTATAAAGTGTTTGAATTTTTTTCGCAATTGGATGTTTCTCATTAATTTCTAGAATGGTTTGTGCTTTAATTCCCATATCATTAGGCATTGCATCAAATACTTTTTGCATTTCAATAGAAACATCTCCCTTTGTCGTTAGACATACTGGATGAGATTTTAATTTATTACTGAAACGTACTTCTGTGACTTCTTCTAATAAATCATTCATTTCTGTTAATAAATCTTTATTCTCTTTATTTGCTTTTTCTGTTTCTTTCTTTTCTTCTTCTGTTTCTAAATCTAGATTTTCATCACTAACATTTTTAAATTTCTTATCTTCATAAGATTGAATTGCAGTAATACAGAATTCATCTACATAATCTGTTAAATATAAAATATCATAATCTTTATCACGTACTTGTTCTACTTGAGGAAGAGATGCAATTTTTTCAATTGATGAACCTGATGCATAATAAATACTATCTTGATCTTCTTTCATTTCAGAAACATATTCTGAGATAGTAATTAGTTTTTCATGTTTGGCAGAATAGAACATTACTAAGTCTTTTAATTTATCTTTATCCTGTCCAAAATTATTATAAACACCATATTTTAATTGAACACCAAATGTTTTAAAGAATGAAATGTAAGTATCTCTATCTTCTCTTAACATATTTTCTAATTCTTTTTTAATTTTATTTTCAATGTTTTTAGCAATTAATTTTAAATTTTGTGATTCTTGTAGTAATTCTCTTGATATATTTAATGATAAATCTTCAGAATCAACTACCCCTTTTACAAAACTAAAGAAGTCTGGTAATAAATCTGCACATTTTTCCATAATTAAGACTCCATTAGAATATAATGCTAATCCTTTTTCATACTCTTGTGTATAGTAATCAAAAGGTGCATGAGATGGAATAAATAATAATGCTTTATAAGAAGTCATTCCTTCAACAGATGATGATATTACTTTTAATGGCTTATCATAATCACTAAATTTATCCATATAGAAATTATCATAATCCTCTTCAGAAACATCATCTTTTGATTTTTTCCAAATAGGAATCATACTGTTTATAGTTTCTATTTCTTTATGATCTTCATATTCATGTTTTTCTTCATCTTTTAATTCATGATGAGTAACTTCCATCTTAATTGGAAAACTTATATAATCTGAATATTTTTTTATTAATTTTTTTAATTCATATTCATCTAAGTATTTCGAATATTCAAATTCATCAGAATCTTCTTTAATATGTAATACTATCTCAGTACCTGTATCTTCTTTTTTTCCTTCTTTGATAGTATAACCATCTACTCCTTCACTTTCCCAAACATAAGCTTTATCATCATCTACACTTTTAGAAGTAACAGTTACTTTATCACTTACCATAAATGATGCGTAGAATCCAACACCAAATTGTCCAATAATATTTGTTTTTTCATCACTAGACATATTTTCTTTAAATGCTAAAGAACCACTTTTCGCAATTGTACCTAAATTAGACTCTAATTCATCTTTCGTCATTCCACAACCATTATCTGTTACTGTTAGAAGTCTTTTATCTTTATCAAAAGCAATATTAATCTCTAGTTTTTCTCGATCAACTTTAACTTTTTTATCTGTTAGGCTTCTATAATATAATTTATCAAGTGCATCACTAGAATTACTAATTAATTCTCTTAAAAAAATATCTTTATTTGTATAAATAGAATTAATCATTAAGTCTAATAATCTCTTTGATTCTGATTTAAATTCTTTTTTTGCCATAAAATCATCTCCTAAACAATTGGCTCAATTTTATTTATACCACTTCTTTTAGCACTTGTCAAATGAAAGTGCTAAAAATCAAAAATAATATGAATTTCTTCATATTATTAACTATTCTGCAATTCGGAAAGCTGGCGAAACGCCAAGAGTATTTGCAGATTGGTAACGACTAACATACCCACTTTCCTGAATATAAAAGAAACAATAATCAAAATCATAACTTGGTGAACGCAGCCACCACTTCAGTATGGTGTTATCTAATGATTTCTTAATAGCTATTCTTGTGCTTGGATTTATAGTGTATTGTATAATATAATAATCTAATTGTCGTTCTTGATTTTTCGCTGTATCATATTCTTTTAAATAATTATTTCCATTTGTATAGCTTGTTCCAAATATCTCTTTTGGATCAAAAAAATATATTTTATCTTCTGTAGTAATATTAGTAAAATCATTGGGCCCATATCCAGATATTACAGTCGTATCAATCACTTTAGTTTTTAAATCATTTGGTAACATATTATAAAAACCTATTGTTGTATAATCAATCTCTTCGGTTGTCCCTTCCAAATATTTTGTGCTATTGAGATATGCTCTCATATCAGAATGTTCCCATCCTCCTTTGTTTCCATAACCAATTCTGCTTGCATCACCTGAATATGGATTTATTCTGCGTGTTGTGATGATATCAGCAAATTCTATGACAAAACCACAGGCAGTTTGTGAAAAACCTTCTGTAGAACATTCTGATGGTTTTGATAAATTTGCAATTCTTACATGCGCTATGGTCTCAGGTATTCCATCATAGTCCATATCTAGTTGTACTTCTCTTGTTGTTCCTGATTCCATTGCTGTTTGAAGAGAGGAAATGTCTCCAGAATTATATGCATCTATGATTCGATTCCAGGAACTATTTTCAAAGCTAATAGGTCTTATTATAGAACTACTATCTGCTTGGATATACTGTGGTTCTAAACTTGTAGATATTGTTGATGTTTCTGGTAATTCTTCGATATCTGTTTTAAATTCTAATCGTACTAGATATGTTTCTGTTGTTCCTGCTTCTATTTTATGATTTTCTAATATTTCTATTCCATCAGAATATGTTACTATATAATCTAAATAATCTGGAATACTTTCTACTGGCTCATTGTTAACGATTAACGTTTTATTTATAGTACCTATCATTCCATCAATAGTTCCTGCATTTACTACATCAATGGTAAATTCATAGAAGTCTCCTGGAACTCCTAAAGTTACTTCAAAATCTACTTTACAATTATTATTTGGATCGATTGTTGCTGGAGAATCTCCTGTACCGATTGATACAGAGTTTTCATTTACTTGTATGTTGTTGAAGTGAATATCCCAAGTATTTGCCTTTATTTTGGCAGTACCATTGATTTGTAGATTTGCTTGGAGAATTGCATAGACTACCGCAATTAATAATAAACTTAATAGGATAAAATAAGTTGTTACTTGTTTATTATTCTTTCTCATATCCATACTCTCCTATTGTAATTATAACATTATTCTATAAAAAAGAGAAATAATTCTCTTTTATCGATTCATATATAATTTTTTATCAATATCAAAATATAAATAATTATATTGTTTATCTTTTATAATTGGATATTTGTATTCAGAATTTTGATATTCTAATACTCCTATTTCATCAATATCTGTAGTAACAAATGTTTCTAATGATTCTTTTATTGACTCTAAATAGTCTTTACTTTCTTGGATATCTGCTTTTAGAAATTCATTAAATAAAACTACGTTATAGTCTTTGTGAATAAATATTGAAAAGGTGTCTGAATTTTCTATTAATAAGAAATTATAGAAATTATCTGTTAGTAATTCTACTTTATCATTATTTTTGTTTTTTAATACTAAATGATTATTAGCATCTAAATATAATTCTAAGCCCTCATCTTCTAAAGTATATTTATCATACTGATAGAAAGATGCTTTAAAATTATCTTCAATTCTTTTATATTGATAATTCGGACAAGTATAATATCCTTCTTCTGGAGCTCCTCCAAAGAATAATGAGAATAAATAGATTCCTACTCCTATAATAATTAAATAGTTTCTCTTCTTTTCTTTTCCTTCATAAAGATCAGTTTGACAATATAACCAATAACATAAACATAGATAAGCAACTGTTAAGAATATACCACTAATAATATTTGAAAGTATCATTTGATTAGATGGGGTTCCAACTAAGCAATCTCCTAATGAATTTACATCTCCTAATAATAGAGAAAAATCCCAAATTGCATGAGATGTAACCACAACCCATATATTTTTTGTTTTATAATAGACAAGTGCTAAAAATATTCCTCCTGCAGTTGCATTCATTACTTGTACTAAAACTTCTGCGATACCATGAGTTGAACCAACATTCATCAAATGAATTAATCCAAAGATTAAGGCAGAAAAGAAAATAGACATTCTAATCTCTTTTTTATTGTCAGAATATCTTTCTAAGAATTCATTTAATATCCACCCACGACATAAGAATTCTTCTACGATTCCAATAAATAAACAATATAGAGCTACGTTAAATATTGAAGAAGAATCTATTTTTCCTTGATTGGTTACTATCGATAAAATACTTACTAATAAGAAAAATCCTGATAGTATTAATTCTGGAGCAATATATTTAAAACTTTTAAAATAATCTTCTCTTTTTTGTGTAAAAATATATTTATTCTTAAATAGTAATACAATCAATAGTACTAGACCTGCCCATATTATTTCAGAAATGGTTTCTGTTCCAAATTTATAATAGAATAAACTAATTGAAATCTGTCTAATAAAAAATTGTTGTAGAGTAAATAAAACAACAAAGATAAAGAATAATAGTAAAAAATATCCAAATATAGGAGTTTTCTTCTTCATTATATCACCTCTTCTTATTATGCTTTTTTTCTTCAAAAGTACTCATATCATAAAATCTTCTTTTTTCTTCAATACTTTTTTTTGTAGAAATAGATATGTTTGGAATCGAATCTAGATCTAATTCTAATAATTCTTGAAGATTTTTTATTCCTTGTTCTTTGACTAGTTTTAATTCTGATGGTTCTAATATTTGTAATTTTTCCATTAATTCTAGATTGAATCTTATGTTTATGGATTTCTTTTGTTCTTCTTCTTTTTGAAATATTTTATTTTCTATTGTTTTTATTGCTTCCTCTATTGTTTTAAAACTCATTAATAATTCTTGTATATTCTTTAGTTCTTCTATTTTATATTGATCTAGTTTGTTCATATTATTCTCCTAATTTCATTATAACTTATTTCTACAAATTTCTCAAACAATATAGTATAATGATACTAGAGGATGATGTTTATGAATTTTGATTTTAATAGTCTTCAATTTGATTATAATTCTAAAGTTATTTTAACTTATTTGTTTATTAGTTTAGGAGCTTGGTTTTTAAACTTTATTACGAGAGGTTCTTCCAATAAATTATTGTTTTCTAATTATCGATCTTCTTGGTGGAATCCACTAACTTATATTCGTTTATTTACCCATTGTATTGGTCATAAAGATTGGGATCATTTTGTGAGTAATTTTTTATATATTTTATTAATAGGACCTATGATAGAAGAAAAATATGGAAGTGTTAATTTAATTCTTATGTTTTTAATCACTTCTCTTGTGATTGCTTTCTATAATCTTATTTTTGATAATAATATTATTTTAGGTGCAAGTGGAAATGTTTATATGTTAATTGTACTTAGTTCTTTTTCCAATATTTCTGAAGGTAAAATACCTCTTACTGTTATCTTAATCTGTATTTTCTATGTCATTGGTGAAGTAAAAGGATCTTTACTTGAGAGAAAATCAAAAATATATCATGATGGACATTTAATAGGAGCAATCTGTGGATTATTATTTGGAATATTCTTTTTAACACATACTAGTTTCTTTTAAAAATAAAACAAGGCAACGCCTTGTTTTTATATTTGTACTGCAATTAAGATTACTTTTTGACTTGATGAGTTATAGCAAGTAGATAAAGTAATAAAATGATTAGTTGTATCTACTTTTTTATTAAAATCATATTTTGATTTTGATAAAGCATCTTCTAAATCTTTTTGTGATAATTTTGCTTTTAAAAACTGATTATCGTGTTCTTCTACTAGGAATATCGCAACTGTTTCATAATGATAGGTTTCATTTTCTAAATAGATTGTGATAGGAATATAATTTCCAAGTAATCCTTCATATAACTTTTTTAAATCACTAAACATATTCCTTCCATGAGTATCATGTCCAAATAGAATAGAATTGGGATCTCTTAGATTAGGATTATTTAAATAATTTAAATAAATCCATCCTTCCACATTCTCATATCGATAAAAAGAATGTGTTAAATAATAATCATTATCGTTTGCCTGTACAAATGGATAATTAATATTTGTATTTCTTATTTCAATCCAACCTACTGTATCAGAATTCAATTCTTTTAGCTTTTTAAAATCTAATTCGAGTTCTGGTAATTGATATTCGTCATCTTCTTTTTTTTCTGTTGGTATGTTATTTATTTCTTCTTTATTGATAATAACTTCTTCTTGTATTTCTTCCACTTCTTTTTTATTAGAGTGATGATTTGTTACTAAGATATAAATATTATAAATAGAATAGATAAATATTCCAATAAACAGAAAATAAAGAATATATTGTAATATTCTTTTAATTTTCATTTTTTAATTTCCTTTTCTTATTGAATAGAAAGAATAATAATAAAGAAGAGATTAATACAATAGGAATTACAATTTTTATTTCTTTCATATGATTATCTTTTGTATTGACAAAATAATTCTTTTTATAAACAATATTTCCTTCTACATCTTTTGCGATTATAGTAGCATTTCCAGAACCTCTAAATTCTACATTTCCTTCCGGATCTACAGTTGCGGTTTCTTCATCACTACTTTCCCATGTGATTGATTCAGTTCCTACATTTTTTCCGAGTTCTTTACTCAAATCTTCTTTTTCATTAATTACTTTTGTTTTAATATCTCCTGCAATACGGATATATCCATTTTCTATCTCATAATCTAATTTTTCGGTATCACTTTTTCCATAATCTGTTATATTTAAACTTAATGGAACATCTTTATTGGCTCCTTCTTTTACTTTCAAATGAATTTCTGCAATTTTACCGGTATTCGTTAGTAATTTATCTTCATCTGCATACATCGTAAGAGCATAAAAAACTATGGTATTATAAGGGTTGATTGAGCAACCTTTTAATGTAGCTTTTTTTAAACCTATCACATTACATTCTAAGAATTCTACTTGTGTTGTATCAATTGGTAATTGAAAACTAAGTAATTCAAATTTTGGATTATTACGCATACTTACATTAATTGTCACTTCTTTTCCTGGTGCAGAGTTTTTACTTTCAATTGAAAAAACTGTTTTTTCTTCTGCATAAACATTTGGAATTAATATGATATAAAATAATATCAATAAAAATAATTTTTTCATTTTATCACCTACTACTATTTATAATTCTATTTATTAGTATTATTCAAAAAGTACTTTGAAATATTTCTAAAACAAAGTACTTTTTTAAATACTATCTATGTATCCAAATACATAACGTAACAAAGTATAAATGTCTGAAATATTAATTACTCCATCACCATTTAAATCACCTATAGCGTAATCGTCTGTTTCTATTGGTACATAACCAAATATTTTTCTTAAACCTACGACAACATCATTTAAATTAACAGTATCATCTCGATTAAAGTCTCCTCTTTTTGTTAACCTAGGAGTTAATGTTACATGAACTGTTACAGTTGTAGACATACCATTTGGTAATGTTCCTGTGATAGTAGTTTCTCCCAATGATTGTGCAGTTACTACTCCATTTTCATCTACTGTTGCGATACTAGGATCTTCAACAGACCAAGAAACATTCTTTAATTCTGTTGTATTAGATGGAGTAATTGTTACTCTCAGTTCTTTTGTATCATTTGGTAATAAATCAAAATCAACTGGTGAGATAGAGAATCTTGTGATTGGTACAATTACGTGTACTAAAATTGTTGCTTCTACTGCATTTTGAGTGTTACCTACTTTTACCTTAATCGTTGCATCTCCTCTGTCTTTTCCTGTTACTACTCCGTAGGAATTTACTGTTGCGACACTTGTATCTGTACTAGACCATGTCAATGTAGGTGTTTCAGTAGGATTATCAGGGAAAATTGAAGTTTGTAGTTGAACTGTTCTTCCTTTTGTGACATTAATCTCACTACCTTCTAAAATGGAGATACTAGAGATTATTCCAACTACTGTTACTTCACAAGAATCACTCTTTTCTTCTTGTACATACTCATTATCAATATAACCAGTTATTGTTGCAGTTCCATTTCCTACTGCTGTTACTAATCCATTTTCATCTACTGTTGCGACAGTATCATCACTTGATCTCCATTGAACTGTTTTGTTTCCATCTGCTTCTGGAGGATCAATTGATAAGCTCAATGTTGCATGATCATTTTGTGAATCGCCTCTATCTAAAGTTAATGTTCTTTGTGAAATTGTAACATTATTAATTGGTCTAATTACTTTTATAGATACTGTTACTTCTTCATCATCTTCAAGTGTACCTCTTATCGTTGTTGTTCCAAAGCCTACTGCTGTTACTGTACCATTTGAAGAAACTGTTGCAATAGTATCATCATCTGATGTCCAATTAATAACTTTTGATACTGATGGATCATTTGGTAAAATTCTAGTTTCAATTGTATGAGTTTGATCTTTATATAATTCGATTTCTGTTCCATTTGTTACTTCATAAGTAGTAATTGGTACAAAGACTGTTACTTCACATGTAGCTGCCATTCCATTTGATAAATTAGCAGTTATCGTTGCAGTACCTTTGGCTACCGCAGTAATCTTACCATTTTGAGAAACTGTTACTACACTATCATCGCTACTTCTCCAAGTAATCGTTTTATCTTGTTCTGCATTATCTGGTAGAATTGTTGCTTCTAGATTAGCTTCAGCTTCACTTGTACCATATACTAAAGTAATATTTGATGGAGATACTGAAATACTATCTATTTTTCTTAATACTCTTACAGGTATTGTTATAGATCTATCACCATTTAAGGTAGCATTTCTAATTGTTGCTGTAATTGTTGCTGTTCCAACAGTATTTGCTACTACTAATCCATCTGTTACAGATGCAACTTGAGGATTTGATGAAGACCATTCAATTTGTTTATTTGTTGCACTAGATGGTTCTATTGTAGCTACTAATTGATGAGATTGTCCTGGTATTAAAGTTTCAAGACTCACTACATCCAATTCAAATCTTGTAATCGATGTCATTACTGAAACATCTACTGTTATTGTTGTTGTGCCTAATACTTGAGAAATTAATGTACCAGTAATTGAAGTTGTTCCAACTCCTACTGCATGTACTTCTCCATTTGTAACTGTTGCAACGTTACTATCTCCTGTTGTCCATGTTATTGCTTGTGATTCTGAAGTTATTTGTGGAGTAATCTCTGTAACAATATGATGAGATCCTCCTAATTCTAATGTAACAGAAGATGGTGATTCTAATTCAAATGTTTCTATCAATGTTTCAACAGTTATATTTGCAGTTACTGTAAAGACATTTGTGGAATCATCAATAGTTAGTGTTCCTGTAACAGTAGTACTTCCCATATTGTGTCCAGTGACTGTTCCATTTTGAGAAACTGTTGCGATATCTTCATCTGCACTACTCCATGAAATATGTGGAGTTTCTTCATATCCTACTGGTCCAATTGTTGGTTGTAATTGTACAGTATGTCCAGCTAAACTTTCATTTGTATAAACTGTATAATTTGTTGGATTTAAAGTAAATTCACTTATTTCTTTTACTACATGAACATTTCTTGTTAATTCTATATTTAGATTTCTATCTAAACCTTCATTATCTGCATTATGTAGGGTTGCCGTTATTACAGCATCCCCTGGAGCAACTGCTGTTATTGTTCCACTTGCATCTACTGAGACAATCGTATCATCAGATGATGTCCAAGTTATATTCGTATAATCTGAAGAATCAGGACTAATCGTTGTTTGATATAAGAAAGTCTCTCCTACTTTCATATTCTTTGTTGTAGAACTACTTTGATTATTAATTTCTAAACTTAAAGCAAGTTGTTTAACTGTAATTGCTGTATTTGTTTCATATACAGAATCATCAAAGGATGAAGGATAATGATTTACTTTTGTATTAATACTTTCTTGTCCTTTTGTAATTGCTTGGATTGTTGCAATATGTTGATTCGTAATTGGTGTTTTTTCAGTTACGGTTACATGTCCATTTGCTGGTGTCCAAGTCAAGCTTCCATCTATATCGTATGAATCTCCATTATTATATGTTGGTACTATATCTAAATGATCATATTCTGAATCTCCTAAATATAAAGTACTTCTATTTGGACTTAATGATGTTGTGAATGTTGTGATTGGTATTGGAACTTTTACTGTTCTTGTTTGTGTTAGATTTAGATTTCTATCTAAACCTTCGTTATCTGCATTATGTAATGTTGCGGTTATTGTTACTGTTCCTGGTGATAATGCAGTAATCATTCCATTTGCATCTACTGATACAATCGTATCGTCAGATGATGTCCAAGTTATATTCGTATAATCTGATGTTGTTGGCAAAATGGATGGTGTATAAGTGAATGTATCTTTCCATTCTAGTTCTTTTGTTTCATTAGCTGCTTGATTGGTAATTTCGAATGACGTTGCTAATTGTTTGATTGTTAAAGATGTATCCGTATAATAATCAGAATTATCAAATGACGTTGGATAATGTGTTACATCTGTATGAATCGTTTCTTGTCCTTTTGAAACTGCAATTATTTGTGCTTCATGAGTTTCTACATCTGTTTCTGTTACAGTTACATGATTATTTGCTGGGGTGTGTGTTATATTTCCAGGTACTTCGTAGGAGCTTCCATTATTGTATGTTGGGATTAATTGTGCCCTATCATATTCATTCTCTGGATCTCCTAAATATAAAGTATTTCTGTTTGGACTTAATGCTGTTGTGAATGTTGTAATTGGTATTGGTACTTTTACTGTTCTTGTTTCATAGAAGTTTAAGTCTCTCTCTAATCCTTCGTTATCTGCATTATGTAGGGTTGCGGTTATCGTTACTGTTCCTGGAGCAACTGCTGTTATTGTTCCATTTGCATCTACTGAAACAATCGTATCATCAGATGATGCCCAAGTAACATTCGTATAATCTGATGTTGCTGGTAAATAACTCGTTGTATAAGTGAATGTATCTTTCCATTCTAGTTCTTTTGTTTCATTTGCTGCTTGATTGGTAATTTCAAATGACGTAGCTAATTGCTTAATAGTAATTGCAGTATCTGTTTCATATACAGAATCATCAAATGATGTTGGATAATGATCTACTTTTGTATGAATCGTTTCTTGTCCTTTTGAAACAGCTATGATTTGTGCTGTATGAGTTTGTGAACTTGTTTCTGTTACAGTTACATGATCATTTTCTGGGGTGTGTGTTATATTTCCAGATACTTCATATGGATTTCCATTATTGTATGTTGGGATTAATTGTGCTCTATCATATTCATTCTCTGGGTCTCCCATATATAATGTTGTTCTTGAAGGATCTAATGCTGTTGTAAATGATGTAATTGGAATTGGTACATTTACTGTTCTTGTTTGTGTTAGATTTAGATTTCTATCTAAACCTTCATTATCTGCATTATGTAGAGTTGCGGTTATCGTTACTGTTCCTGGAGAAACTGCTGTTATTGTTCCACTTGCATCTACTGAAACAATCGTATCATCAGATGATGTCCAAGTAACATTCGTATAATCTGATGTTGTCGGTAATATTGATGTTGTATAAGTGAATGTATCTTTCCACTCTAATTCTTTTGTTTCATTTGCTGCTTGATTGGTAATATTAAAGCTTGTTGTTAACTGTTTAATGGTTAGTGCTGTATCTGTTTCATATACTGAATCATCAAATGCTGTTGGATAATGATCTACTTTTGTATGAATTGTTTCTTGTCCTTTTGAAACAGCAATTATTTGGGCTGTATGAGTTTGTGAACTTGTTTCTGTTACAGTTACAAGATCATTTGTTAGTGACCATGTTAGATTTCCAGGTACTTCGTAGGAGCTTCCACCATTGTATGTTGGGATTAATTGTGCTCTATCATATTCATTTTCTGGATCTCCCATATATAATGTTGTTCTTGATGGATCTAATGCTGTTGTAAATGATGTAATTGGTATTGGTACTTTTACTGTTCTTGTTTCATAGAAGTTTAAGTCTCTCTCTAATCCTTCGTTATCTGCATTATGTAGGGTTGCGGTTATTGTTACTGTTCCTGGAGAAACTGCAGTAATCATTCCATTTGCATCTACTGATACAATCGTATCATCAGATGAAGTCCAAGTAACATTCGTATAATCTGATGATGCTGGTAAATAACTCGTTGTATAAGTGAATGTATCTTTCCATTCTAGTTCTTTTGTTTCATTAGCTGCTTGATTGGTAATTTCAAATGACGTTGCTAATTGCTTTATAGTAATTGCAGTATCTGTTTCATATACAGAATCATCAAATGATGTTGGATAATGATTTACTTTTGTATGAATATTATCTGTTCCTTTTTTAAGTGCTGTAATTGTTGCAACATGAGTTTGTGAATTTTTTTCTATTATAGATATAAGATTACTATTTGTTGTTGTCCATGTTAGATTTCCGGGTACTTCATATGAATTTCCATTATTGTATGTTGGTACTAAATCTAAATGATCGTATTCTGAATCTCCTAAATATAAAGTACTTCTATTTGGATTTAATGCTGTTGTAAATGATGTAATTGGTATTGGTACTTTTACTGTTCTTGTTTGTGTTAGATTTAGATTTCTATCTAAACCTTCATTATCTGCATTATGTAGGGTTGCTGTTATCGTTACTGTTCCTGGTGCTAATGCAGTAATCATTCCATTTGCATCTACTGATACAATCGTATCATCAGATGATGCCCAAGTTATATTCGTATAATCTGATGTTGCTGGTAAATAACTCGTTGTATAAGTGAATGTATCTTTCCATTCTAGTTCTTTTGTTTCATTTGCTGCTTGATTGGTAATATTAAAACTTGTTGCTAATTGTTTGATTGTTAAAGATGTATCCGTATAATAATCAGAATTATCAAATGACGTTGGATAATGTGTTACATCTGTATGAATCGTTTCTTGTCCTTTTGAAACAGCAATTATTTGTGCTGTATGAGTTTGTGAACTTGTTTCTGTTACCGTTACACGACCATTTGCTGGTGTATGTGTTAAATTTCCAGGTACTTCATAGGAGCTTCCATTATTGTATGTTGGGATTAATTGTGCTCTATCATATTCATTCTCTGGGTCTCCTAAATATAAAGTATTTCTGTTTGGATTTAATGCTGTTGTGAATGTTGTAATTGGTATTGGTACTTTTACTGTTCTTGTTTCATAGAAGTTTAAGTCTCTTGCTAAGCCTTCTCCGTCTGCATTATGTAATGTTGCAGTTATTGTTACTGTTCCTGGAGAAACTGCTGTTATTGTTCCATTTGCATCTACTGATACAATACTAGAATCAGATGATGTCCATGTAACATTCGTATAATCTGATGTTGTCGGTAAAATGGATGTTGTATAAGTGAATGTATCTTTCCATTCTAGTTCTTTTGTTTCATTTGCTGCTTGATTGGTAATTGCAAATGACGTAGCTAATTGCTTAATAGTTAGTGCTGTATCAGTTTCATATACAGAATCATCAAATGATGTTGGATAATGATCTACTTTTGTGTGAATATTTTCTGATCCTTTTGAAACTGCAATTATTTGTGCTGTATGAGTTTGTGAATTTATTTCTTCTATTGTTAAACGATTATTTGTTAGTGTATGTGTTAATGCTCCTGATACATCATATGGATTTCCATTATTGTATGTTGGTATTAATTGTGCTCTATCATATTCATTTTCTGGGTCTCCTAAATATAAAGTACTTCTATTTGGATCTAATGCTGTTGTGAATGTTGTAATTGGTCTTAAAACATGAATATTTCTTGATTCATAAATATTTAAATCTCTTGCTAAGCCTTCATTATCTGCATTATGTAGGGTTGCCGTTATAACAGCATCTCCTGCACCTGTTGCAGTTACTTTTCCATTAGAATCTACTGTTGCTACATTTGTATCAGAGGATGCCCATGTAATATTTGTATAAGATGAATTTGAAGGAGCAATAGTTGTTTCATAAGTAAAGAATTCTTTCCACTCTAACGTTTTTGTATCACTAACTGTTTGTTCTTCTCCATTAATAGATAGAGTTAAACCAGTAGCTAAAATCTTAACATCTACTGTTGAAGTTCTAGACCAACCTTTTGGAATTGTTGCTGTAATAGTTGAAGTACCCTCTTTATTAAGACCTGTTATATTACCATTTTGATCAATTGTTACTACTGTTGGATCACTTGATGACCAAGTAATTGTTCCTGGTTCTTCATAATGATCATAAGTATCTGATTGACGTACTTCTGTTAATTGGTGATGGTTATATTCATAATCATCATAATAAAGTCGATAGGATGGTTCTATTGTAAATGTATCAATTGGGATATAAACCCATACATCATATGAAATGGAGTAACCTGTTTGTATTTCGTCATCTGTATTTGGAACTAAATATCGTGCGTTACTATCTAAAGATGCTGTAATTGTTGTATGTCCTGGTGAAACACCTGTTATGGTACCATTTTGATCAACTGTTACTATGCTTGTATCTCCACTTGTCCAAGTAATATTTGTTGATTCTGTTGTGTCATCTAATGGATCAACTACTGTATCATGTGGTTCAAGTGTTGGTTTTTGAAAAGAATAATGATCAAAAGGATTGATTTCCCCATGCCCTCTTGGGATAATCGCAACCACATCATCCCCTTGATAGTCCACAGTAGTCTCATCTTTAAATTCAAATGTATCTACTGGAATATAAATCTCAATCTCAATTGTATCTTGTTTACTATCATCTGTTTCTCCAGTATATGGGTTTGCAATTACTCTTCCATCTATTGATGTTGCAGTTACATGTACCGTTCCTTTTTGAAGTGCATGAATTGTTCCATCTGCATCTACTGTAAGCAAACTTGTATCATCACTTTCCCAAGTAATTGTTCTATCATAAGTTGTATCTGCTGGATCGAAATCTACTGATAATTGGCGAGTTCTTCCACGGATGATTGAGATATCTCCTTGTGAAATATCAATATCTAAAATTGGTTTTACTACTTTAAAACGTCTGATATTTAAGTTGTTGTAAACAACATATAGATATTCTTCTGTCGAATTGTAGTATGGAGTCACATTATTAAATGTAATATTACTTGTATCAAAATAATTTTGTAAAGCATCTACTTTCATATCTGGTTGATCAAAATCATAATCATCATAATATAAAATTTCATATACGGAACTTGAAATACTCCAATGAACACTTAAATATCCTTCTGTATTAAAGGAATCTATAATAGCATATCTTTTATCCACTTTTTCAGCACTATATGTAGTTTGATATGGATCTCTAGGATCGCCGTATGCAACTTTTAAATTAACATCCCCCATGAAAATGTTTCCACCACCAGAACTTGAAATTCTAGAGGTAGTCCATGTTGATGAAGCATAAATTGTTTCAAGGGAAGTATTATTGGCAAACATTTCTTGCATATTTGTTACATAGCGAGTATTAAAACTACTCAAATCTAAAACTTGAATATTTGGCATTCCTTCAAACATTCTTTTCATATTTGTAACATTTGAAGTGTTAAAATTCAAAACATCTAGAGTAGAAATTAGTAATTTGGAAAACATACCTTCCATATTTGTTACATATCTTGTATTGAAATTTGAAACATTTAAAGATGAAATACCTATTAAATTATAAAACATATAAGACATATCTGTAACATTTGAAGTATTAAAATTTGCCACAGATAGACTTGTTAAAGATGTCATGTTATAAAACATCCTTGACATATTCTCCGCACCAATTGTATTAAAACCTGAAACATCTAAGGTTGTTAAACTGGTAACATTTTCAAACATACTTTCATAATTTTCTACCATATTGGTATATAAACCAGAAAGATTTAAGCTTGTTAATGCAGTATCTCCTTGGAACATATGAGACATATTTTCTAGATTATAAGTATTAAAACTAGAAATATCCAAAGAAGTTATACTTGTCAGATCTTGAAACATTCCTTCCATTGTTGTAACAGAACCTGTTGTAAGATAAGTAATCGGAATCGATGTCATACTAGACATTTTAGCAAACATATAAGACATATCAGTTACATTTGAAGTATTAAAACTACTGATGTTTAATGATGTTAAATCTGACATTTCACAAAACATATAAGACATATTTTCAACGTTTGCCGTTGAAAAAAAGGTTAAATCTAAAGATGTTAAACTATTACATCCCGCAAACATATTAGCCATATTCGTTACATTGGCCGTACTAAAATGAGTTATATTATTATTATCAAAAAATTTAAGAGTAGTTAATGATTTAAGTGTTTGAAACATTCCTTCCATATTGGTAACATTGGATGTATCAAACATAGAAACATCTAAGGTTGTTATTGTACTCATATAACCAAACATATCTTTCATGTTTGTTACTTGCGAAGTATCAAAATGAGACAAATCAAGAGATGTTAATTTTCTATTTGCATAAAACATTTTTTCCATGGATTTTACGTTAGAAGTATTAACATATTCTAAACCAGTAATTTGAGTAACATTACCTTGACTTAAACCAGAAAATAAACTAGTTGAATTTTCATTTAAATATAATGTTCCTTTAAACTGAATATATAATGTATTACTACTAATATATATCATTACGTGATTCTCTAATGGTACACTATTCGTATCACAAAATTGATAAGATGGGGTTATAAAGCTATCACATGTTGCATCTTTATAATAAGTATATGATGAAATAGTTGTATGAACTTGTGATGTATCTTCAAAAGCTACTTTTGTAAATCCTGATGCAGTGGTAATAGGAGAACCAGAAACAGTCCAATAAACAGGGGTGGAATCAGCATGTGCTACATTCATATTAAATAGAAAGAAAGCAAAAAAACAGAATAGCAATAAAAATACTTTTCTGATCTTTTTCATAATAATCCCTCCTGTTCTTAAAATAGAGTAAAAAGGATGAAAGACCTCTCCCACCCTTTTATTTAACCATAATCTTTTTCTTGAATATAAATCTTGCTCCTAGTAATGAGCATATACCACTAATGATATATATAATAATAGATTTAACTCCAGTATTTGGATTTATGATATCTCGTGGAGTAACAATATTTAATTGAATTGAATCTTCTAATCCATTCGAAGAATGTACAGTAATTGTTACTGTTCCGTTTTTAATTCCTTTAACGACACCATTTTCATCTACTGTTGCGATAGACTCATCGCTTGATTCAAATGTATAATCTACTTCATCTGTAGTATCTTCAGGGTTTTCGACAATATGAATTGTCATTTGTCCTCCAATATCTACATCTCCAGAATCTGTAGTAATCGTAATATCTGTTAATGGAATTTCTATTACTGTTATTGTTACTTGGTCATAAGTTGTTCCATTCATTTTTAATGTGATAGTTGCTTCTCCCGCAACTACACCAGTTACATTTCCATCTGCATCAACTGTTACGATAGACTCATCACTTGATAACCATTCAGGATCTGATAGATCTGTTGTTGATTCAGGAACAACGGTATATGTTAGTTTTTCAGTAGAACCTTTTCTTAAATTAAAATCATCTTTATCTAAAGTAATTGACTGAATTGGAATTGTTCCTACTGATATTGTATAAGTTAATGTATATCCTGATAATGTTGCAGTTACTACTCCTTCTCCAGCACTTACTCCAGTAACTTTTCCTTCATTGTTTACAGTAACAATATCAGGATTTTGACTTGTCCAAGTGATATTTACTGTATCTGAAGTATCTTGTGGAATAATTTGATATGATAATTGCTTGCTTTTACCTTTTAGAACTGTTTCTTCCAAACTATCTGATTCAAAACCAGTAATTGGAGCATCTACATGTACATTTATTGTATCTGACGCACTTCCAGATTTAGCAGTAATTACAGTATCTCCTTTTCCAACTGCATTTACTCTTACAGTTGAAACACCATTTGCTTCACTTATTACAGTTACTGTTGCTACACTAGGTTTACTTGATGTCCATGTAATAGGATCATCAGCATCAGTTGGAATCTTTGTAGCAGTTAAGTTTTGATTAGATCCTCTATGGATTGTAATTGAATCTGAACCTGAGATTGTTACAGTTTGAGCTGGATTGTTTACTGTTACGGTTACTGTAGCAGTTTTTGAACCAGATCTAGCAGTAATAGTAGCAGTTCCTACTTTATTAGCAGTTATCGTTGCTTGCTTATGATTACTTGTATTTCTTACTACTGAAACAATTGTTGAATCACTTGTTTCCCAAGTTACATCTTGATCGGAGGTTGAAGGTTCTACAGTAGCAGTTAGAGTTTTATTTGACCCTTTAGTCATTGTAAAAGTTGAATCTCCATTAATACTAATACTAGATGTTGAGATATATACTGTAACAGTAATGGAGTCTGTTACTTCTTGTCCAGATTTTCCTGCTTTAGCTGTAATTGTTGCAGTTCCTTTTTTTAGACCTTTTATCTTTCCTGATGAGTTTACAGATACTGTTGTTGAATCACTACTTGTCCATGTTACATTTTGATATGTTGTATCACTTGGATCTAATGTATAACCTAAAGTATACTCAGCATCTTTAGCAATTGAATAAGTTTCTCCGTCATTTAAAGTAATAGAGTTAATTGAAATAATTACATTAATTCTAATAGTATCAGAAACTACATTAGGTGCTGTTCCAACACTTGCAGTAATAATTGTATATCCTGTAGCAACTGTTTCAACTAATCCTGTTGTTGGATCAACTGTTGCTACATTTGGATTACTTGATGTCCAAGTTACTCCTGTATCAGTACTTCCAGGAGGACTTATTTGAGCTGTTAATTGTTGATTGCTTCCAAATTCAACATCAATTTCATTTCCACCTTGGATTGTAATACCATCAGCTGGTAAGATAACATTAACTTGAATAGAATCGCTCTTTCCACCAATTAAACCTGTAATAGTAACTGGTGTAGATGTAGTTGCTACTCCTCTAATCTTACCATCAGAATCAACTAATACTTTTGTATCATCACTTGAAGTCCAAGTAATTACAGTTTCTGAACAAGGTTGAGGTGTAATTGTTCTTGATAATGTTTTTTCTGAACCTTGATTAATTGTAATTGTATCATTTTCATTAATTTCAAATGTTTGAACTGGTACATATACTTCTACTGAAATTGTATCAGTTTTATTTCCTAATGTTGCTGTAATTGTTGCAGTTCCCATAGCAACTCCAGTAATAACTCCAGTTGAAGAATTAATACTTACTATATTAGAATCGCTTGATGACCAAACTATATTGTCTGATGCATCTCCTGGATCTTTTACTGCGGTTAATGTGAATGATTCATTTTTATTAATTCTCTTATAATCTCCTTGATCAATTGTTACACTATTAGGAGATGTTCTTACTGTTATATTAACTGTTACACTTAATGGATTTGGTTGACTAGGTATTGTTCCTGTAATTGTCGCATTTCCATTTGAAACGGCTGTAACTTCACCAGTAGTTTTATTGATTGTTACATGATTTGTGCTTGGATCTGACCAAGTAATTGTTGGCATTGGATCAGGATTTCCTGAAATAGAAGTTTGGATTGTATGAGTTGATCCTTTTTCTACTATAACATCAGTACCATTCGTTACTGTAAAGGCAGTTGCTACTCTTTCAACTGTAATTGTTGCTGTTGCTTGAGCTCCACTACCTGTTGTTGCTGTTATTGTTACAGACCCAGGTGCTACTGCAGTAACTAAACCATTTGATACAGTTGCAATATTATCATCACTGCTTGTCCATGTTATTACTTTATCAGCATCTGTTCCTGCTCCTGCAGGTTGAATTGAAGCTGTTAATTGTTTTGTTTTTTGTCCATTGACATTTGTATAAATTGTTGCAGATGGTTCACTCATTACAAGTCCTGTAATTTCTGTATATACATGAACTGTAACTGTTGCAGATTTTGCTGATGCACCAGTTCCTCTTGTTGCAGTAATTGTTGCTGTTCCAGCATTTACTGCTGTTATTGTACCATTAGATACTGTCGCAACATTTGAATCACTTGTAGCCCATGTTAATGCAGGAAGTGGATATGTATCAGCTGGTAAATATGATTCTGCAACAGATTGTGATTGACCTTCATAAAGATTTACTTCTGATGGGTTTACACTTACTGATTCAAGTGGTACTTCAACAGTTACATTTGTCGTAACAGTATAAGTATTACCATTTAAAGCTTGCATTGTACCAGTAACAGTTATTGCATTTCCTCCACTATTCGTAACTGCTGTTATAACACCGCTGTTGCTTACTGAAACGATACTTGGATTAGCTGATTCCCAAGTGATTTCTGGTCTTTCAGTTGCTCCACTTGGTTCATATACAACTACTATTTGTTTTTCATCATCTACACCTTTTATTAAAGTCATATTTGAATCTTGAGCATGAGCTCCAGTTAATGGTATTATTACAGTTATATTTGCTTGTGTATAAATTGTACTAGATTGAACTCCATTAATTACTGCATAACATGTCAATGTTACAGGTTGTCCTACTTCTGTTGCAGCAGTAGCTGTAACTGTTGCAGTATTTCCATTAGTTGATGTTACTGTAACTTTTGAAGGATCACTGCTTACCCAATTATAAGTATAAGTAGTTTCTGAAGGGTTTGCTGTTTCAGATGGATTTGCAGGTGTTGTAGTTACTGTAAATGTATGAGTATTTCCTTGACTTAATGTTTCTAACTCACTATCAAGTGTTAAACTAGTTAAATGATTTGTTACTGTTACTGGAACAGTTTTTGGTGTTGTATCACCATCTATTGTAACTGAAATATTACATGTTCCTACTCCTACTGCAGTGACTGTACCAGTAGTAGAATTTACAGTACATACACTAGTATTACTTGATTGGAAAGTAGGTACAGGTTCTGATGCTGTAACAGGTAAATAATCAATTGAAATATTTCCAGTAGAATTTGCTGTTAAGTCTAATGAAAGTGAGGTAGGATTTGGACTCCAACTTTCGATTGGAACATCAATTCTTACTGTTACATCATCTGCATCGTATGAAAATAAATCTGTATCATCTAAGGCGTATACATATGTTTTATTATTTCCTTCAACAATACTAATTGTTGTATCCCCACCTACTGCATCATCACGTACTTTTAATTTAATCTTACCAAAAGTAACATTACCTGCTCCTTTTGTTGCATTAGCATCATTTAATTTATAGATAACAGGAACAGTCATCTGATAAACACCTGGATCACCAAATGCTGGAATTATATTATAGTTACTTGCACTAATTGTTTGATCAAATCCATAATCAACAACATCGTCTCCAGTATCAGGATCTTCATGTGTTACATTACCATCTAAATGTTCAAACACATTAGAATCATATTCAATAGATAAGACAGCTATTTTCCATGCTTTTGAAGAGTTCAAAGAATAAGTTAATTCAACAGTGTCTCCAGGTTGATAAACATAATGGCCTCCAACAGGAGAAATTGTTGGTGTAAGAGTTAGTATAACGTCACTATCAGCAAATGCAGTTATCATAGATACCACAAATATAGCAACAGCAAAAACAGAAATTAATCCTAATTTCTTTGTTTTAATCTTTACTTTTGAAAGTGACCTCAATTTCTTTCTAAAAAACCTTCTCATACACATAACCTCTCATATTCTATTATTTCTAATTCTATATAAATTATACACTTTTGAAAAAACGATGTCTATAAAAAATAAGCAAATTAACACTAGTTTACGTTAAATATTTTTACAAATTTAAAATAGTATTATCAAACAAAATATGATAAAATGTTTTTGAGGAGATTATTTTTATGAAAAAGACGATTTTAACAGGTTTACGTCCTACTGGAAATTTACATTTAGGACACTATTTTGGAGCAGGAAAAACATGGCGTGAAATACAAGATGAATATGACTTTTTCCTTGAAATTGCTGATGTTCAAGCATTGACAGATAATTTTAATAATCCAGATAAGGTTCATGAAAATGTTTTTGAAATTACAAAAGACTTATTGTCAATAGGAATTGATCCAGAGAAAGTCCATTTCTTTATTCAATCAAAAATTCCTGAAATTGCAGAGTTGACAGTTTTTTACTCTAATTTAGTAACTGTATCTCGTTTACAAAGAAATCCTACTGTTAAAACTGAAATTGCTCAAAAGAAAGAGTTATTTGGAAATAATGGAGAATCAATTACTTATGGATTCTTAGGATATCCAGTTTCTCAAGCTGCAGATATTACTTGTTTTGAAGGAGAATGTGTTCCTGTTGGAGAAGATCAACTTCCTCTACTTGAACAATGTCGTGAAATTGTACGTAAATTTAATTCAATTTATGGAGAAACTTTAATAGAACCACAACAAGTATTATCAAAGACTCCTAGAATTAAGGGATTAGATGGAAATGAAAAAATGGGTAAAAGCTTAGGAAATGCAATTTATTTAGTGGATGATGAAGAAACTATTAAGCGAAAAATAATGAATGCTGTTACAGATCCTAATAAGATTAAGAAAGATGATCCTGCTGATCCTAGTAAATGTATGGTTTATTATTATCATAATTTAGTAAATCAAGAGAATTTAGATAATATATGTTCAGAATGTAAACAAGGATTAAGAGGATGTGTTGATTGTAAGAAAGAATTAATTGCTTCCATGAATCAATTTTTAGAACCAATTAGAGAAAAAAGAAAGTATTATGATGAACATCCTGAAGAAGTTAATCAAATTTTACATAAAGGAACTAGTGAAGCAAAAGAAAAAGCAGAAGAAACAATGAAAAAGGTTCGTAAAGCAATGAAGATAGATTATGAATTATAATCTATCTTTTTTTTGATATTAATAATAAAAGAATGAATCCGATTAAAAAACTTATACATTCTATTTTAGAAAATACAAATTCTAAATATTCTAATAAGTTATAACCAAAAGAAAATAAATTCATATAACTATATATAAAAACAAGTCCAGTACTCATTAATATAATACTAATGATATATAATATCCACATACTACAATATATGAAAAAAGAAAGCTTATATGCTTTCTTCTTTCTGTTCTAATAGTCGATCTACATCAACTTTATTAATACTTTCAAATTTTTTTGATATTTTATCTGTTGTGATAGATACATTTTCTACATCTTTATTAACAGCCTGAATACTACGAGATAATTTATCCCATCTTTCACGATATCTTTCGAACTCTAATCCTAATTTATTTAATTCATCATGAATAATAGAAGTATATTTATCTCTTTCCATATTTTTAATAATCATTTGAATAACAGTAAGAGTTGAGATTAACGTCGTAGGAGATGTTATCCATACATGTTTTTTATAAGCATATTCAATAATATCTGGATGATAGGCATTAATTTCTGCAAATATAGCTTCTGCAGGTAAAAATAGAATTGCTTGATCCGTTGTTTCTCCTGGAATAATATACTTACTACTAATCGCATCAATATGTTTCTTCATATCTGATTTAAATAATTTAGTAAAACTTTCCCTAACCTCACTACTATTCTTTTTATCAATCATCATTTGATAATTTTCTAATGGGAATTTTGAATCAATACAAATTGTTCCTAGAGGTTCTGGTGCAAATAAGACCGAATCTGCTATTGTTCCATTTGATAAAGTATATTGAATTCGATAAATACTATCATTTTTTTCTCCAAATACATTTGATAAGATATGTTTTAAATTAACTTCTCCAAAGATACCTCTTGTCTTTTTATCGGTTAAAACACTTTGTAAGGAAACAATATCTCCTGATAAAGTTTCTATTTTCTTTTGAGCCTCATCTATTTTTGATAATCTTTCCATAACATCTAAGAATGTTTTATTTGTTTTTTCAAAATTTTGATCTAATCTTTCATTCACTTTTTCATTCATTAATAATAATCTTTTTTCCACAACTTCGTTTAGTTTGTTAAAATCTCCATTAATTGTACGACTAAAATCATTTTTAAATGTGCTCATTTCTTTAATCATATCTATTTCTAGTTTTCCTATTCTTTCTGTAATCTTTGCTTCATTAATATTTTTCATTAAAGAAATAATTACTAATATTATTAATACAACTAACAATCCTATAATAATATAATCCATAACTTCACCTACTCAATATTCCATTTTTTACTAACTAATTTTGATATTCCATAAGATATTCCCAAAGTAATCACAATATATATAATTGATTTATAATCGGTAATACTTTCTATGATACTTTTACCAATATATCCCCAGAATATAATCGTAAAGGATTTACCAATTAATAAGGCACTTACAAATTTATTATGAGACATCTTCGTTAATCCAGATAAAATATTTACTAAAAAAGATGGAGTAAATGGTAAGGTAAGTATTAATACTAATTCTGTAAAATTAATATTCTTAAATCTATCAATAGAAGTATGAATCTTTTTTATCATTTTTCTATTTAAAAACTTTGTGGTAAATTTATCTTCTAAATAAGAAAAGAATAAGAAACAACAATAACTACCAATACAAGTTCCTAACCAAGATATAAAACAACCTATTAAAAAACCAAATGCATTTACATTTAAAGCAACAAATAAACTTAGTGGTAGTATTGGTACAAAGCTTTCTAACATCACTAAAAAGAATCCAAAAGGAATACCTCCTTTTGAAATAAAGTTTGTACTAAAATCAATAAAGCTTTGTAGTAAATCCACTTTCTTCACCTTCTACTATATTATAGTATAAATCTATTATCTTAACAAGTTATGCATATATCCTCCGACAATATCTTGACACTGATAGCCAAGATTATTTAAGTATTCAACTAATTTTTTACTTTTATTTCCTGAATTGCAATATAACCTATATGTTTTATTTTTATCTAAGTATTTCGATGGATTATGATATAGTTCTATGGAAGGTATCCATATTGCATTTTTTATATGACCTAATTCATATTCTAGTTTTGATCGAATATCTATAATCATTTTATTCACCTCAAGATATTTAATGTTAAAAAAAGAATTTGATTACTCAAATTCTTTCATTCTTTTCTTTTTAATTTTAATTAATTGATAAGTACCTATTTCTAATAACATAACTACAATTAGCGCAAAGAATAATAATGTACCAGTTTGTGGATTAATAATATCAGGTAATATAGGAATATCTTTTTCTTTATATATTGGTTTTATAGTAACATTAGAAGAAGGCATAATGAACTTATATTCATTTTCATTACCAGTAGAGTCATATACTATTTCATTTCCTTCTTCATCTATGATTATTATCTTATCAACAATGAATCCATCTTTTGGAATTACTTTAAATACAACTGGAGTGCTTTTAAGAATTGTTTCTAAATTGTCTATTTCTATGGTACCATCCTCTTGTTCTTCTATTTCAATATCTCCACCATCCCAGTCTTTAATAAGATATACATTTGAACGTGATCCATCTCCTCCTGTTATAGTTATGCCTGGCATTACAGAAATAACTGGTCTTATACCACCTCCCATGACACCAGTTGACCTTGAAGTATAATGAGACCCATCAGTATTCACATTTCTTGTTTTCAAACCACCATTTCCAAAACTATCAGCTGATAATAGCCAATAATTATTACCTGTCTTTCGCATATTATTATTTCCCATTAAATCAGCTTCTGGTGCAGTTAACATACCAATCGGATAGGTTAATCTTGCAAATTGATTATTAGTACTGAATTTATCAGTAATGTTTACACAGTTTAGTCCCGAACTGTTTTGATACCAGTTGGCAAATTTCAAATCTTGTTCTCTTGAACCTCCATTTGGATTAAAACCACTTAAATCCAAAATATCTCTTCCATTACAATAAATTGTATCTTCTATCTTTTCAGAATAATCAATCAAGTTATTTCTATACCAATCATCAATTATTCTTTTCAATGTAGAGTCAGTCTGATTAACATCATTTGCAGATAAATTATCTTCTAACATATTTAAAATGTTTTTGCCATCACTAAGAAGCGTATAATAATTATTGGAAAAGTAATAATATCTAACTTGCTCACATTCTCCTGTTGTATTGTTGCATGTGTAATGATGATAGTCATCATATGCTGTAGTGGTATCAATTAGTGTGTATTTACCAGATGAATAAGCCACATCATTTCCATACAAAGATCCGGAATTTGTGTTAGAATAATCTTCATTCATTATATTATTAGGATTATACATATACCCTGCATATGCTATGGAACTATCTGGCTTTCTATTTTCTTCATTACCAACATATATCTTTGCTATTTCTTGAGCTGACCCAGAATTATAGCAACTTTTTTTACCATTATCTTTTTCAACTATCATACTATAGTCACTTTTTTTTATTTTTTCTATATCTTGTTGCATATTTATTTTTAAAGTGGCTGAACAAGTTGATGATGTTGAAGTTCCACTTATACTTACTTTTATTTCATCTTGTGAAGTAAGGGTTCCATAAGAATAGGAAAAATTAATTGGTTGTCCTCCTCCACCTCCACCACCATTTATAATATTTCCATTTTTATAAATAGTAAAACCTATTCCACATGAAGAACCAGTTGTTCCAGTTATTATCATATTATAATTATCTCCTGCAGGTACTGTAAAACCAATTTTATGATCCTTACCATCGTCCACTACATAATTCCAAGTGTTATCATTTGAATCAAAAGTAAAGGTATCTATTTTAGGATTAGTTTCATATTCTTCAATACTCATATATTCTTTATCATATACCTTAGTCGGCAATCCATTATAGATTAGCTTTACTCCTCCTGTGTCTGTTGTACGATAAGCTTGCCAGCAAAAACCACCAAATGCTACATTCCATTTATCTAGGATTGTATTTGCATTTGTATCATTTGAGCCATACCAATGATAGATTTTTTCTGTACCTTCTTCTGTAAATGAATCGTGATGTTCTTCAGTATATTCCTGAACTAATCCACTTCCACTTTCTGCTTCTTCTTTAAATACATCATAAAGTTTTTTTGTTTCTGCATGAGTTATTACTGGTACTAAGAATAGTACTATTAGTAATGTATAAAATATCTTTTTCATATGATCACCCTATTCTATTAATAGGATAACATACTTTTCAATTTTTTTAAATAAAAAAAGAACCTTACCTAACGGTATATGGTTCTGTTTTTGTTCCTTTACCTTCTTTAAATCTAGTATTGGTATTTAAGTATATAACTGGTCTTACTGTTGCGTATGTAGCAGCATTATCTACTGTTACAATTCCCCATTGATCTACTTTGAATACTTCTGAGTCATTCGCAATATTTGCCGTTGCTAGCCACCATTCTGTACCTGTTACTAGATAATTGTAATTAGTACAAGATTTCGTACTTGCACTCTTACAATTTGGATCAAGTGATGCACTTAAGTAATCCGATAAAGTTAATAATCCTAATTTTTGTCCTTGTACTTTTTGTTTACATTCTTCTGCATTGTTTTTAGATGAGCCATCTACTGTTCTTTTTCCAACACATACATCATGACTTACTATTTTGGATCTATCCTTATCTGATAGTATTTTTTCATCATCAAATTCTACATTACCTGTATAAACTTGTTGTAGGTAGTCTTTAATTCTACTAACACTATAATTATTTACTCCTGCCTCATAGTTCTTTTCTTCATTGAAGCGATCATCCCAAGGCTTAGAATAAATTGTTCCATTTTCACTAATTAATACTATATTTCCATCATTATTAATCTTAACAATTCTCCATAAAGAATTATCTAATTGTACATAGTTATTTACATTTTCTCCTCTAAATACATAGTTATTATCAAAAGAGTATAATCCATCTCCTCCTGTTGTGATTGGATTGTCTTCTACTACTTTGTGATATAACTCTACTGAAGTGTAACTATCTCCACAATTTAAATATGGAGTATGTAGGTAATCATTACCAAATTTTTCTACTTGAATTGTTCCGGAACATGTATCTGTTTTAATATACTCAGATAAATCTTTCATATAGCCTTCGTTTACTAGATTAATAACGTTTAATTCAACAATTTCATTTTCTGTTTTTGGTAAATATTCTGGATGAGATGCAAAATATCTTACTGATGCATCTTTCATAATACTTTCTACATCTTCATAGGTGTAAGCTTTTTTTCCGCCAAATATTGATGCTAGCCATAAGATTAAGAATAAAAACAAGATAAAACCTATTAATAATCCCGCAAGACGTATTAATTTTCTTTTGTTTTCATATTTAGAAACATAGCTATCAGAACTATCATCTAAATCATCCTCTAGTTGAATATCTTCTGTTTCTTCATCATCAAAATCATTTTCATCTTTTTTTGGTTTTTTTACTAAATTAAATGAATCCATATAACTACTCCTTTCTAATTATCAAAAAAATCATCAAAGAAATCATCCTCATCATCGTCATCATCATCTAGACTTATATTAGGAAGAGGTTTGATATCATCAAGAACTTCTGGTTTCTTTTTTTCTTCTTCATGGATATTTTCTATACTATTATATGGTTTATCTTCTGTAGTAGATACACCATCTAATTCTTCTACAGTTTCTTCTTCTACTATTGGTTCTATTTCTTTTACTGATTCTTTTTGATTCTCTTGTTTTCTTTGTTCTTCAATTTCTTTATTTCTTTGTTCTTCTTTTTCTAGTTCTGCGATTTTAGCATCAATCTTACGAACTAATTCATCAACATCGAAGCCCAAATCATCTCCGTCATCGTCATCATCATCATCTTCTAATCTTTCAGGGATTGATGGTTCTTTCTTCATTGGAACTTCTATATGCTCTTCAAAAGGATTAAATGAATCTGCTTCTTCCATTTGTCTTCTAAATTCTTCAAATGATGGAACACGTGATTCTTTCTTTTCTGTTAGTTTTTCTTTTTCTTCTACTGGTCTTCTTTGTAAGAAGTCTGGGATAGCAGCTTCTTGTTTTCTTCTTTCACGAATTTGTTGTAGTTCTGGAGGTAATTCTTCATGAACTCTATTCATTCTAGGAAGTGCCATTGGAAGTCCATTTGCTTTATCTTCTTGATCAGCTGCATTCATCATTTCTAATAATTTTTTCTTCTTTTGTGTTTTTACAAATTCTTTTATATCAAAAGTATGAAGTTCTCTTTTAGGTCTTGTTGGATATTTTGCTGGAGGATATTTCTTTCCCCAATCAATTTTAAAGTATGGTGTAAATTTTGTTTTAAATGGTTGTTTTCTCATACGTAAGATGATTACTTCAAATTGTTTCATTCTTTGTAAATCGGATACCGTTACTAAAGGAGTTGATGCAGTCTTATCATCTTTTTTACTTTTTTCTTCTCCACACATTTTGGAGATTTCTTCTAAGGCTTTTAATTCTGTTGTGATTAAGTAAATAATGTTACCACAGTTACCTCGTATTGTTTCTGCTTCTTCTTTTCCATATACATCATCTAGTTGTGCAAAGTTTTGGATAATCATGGTAAAACGAATATTTCTAGAACGTGCCGCAGTAATCATTGTTGTTACATCTTTAAGTGGTGGCATGTTAGGAAACTCATCTAGTAAGAAGTTTGTTCTTATTGGTAATTTTCCTCCATGTCTTTGAGCAACACTAATTAATGTTTCATAGATTTGTTTTAATAAAATAGTTACTAAAGAGTGGTAAGTTTTCTTTTCATCTTGAATAACAATAAATACAGCGGTTGGCTTTTCTCCGATACTTTCAAGATTAATATCTGAATAACTTAACATCTCTGATAAATTTTCACGAGATGCGAATAATTTTACTTTTTGTTTAAATACAGAAAGAATTGATCCTTTTGTTTCACTTGGAGCCATAATGGTACTAGATGCATTGATTGATGCTGCACTATTTGGATCTTTTCCTGCAAAATACTCTTTTATATAAGTAGATCCACCAAATTTTTCTTCTCCTACTGTTGTTGCAAGAGAAATAGAATTAATATTAATTTCATTTGGTTGCGCATCTTCAAATAAACCTAAAGCTACTCCTGAGAAGTAATCTGCTGATGTTTTTTCCCAGAATGGATCTGCATTCTTATTTGATTCATCATATAAGATATTTAACGCTAAGTCATCTAATAACTCAATTGCTTTATCTTGATTTCCTGACTTATACATTCTATATGGTAAAGACATTGGATTCCAAGCATTACCATTTTGAGGATCACGGAAGTTCAATAATAATATTTGATATCCTCTAGCACGTAACATGTTAGAAGTTTTTTCATATATTTCACCTTTAGGGTCTGTAATAATCATGGACTCTCTGGCTTTAGCTAAACTATGTACTGTAGGTAAAATAACTGTTTGAGTTTTTCCGGAACCAGTAGCTCCGATAACTAATGAATGGTATTCTCCATTATCTACCCACATTTCTTTATCATTTAAAATAAGAGGAACTCCTGCTGCTTTTGAATTTCTTTGTTGAATTGGAACCATTGTTAATTCTTCTTTTATTTCTTTATCTTTTGCCCATCTAGAATAACCTTTATCTTTTTTTGTAGTTGTTAATCCAAATCCTTTTTCTCTTTCAAAGAACATAGAATTTACACTAGCAAATAGCCCTAAAAAGGCAACCAAATAAAGTACTAGAGTTGACCCTATTACATCTGGTGCAAATGCTAAAAAAGGATTTAATCCACTTAAATGGCCTTCTGTTGCGAAGCAATGTACATTTGCTACTGCAATACATACAATATAAAATAAGAATATACAAAACAGAACAAAGATTAATAAATCATCTGGATCTACTCTAAATTTTAACTTCATGACAAGACTTCCCTTCTTTTTCTCTTATATTATATCTTAAATTCATTAAACTGTCATTAATTACTGATTAGAAATTAAGATTTTAAATTGATTTTCTACAAATTGATATAAAATATCGATTTGTTCTTGATTACTATATTTTCCACAACTTAAAATGAATTCATATTGGTTATCGTTATTTACATCTAAAAATACATTATAATATGGTTTACAAGAATCGTAATAGTTATTATTTCTAATATCTTGATAAATTGGATAAATACTATTATTTTTTACCATAAATGCAATTGAAAATATTTTTTCTGGAGTATACCCTGTTGTAAAGGCATTAGAGACAATATAAAACTCTTCTTCTATATGATCGTTATCAATATCAAAATTAATTTTATATAGAGAAGTAAATTCTTCACTGGTAGAAATATTATTATCCATTAATACTTGATAAACGTATTCTAGATTTGATACTTGTTGTTCTTCTGGATAATTAATTTTTAAATCATAATTTCCATCATATGCAAAAATAGAATCTTCTGTATTAATTGCATTACGATTGTGATCAAATGCATACCATCTATTATCACTATACCATAATTCATAATCTCCTAGTTCTTGTTTATCTTGATAAACTTTAAATGTATTCCAACTTAATTCATCAAGAGATGTTTTCATTCTAATATTCATCCATCTTTCTTTTTTATATTGAAAAACAGAACTGTTTCCTACAATAATTGTTGATGAATAGCTTTCTTTTTTTATATTATCTATTCCAAATAATAAAAACATTACAATAAAGAATACGAATAGTATTACTAATAAAACGATATAAACTTTATTATTACTTTTCATTCTATCACCTATCCAACCTGAAAGTATACAATTCTAGAAGTATTGGCCCAATTATATTGTTGCCACATATCGGTAGCATCTGATGATGGATCCATCATATTAATAGTAGATCCATCTACACTATCGATTGCAACCCAGTGTTGACCGGTATTTCCTTTTACTTCTGCTACTGCATAAACTCCTTTTTGTGCTACTACCTCTTGAATTCTTCTTAGTTTTTGACTTCTATCCATTCCTAATAAATAGATTTCTCCTGCATATCTAAAGGATGGTGCTGCTTTAGTTGCGGATGCCCAGACAAAGTTTCCTCCTGGAGCAAAGCCATTCGTTCTATTTAAGAATTCTACAAATGTTCCTGGATTAAATGGTTTAATAGAAGGATCAACATCAACTCCACTTTTCGCAATCTGAATTGCGATAGAAGTTGCTAAACATCCAATTTGTCCTATTGTTTTTCCACTATCACCCATCGGAACACTACTCCACTGTGGATCTGTTTGTTTCCATTGTGCAAATTCTCCTGTAGAAATACAGTTTGAATTATCTTCTGTACTACAACTCATTTTTTCTATGTTGGATGCACCAAAATTCTTTGGTGATTGACTATAAGTTTGTAGTAACATCTGTTTATAATTATAACCACTTTTTGCCATTGCAGCCCAATTATTTTGTTCTACACTGGTATAACCTGTTTCAATAATATAACCTTGCTTATTTACTAAAACTTCTCCTTGAGTTTCTGCAGCAGCAGTTCTTAGAGGATGTTCTTGTGGAATTGGATCTCTTGTTTTGTATGCATTGGGAAGCATTCCACTTCTGACTATTCCTCCTTGACCATCTCCTCCTCCCATGTAGGAGCAGCCTTGATCTATATTACAAAAAACCTGATCTGCTACACAGGAAGATATTTGTAAAATCCATTGTCCATTTTCTTGTGTTAAAGATTTTCCAGCAGAATAACCCATTCCAGTTGGTCTTGCTAGAGCAAAACTTCTAGCAGCAACCATTTGTGCTTTTAATACATCAGGATCTGCATTAGGTCCTACTTCTGCATATGCAACTCCTGCAACATAATCTTCAAAATTCACTAAATCTTGATCAATTGGTTTTGTATAACTTCCATTTCCATAAGGAGCCCCACATTCCATTAGACGTACTTTCAAGTTATTAACTTGAATATTCATGACGACATTTCCTTTATTTGGAATAAAGAATCCTTTTATTTCATAAGTACAATTCCCAATTGATGCACAAGATGATAAATTTGCTTCTTTTCCAATCAAATTATAGTATCTATCAATATAATCAAATACTTCATCTGCAAGTTCTTCTCTTTGTTTTTGACTTAGATTTGGTAAATATTTAGGAATAATTGTATTAATCAAATTCTGTTTAAAAAGACTTTCATTATACATATTTCCAGAAAACATGGCATCTGCCCATTCTTTTATCACAGATTTTGTTACTTTTTTATAATCTAAATTAGCACCTTCACTATCTAATACATGATGAACCGCAACAATCTTTAAAGGGTCAAGTATTTTTCCAGTTGTTTGATATTCTTGCTTCACCTCAGTAATTCTTTCATAGAATTTCTTTTGATCTTTTGTTGGTTCTTCAATTACTAATCCTCCTGTTTCTTCTCCTATTTCATAACTAATACCAAAGGCATCTTCATATTCTGAGAATAATCCAGAAATAGAAGATAATGCAACTACAAATAATAATACAATTAAGATTATTGGTGCTGCGATAAATGTTACAGTCATAATTGTTTGTGTTGCTAGAAACTTTGTTAAACCTTTTCCAAATCCATTTTTTTCTTCTACTTCATCTTCTGGAGGAAGAGTTCTTTTTTCTTTTTTTATTTCTTTTTTTTCACTAGAAGAAGGAAGAGATTGTTCTCTTCCTTTACCTTCTTGATTACTTACTGTTTGTTGTGATGGTTGTACATAATTTTTATTACTACCATCAGGCATCTTACTAACAATTTGACTACCTTCAGATGGTTGTTTTGATGCTTGTGTTGTGGTATTTGGTTGTTTTCCACCTTCAGCACTATTCTTTATTCTAGCTACTTTTCCAGCAGTATCACTAACACCACTTTCATTTAATCTGTTAGAAGCATTTTGCATTCTATTTCCACCTGGAGCCACATTGTTTGTTGTTGTTAATGCTTTTCCTATTGCTTCTGAAGCTTTTCCACCAGTTACGGCATCTGCTCCTTTTACAGCAGCACCTGCAACTACTCCATATGGATTGCCTGTTGCTATTGCAACATCTGCTGCATTTCTAACGTTATTGGTGTTATTGGCATCATTTCTTGCTTTTTGTTCTTCTTTACTTAGATCGTCATTTTTTCTTGCTTCGTATGCCATTTTACCACCACCTTACTCTTCTCGAATTAGAAGCCTCCTCCTGTACCAAAGGAATCTAATTCATCTTGTGTAACTGCAACATTAATTCTCATACGTCTGTTTCCACATACGAATAATGCTTCTCCTTGAGAATAACGTTTAATACTTTCTTTTTCACTTTCATTTAAGTCAATTAATAAACTTAAGTCTTCTACCGCTTGTTTTCTAAGACCCATTACTAAGTAATAAGAAGAGTTATCAAAGATTGCTTTTCCTTGTGTTATTACAGAAGGATCTGAGAAATCACTTGGTTGTTGTGTAATAATAACAGTACCAGTATTATACTTACGAGCACGTCTTTGTACTTGAGCTAAGAAATCAGCACCTAATGCATTATTATCTCCTAATAATACATGTGCTTCATCTACCATCATTACTGTATCTACACTATAATCTAGACATAATCCCCATGCATATTTTAAAACATTAAAGAACAATGCATTTTTAACAGTAGAATCGCTATTCATTAATTCTTTAATGTTAAATACCATAAAGTCACTACCTTTACGGATAGTTGTATGTCCATCAAAATAGAATTTTAATTCTTTTGTAATTGGTCTAACTTTTAATTCTAGTCTTTCCATGACATCTCGCTCTTGTGTTTGTTCTGTCATAGACATTAATTTTCCTTTAATTGTAGCATATACATCACTAAATGTTGGATAGTCTTCAGATGTATATTTTGAAAAATCTGAAGTAAAATCAATTCCAAATCTTTTATAAGTATCCTGTACAATTTCAGAAAACATTGTTAGTACATCTTCTTCTATAGATGGATCATAATATTTCATAAATGCCTTTAAGAATTGAAGAGTTCTTGTTAGAACTGTATAGCCCAATCCTTGTTTAATCTCTTCTTCATCTGCATCTATTACAATTTCAAGTGGATTAATTAATCCAAATTCTCCACCTTTACCAATATCCACAGTATCTCCACCATAAGTTTGGGTAATTTCTCTAAACTCATCTTCTGGATCGATTATTACGATTTGGCATCCATTTCTGATATGGGTACGTAGTAATAATTTTGCAGCTGTAGATTTACCAGAACCAGATGTACCTAAAATAATCATATTGGCATTATTTCTATTATTTTCTTTTTTAATTTTATATAAGAATTGATTGAATAAAACAACTCCTCCTGAGAAATCTACTCCAAGTAAACAACTTAATCCAGGATCTTTAATGCTATCAAAAATAAATGGATACATAGCTGCGATTGTCACAGATGGAATTGGAGTACCAATTCTTTGTTCAATATCTTGAGATGGGAATACTGGAAGAATAGATTTGAGAGCTTTTTCTTGTTCAAATCTTAAAGAAACTGCTTTTAAATCCATTGAATCCAAATAGTTTTTAACAGTTAACTTCTTTAATTCTAAATCTTCTTTGGTATCAGCAACTACCATTATATGCATTTGAAAATCAAAGATTCTTGCTTGAGAAGCTGCTAACATTGAAATAAAGTATTCCAAACTTTCTGCATCTTGTCTTATTTTTTCTTTTGTTGTTTGATCTTTTTCATTTTTATAATCTTCCCTTAATTCAGCAACTTGTTTATTTAACATTTTTTGCATATCTTGGAAAGGTACTGGTATATGTTTTACTACTACCTTAATTCCAGACATATTTGTTAAAGTTGCTAAATAACCTGGTGATATATATTTTGGATAAGAAACAACAGTTAAAATTGTTGCATACTTATCGCTAATAAAGAAATCACTAGAGTTAAATTGTAGTCCCTTAGGGGCTAACTGACTTCTTAATCCTGTACTCATACTGGCATCACCGTTCCAAACTCTGTTGTATTACCTCCATTTAGGAAGTTTTCAATGATTAATCTTAAATCTGAATTACTAACTAAGGATGCATTTAATCCTGCTGTTGCTAAACCATTGATTAATTGGCGAACCCTCTTTTGTACCAAATCACTATCTTTTGTCTTAAATAGAATATAGTATTCTGTATCTACTACATTATTTCTAATAAATCTTTCTCCCTTTTCAATATCTTGTAAAATCAATTTACGAATAGCAGGAGAAGATGTCTCATTTAATAATAATTGCATTTGTGACATATAAACAGAAATGTCTACTGGTCTATCTGCTACTACTAACCAGAATTCATAATCGATTGTGTTATAGAAATTTCTTAATGCAATTAAGATATTATTTTGTAAATCTGGATCTAAGATGAAAATGTTTCTTGGTGTTATTTTTACTCCACTTACTTTACTATTATCTTTTGTAATAATCATATTATTTTGAATAGCTCTTATTGGTAACCAATCTTCTGTAAATCCACTAGTGCTTTTTTCTTTTGACGACATTTTTATAACACCAACCTTTCCATCTATATTTTTGACGAGTTGTCAAAAATTCATATCCTTCTATTATTATTGTTAACATATTATGGTAGTAAGGAACTGGCATTACTAGGAATCCTGTAATGATAGCTGGACTTACACATAATACTGTTACAGCGGTACTTGTTAATGGCAGGAATGCAATTAGTAAGAAAGATACTAATACACCTGCTCCAAACAAATACAAATCAAAAGGTCGAAATAATCCTAAGATTAATTGTCCTCTTTTTGTATTTGCTGGAATCAAATATTGTTGATCCACTTTGTATCACACTCCTTTTATTATTTTTTAGCTGCAAATCTATTATCTGCTTTATGAACAACATTTTGTCTGCTAAGTTCACGAGCTTCTTGAGCAAAGCTATCGTTAACCTTCGTGTAGTCATTACGAGTAGTAATTCTACCTTTAACACTTCTAGTATATCCAGGAATAACTCTAGGTTTACCATTTGTCATAGTATCACTAGCAGCACCTTTTTGCTCTGCATCACGAATAAGTGACATTAATTCAATATCAGCTTGTTTACCAGCTGTAACTTGTTGGATATAATCGTTTTCGTTATTTTGAAGGATTTGACCTTTCATTATTTCAGCATCTGCATATCTTAAAGTGAATTGAGTTCCTGTGTCATCTGTAACAGTAACATAATCTCTTCCACCAGCTTGTGCTTCAGCCATATTCGCAACAAATTGCTTGTAATTGAATTTTTTACCATTCATACTTACAGATGCTCCACTCATGCTATTACCAGCATGTCCAACAAATCCATCTTTGGCAGAACCTTTTGTCCAATCCATCTTGACCATTTCTCCAGATACACGTTTCTTGATTGCATCCAATGCTTTTTGTTTTGTTTCCAAACTAGAAATATCTCTTTCTAATCTATCACTAGTAGTTTCACCAAGTACTACATTTTGTGCAGTAGCACCAACACGTCCAAGGAATGTTGTACCACTTCCACCTTTTGCGATAACATCTGCATTACGTTTACGCATTGCATCAAGTGAAGCATTTAATGCGTGATCTTTTGCTCCAATGGCTGCAGCTGCTCCTGTAAATCCTCCGGCTAATCCTCCGGCAATACCTGAAACTAAATGTTTTCCTCTATTTAAGAAACTATTTGGATCAATTTCTCTTCCAAATGCATCTTTAACACCAAACGCTTGTCTAGTTTCATCTGACATACGAGAAGCTCTGGCACTGGCAATACCAGATCCAATTGCTCCTGGAATACTTGCTCCTATTCCAAGAGCAGTTCCAATTTCTCCAAATCCACTGAAGATTTTTCCACCATCGTCTTTTAATCCAAGTACTTGTTTAATAAACTTAGGTGCTTGTTTGGCAAAGATAAATAATCCAATCCAAATAATAATGGCAGATAAGGTATGTAAGAATCCACTTCCTGATGTGGTACTAATTCCTACTCCATTTACAACCATATCTTGAATAATAAATATTACAAAATATACTGATGCAAGTCTAATAAATAAATCTAAATAAGTAGAAACTAATGCTTTAACCCAAGCATTAAATGCTGAGTCTTTTGATCCTTTTGGATCCATATAAGCAATTATAGGAATTGGAGCAATTAAACGAAGTACTGCAAGTTTTACAGCACGAACTGCAACATCAATTGTAAAACTTAATAAAATGAAGATAAATACAATTGGTACAATTGTTGAAACAACTGGAGTATATGCAAATACATATTTCGTACTACCCGTTAATTTTTTAGCTCCTGTCCAGATAGAATTTAAAAATCCTGGCGAAGCATCACTATCACAAGTAGCAGTAACCATACCAATAATTTCTCCTGGTTCTGCATCTATTCTTGTATAAGCTGCTAAAATATCATCATCGATGTCTTTACAAACACGGTTTTCATTGTAAACAGCAGGATCTTTTCCATCTCCTCTATTTGTTCTTTGATCTTCTGGTATTAAATTGATTCTATAAAAACCCTTTACAATCGTTGAAGTGAAGATTCTAGATGATTTCTTTAAATCCGTATCTCCAGAAGAATTTGCTTCGTCTGAAAAAGTCATACTGTCATCATTGGTACCTAATACTAATCTTCCTATCGTATTATTGGAAAGGATTCTATGTTGAAGGGAATATAGTGTACCAAATAGCAATCCGTTATTATTAATTTGTCTTTCATACTCATTTCTTCCTGATGTTGATATTGGAATTAATAAAGTCATAATAATTAATGCAGTAACAACTCTTGTTATTAATGTTCCTGCTCCTTTGTCTTTCGTAAAACTATCTGGATTAACTATTCCTCTTAAGATTGTCATTACAAGTTGGAACATCATAAAAACACCTAGAATTATTTGAACTCTACCGTAAAACTTCATGATAAGCTCATTACTGAATAAATCAGCAGAAGCCACATTAAAAAATAATTGATAAATAATTCCAAGTAGCGCATAGAAAGGTCTATCTAATGTTGAAAACAAAAGACGTATGATATCTCTAGCGACTGTGGCGGGCTCTGTATATGAGTCAAACATTTCCCCTCACCTCGATTCTTTAATTAATTCCACATGTAACATCGGAAGTTAATCCGAACAATCCTAATAATGTATTTGTTAGTGTAGGAACGAAGAATAATAATGCTGCAAGTAGTAATCTCATAGCTAATTTCTTTGATGCTTTTGCCATATCATCATCGCTACCATTCATAATTACTTTTAAAAAGTCTACACTACTTAAAACCACTACTAAAACCATACCACCAATTGTTGCGTATGTTAAAATCTTTTGTATTAACCATGCAACAGAATTAGGATCTTCAGGATTTCCTAACAATGTATTACAATTCTGTTGTTGATTGTATTGGTTCATATTAATATCACTATTGTTATTATTAGCTCTTGTCGTTTTATTACTATCTACTAATTTGTTTGAAACTTCTAAAGTTAGAATATTTTCCTTAGTTGAAAATGCTTCTACATTTGTTGGAAAATGTAGGAAAACTGTTAGAGTAATAATTAAAATTATAACTGTTTTTTTCATACATAAATCACTCCGGATATATTATATCATATTAATTATAACAAAGCATAAAAAAAATAGCAATAAATTGCCACTTTTTCTCTAACCTTTTTTTGCTTTTAACCAGCTGCGTTCCAGCAACCTTCCCAACCAGTTGTATTAGCATCTCTTTGTCCACCTTGAGCAACAATATTCATCAATACTGATACTAAAGTAGCTACAAAGAATACTAGTGCTGCATATACAAATCTCTTAATTAATCTACCTTGTGCTTCTTTTACTTGCTTGTCATCACTAGATATTACAGCCTTTCCTAAATCAATTGTACCTAATAAAATTAATACAATTGGGATACCGATTTGAATAATTGGGAATAATCCTTTTTTTATTACTCTAACAATTGGCAATAAACCACCGCAAGCATCTATTGCTCCAATTTGAAATAAATCTAACATAGTAACACTCCTTCTCTAATTCATTATAAACCTTTGTTTCCTTGTTTGTCAATGTTTTAACGTCTAAACAAACCAAATATTTTACCTGCCGCTGTAGCTCCTGCTCCTTTGGCATCAGATCTTAATAATCCTAATTTTGTTAAAAATTCCATCATAACTGGATTTCTTTTTCTTTCATCAAGTGGTGGTAAATTATAGAATATTTTTATTCCAGATTCTGTTTCAAAATCAAAAATATCATTATTCAATAATAAACTTTGATTTAATACCACTTTTTTTTCAGCTAATCCTTCAAATATCGCTCTATTTCTACGAATTAGTCGATTTAATTTTAAAGTACTAGGTTCTATTAAATAGATTACATCTGTACAAATAGAATCATCTACATAATCATTTAAATCAATTAAAATGACATTTACACTACTAAATTTTTGTAATGTTGCTCTTAAATCTAATTGTCTAATGGAAACCATTCTTTTATCATAAAAAAATGAAAAATCTCCTTTATTAACCTCTATAGACATTACTTTTTCAGATCCATATACAGCTGCAATTTCTTTTTGCATCATATAGATTAAAGTAGTTGCTCCTGCTGAAGGGGTAACATTTCGAACTCCTAATATAATTTTCTTTTTATTAGGATCCATTTTGGCTTCTGCTTCTCTTTGTTTCTCTGCTTTATCGATTTCATTAATATTTGATAATTTTGCAATATTTTCTACTTCTTTAAAGGTATTAGGTTTATTCAATAAATACATAACACCATTAAAGTTTGTTGTAAAATTATAAATACCATAAGATATCAGTCTAGCCAAGAAATTAGGAGTACATAAATTACTTCCTTCTGGTAACCATAATATAAATTTTTCAGCATCTAATCCAGATGTTAATTTTTGATATGTTTTATAGTCATCATATTCTTTTAGTGCAGTTACATCAAGAATCATTCTATCATAGAAGAAATTTTTATACATTTCTACTAATTCATTTGCTGTAAAAGTACCTGTAATATTTTTTATGACGTCGACATTAAAATTAATCAATTCTGCTTGATGCTCATTAGAAATTACAACATTCATATATTATCAACACCCTTTTTATTGTGAAAATGATTTTGTATCTCCTGTAATATTTAGTATTCCATATCCAAATACATTTTGAATAATCGGTATTTGAATATTGATTCTAGTCAGAATTCTATAATAATACTCATCTTTTGTGTCAACATAGACATCGTCCCCTGCTTTATTTTTATCCACTCTTATTTTGTATTCACAATATAGTCCTCTTACATCTCTACCATAACTACTTTGAATTCCCATTGGTTTTACATCTGTATTATTACAATCTAATCTTCCTGATGGTCTATAACCAATATCATTGGCATAGGCTACAATCTGATCTTGACAAGCTCCTCCACATATTCCATTATTCTCTTCATACAAAGCAATAATTTTATTTTTCATTCGAAATGCTTTTGTATAATTTACATTATATGCCATATACCCTGATACTAGTGCAATAAAAACAACAATTATTGTTAGTATCGTTGTACTTCCAATACCTTCACTCATTTAATTCACCATCCACTTATGATTGTAATGAAATGATTCTCGTATCTCCCTTTACTTGAAAGAAACGAAAACCCATAATTTGTTCAATAATTGGAAATGACATATCTACTTGAGTTACAACTGAAAAGATTGCTTTATTTCCAGATTTTTTTTCTATTGTGTAACAATATAAACCATCTGCATTATACATATCATTACAATTAATATTTGGGGGATTATAAGCTATTTTCTCTGCTTTTTCTCTAATTTTTGTTCTACATGCAGATGTCGTTGAAGACCCAGCTGGTGATAGAGGAGATTCTCCATAACAACCAGTTCCTTCATAGGCTTCAATTGTAGAAATAATGGCATCTTTCATACGAAAGGCTTTTGTATATGATACGACAAGTGCAAGAGTACTTATTACAATAAGTAAAAAAACTATTAAAAATACAAAATTTATAATTCCTCCGTATGCTTCTTTCATTTATTGCCTCCTGTTATTCTATCCTCTGTATGTTGAAAGATTATTCCACTGAGTATTAATAGATTCCTTTATACTAGGCCACATTAACCAGAAAAATGCAATTACGGCAGAAATAGCCAAAAGTGTGATTACTGTTAAGTTTAATTCACCTGTAGCTGCTTTCATATAATTATCACCTATCCTTTCGTATTCTAAATTAATTATAACAAAATAATTTTTTAATAACAATCATTAAACATTTTGTTTACATTTTAAAACATCATCATCATTGAAATTAATATGACAAGCATAACTCCAATACCTGTACATACTAACATAATCATTGTTTGACTTTCCATATGATTTAAACGCTCTTTGTATTTTGTTTCTCTTGCTTTATTTTGAAGAGAAGACACCGTTTTAGAAAACATCATTAGTCTTTCTTGTTTTCTTTCTTGAGAACCAATTCCTAAACGATACAATAAACGCATCATTCTCATAGAATCTCTTACAGGATAAGTATTAGCAAATTCCATATAAGGATCTACGGAAGAGTCTCCAGAATTAATTCTATCAATCATTCTTCTAAGTCCTGGTTTAAATAAATCAGGTGCATCAGCAATCGATTTTCCTACCGCTACTGGTACAGTATAATGTTGAATTAATATTTCCAAACTTTTTAAATAATATGGAAGCAAAATATCAATTTCTTGTAAATGCTGTTTATAATAATTCTTTAGTTGTAAATAAGGTAATTTAAATGCTCCTATTCCTGCAAGTCCTGCAATAACAAGATTTAAAAAGAATTGAGCATTTATAATTTCAACAGAATTATTACGAGAAATTGTCATAGCGAGTACAAATAAAAATGCAATTACTCCCATTGTAATTCTTTTTGAATATAATTTATCTACATCAACATCTTCTCCATATTTAGCATAGAGTAAGAATTGATAATCTTCTTCTTTTAATGCCTCTAAATATTTTTGATTATCTGCATAAAATTTATCTTTATTGATTGTTCCATTATAAATAAATACATACATCAAAATGGCACCTGCAATAATTATTTCCATTATTCAGCCCCCACATTCTCATAATAATATTTTTCTCCTTTAATCAGGAAGTATGTATTTACAATTAAAACACTATGCATTAAGAAACGAATATACCATCTATTCAGTAATTGTAGATAAGTTTCTCTACCTAATAAATATTGAACTAACATAACAAGTAAGTATAACATAATACCAAATTGTAAAAAGTTTTTATGAAAGGTTGCTCTTTCAATTCTATCGCGGTAAACACTTTCTACTAGCATATCAATATCTAATTGCATATTTTCTAAAGAATCAGCAGAGTTTCTTGCTCCTTCTTTTGTAATTTGTAAGAATAATTGATGCATATTTTTAACAATAAAGTATGGATATAATCTACTCATATATTCTAAGGCTTCATCTATTGTACCATTATCATATGACATACTAATCATTTGCTCAACATCGGATAATACAGGATCTTCTAATACTCCTGATGCTTTTACTCCTTCTAGAGCTTTAACAAAAGATTGAGTTGTACTAAATTCCATAATCGTATTTGATGTATATACTTGTATTTGTTCAAAAATAAATTCTGAATATACTTTTTTACATCTTAAATAAGATAAATATGGTACAAAGGATACTGCAACAATTGCATATATAATACTAATAATCAAATTATAGAAATATAAATAAGATACAATTCCAGCAAATCCTGCAAATAAACATACCTGTATCATATATTGTCTTGGTGTATATTCTTGACCAAGTTGTTTTGTTTTTTCTCTAACAACTCGAAAAGAGTATGGAGTGAATTTCTCATACATCCCTTGAATTTGTTCAACAATAAATTTTCCTAAATTATCTCCTTTATAGTTTCTTATTGTGACAAAGAACACTACAAATATCGTAATAATAAATAATTCTTCGATGTACATGATTTCACCCCTTTTCTAAATATTTTATGCATCTAATCTCACAACATTTGGAATAACATTTGGCATAGCTTGTTGTGCTACTGGTTGAATTAATTGTTGATTTGTTGTAGCTTGTGGCAATTGATTATTTGCCACAGGTACTCCAGGTGGTGCAGGAGGTGGTGCCTCTTCTACCACAGGAGGTGCTACTATTCCAGGTACTACAGGTGGTTGCTCTACTGTTGCTGGTTGTACAGGTGGTTGCTCTACTGTTGCTGGTTGTACTGGTGGATTTACTGGAGGTTGTGCTGCAACTTCTTGTGGAGCAATAGGAACAGTTGGTTGTTCTACTGTAACTGGTGGAGCTGTCTGAGCAACTGGAGGCTGTTCTACTGCTGTAGGAATTTGAAATGGTTGTTCAGTATTTTGTGGTGGAGGAGTCATTTGTTGTTCTAATGTTGTTAGTCCTCCTGGTGTTACTACTGGATTATTTAATTGTACATTTCCATCCTCTGATACAACAGGAATAGATTCTGCTATTCCTACTTCTGCCCCAGGTTCTTTTGTTACTTCTTCATCTGGTTTTGCACCAGGTAAATTAGGATCTGGTGTTACTGTTTCAGTACCTGCTTCATTATTATTTTCTTCCACAACTTCTTGTGGATTATTGTTTTTTTGTTCTGTGTTTTCAACAGGTTTTTCTGTTTCTGAATTAAATTCTTCTTGTTCTGTAATTGGTAACTCATCTGGTAAATCTTTAATAATTTCTTGAATACTAATATTTTGATTTTCCAAGTATTCAATTAAATTATAACTTGGTTTACACATCATAATTTTACCCATTTGTTTTTGATAAATAATTCTTGATTGAGGTTCATTTTTATCATCAACAAAGAATTCACATACTTCATCTACTTCACGGTGAAATTGTCCATATTCTTTACTATAAAATGCTTTAATGTGAACACCTATTTGAATGTAACGATAAATTGTTGTTAAGAACTGATGTACATCCAAATCTGTTTCCATTAAAGAATACATACGATAAGGAATAGCAGATGCTTTATCCGCATGGATTGTTGATAAAATATTATGTCCTGAAGATATTGAGTTACGTACGGCAGAAACGGCTTCTGCAGAACGAACTTCTGATAGTAAAATCCATTTTGGATTCTGTCTCATACATGTAACTAATACATCAGTATAACTAGCTACATTATTTGTTTTCATCGCTACAATATCTCTTTGTGGATAAATTTTATCTAAGTGTAATTCTAGTGTATCTTCAATCGTAATTATTTTTTCATTTTGTATGGTATGACTGGCAAGATACTTAACAAACTCTGTTTTACCAGAACCAGTTTCTCCAGCAACCATAATATTACAATGTCCCTCTACACATTTGATTAACAAATCATGAATAGCAGGAGTAAAGTAATCTTCTTTAATTAGTTTTTCTTTTGATAATCGAATTTTAGCCGGAGTTTTACGAATAACTAAAGCAATACCATTGGTAGCGATACTTTGGTGTACAAAGTTCATACGTAACTCAGCAGATTCAGCATCTAGGAATGGTTTGGCATTGTTAAATGTAGTACCCATAACATTCGAGCATTGAAAAGCTAATTTCTCTACAAATTCGGGAGTGGCTCCTTCAATTTCTACTCTCATAGATCCTTGTGTCAATGATCTAATCCAAATCTGTCCATTATTATCGTAGGAAATATCGGTAATATCATCATTATCTAATAATTCACGAAATGGTCCAAAATCTAATTTGTCAAAAATATTTTCATTCATGGAGTTCACACCCTTTATTATTCTTTATTATTCTTTTTTATTATTCAGTCCAATATGTATGATCATTGATCCATTGTTTTAATTGGTCACTACTAATTTCCAAATCAGCTGGATCATCTTTTAAACTTTCATTTGTTGGTACTAAAATTAAAGATGTATCATAAGTTCTCATATACTCTGTCTTCTTAAGTAAGATAAAGTATTCTTCAGGTACGGCAAATACTACCATAGCTGGAGTTCTATTTTCATCTATATTTTGGAATACTGGTTGTCCAGCACTATCTTTTACAGCTAATACTTCAATATTAGAGATTAGTTTTCCAAGCATAACTCTATCTGCTTCACTACCATATCCACTACCTTCTTCTATTTTATTTACTGCTTTTAAGTAAATATCAATGTAGTTTCCAGGGAAAACAGAATTACCATAAGTACTGGCTGTATCTACAGATAAATTATATAATACATATCCTTTTGGATATTGTAGGATAATATTTCCTGGTAATTGTTCTTTTTCTACTACAGATCTTTTATAGAATAAACTTCCTTTTGGAATTACCGTATCTGCAGCTGCATATTTATCCACAATATCTCCTAGATTTGTAATAACTTCTCCTTCTAGCATTGAAGGTGGAACTTTTCTTGTAGATATCATACTTTCTGTAATTTGAGCACCTGCTTTTATTTGCTCTGCTGCATAAGGAACTGTAATGGGATTTATCTCTGCCTTAATACGCATAGTATAAGCAATATAGATAACCATTATTCCTAATACGATTCCTATTACGGTAACCGTATTTTTATTTTGTAAAAATTTTCGAAAGCTTGTCGTTAAATTCCCCATTTTATCCCTCCTATATTATTTTCTAGTGATCTTGTTTAAGTCTTTACACATATCATCATCTGTATTAAGACCAATTTCTGTTTGTGTATCAGTTAAATAATTTGATTCTAGAATAGCATCATAACTTGTAGAAATGTTTGCAGCTTCTTTATTTCCTTCCGCTCCCGTACCTGTATTGAAACTTAATGTCGTTAATGAATCAATTTTGATACTTACTTTTGGAGGTACTTCATTTATATCATAGAAGCCTACTGTATAACCACGAGAAGCATCAATGTTGCTTGCGAATCGATAAAGAAAGCTTTCAACAAACTTTTCTTTATCGATACGATATAAGCCACAAGTTCTAAGATAAGATTTGTCTATGGCATCTACCATAGCAGCATCTGTTGTTTCTTTTAATAAGTAATAATCTAATTCACTACCTGTAGAATAATTATTTAATACATTTAATAAGTTTAGTGCAATTAATGCAAGTAGTATTATTCCTATTGTTAATATTCCTTTATTCATACAATATCAACCTCCTTATCCTGCTATATCACAGTTTGATGAATTATAATTTACCATGTTATTACATAATAATGCATTATCTGTTGGAAGTTTATTGCTTCCAGATAAAGAACGTATCTTATTACTCTTATATCTTGATACTCCGTTAGAATCTACATAGAATCCACTATCATCAAAATTTGTATAGTTAGTACCTGAGTAAGCACCTGAAGAATTACTTCTCATATTGCGGATTGTTTGTGGTGATAATGTAAATTCATAATCAAGATTTCCTTCATCATATACTCCATATCCAAGAGATTGTACCTTTTCTAAGTATTTCTTTGGATTACTTGTATATTTCTCATTTTTTGTATTTTCAGCATATTCTGACCAGTTAAATCCTGGTGTTCTTCCTGCTTCAGTAGTTGTTTGTGCAGTTGAACCATCTAAAGCTGGGAATACATTTTCCAAATCTACTGCTCTGACACGATAGTTTTCTGTAGTTGGAACACATGCTTTTTGTTCTTCTTCAGATATTGAAGTTTGTGTTGTTGGAGTTGTTGGTTTAGGATTTAATGCATAGAAACAATGCATTCCTATATTCCAATCAAAATATCCAAATTTTTGTGTTTGAGCATGAATATTATATATAATTTTTGATAAATCAACTTTTCCTGGATCTAAAACTGTTTTTGTTGTTACATTTTCACATTTATCTTTAACAGTCGCATCTGTATTAGCAGATAAAGTTAAATTATTTAATCCAATTAATTTATTGTTATACCAGTTCCACCAATCACTATTTACACGTTCAGCATCAGCTGGTATACAGAATTTATCATTATGTTCTCTCCATGATGGATTACTTGTTGATTTTGGTGAGAATGAAATCTCTCCTGTTTTTCCATTAATCCATGTACCTGGGAAACTCCATGTAGAACGATATAAGTTTTCTTGTGAATCGTTTTTCTTATAGCAACCCCATAATCCATCTCCTGGTGTAGGATCATTTGGTAGTAATGTTGTATTCGCATTTTCTGAAGTATCTGTTACTGTTGAATTATTATGAGTAATTGTATCTTTTTGATTATCATAAGGGAAGTTAATTGTAACTTTTGATTTTCCCTCAGGTGTATAATCTGCAGAAATTGTAAATTCTGCTGTAGTTGTTGAACATGAAGCTTTTGCTTTACAAGCTGTGATTACTTTATTATATTTCTTAGCATTTTCTTCAAGATCTATTTTTGCTATATTTGGATTTAGATATTGACCAGAACATCCTGTCCAATGGCAAGAGTCATTACATACACTTCCATCTGCATATACACGTCTAAAGAAGCCGTCTGCAAATGCTATATATGGTGCACCAGGTGAGTAGTATTTTGGATTTTGAGCTTCAAAATACCATCTACCTTCTGTATAAGTTCCTGGTTGCCATAGAATATTACCATTACTCTTGTAATAGCATCCTTCTGGATTTAGATTTAAGCATTCATTTGTAGTCATACTTAGTTTTCTTACAACAACATTATTTTGATTTGTACTTGTTTTTGATGCATATACTTTCTTATAACATTTATTAGAACATTTTTTAGTATATTTTCCACCATCACAACTTCTAATACATGCATCAAATTCTTCATTAGGTCCACCTTGTTGCCATACACTACCATTGGCACTTTCACAGACAGGAGCTGGATTACAATAACTACAATCTGATCTTGGTTTTTCTGGTAGTTTTGAAATGTGACAACTTGTTCTACTTGTAACTCTTACTTTATATTCAAAACACATTCCTGCTTTTGAAGCTACTGGTGGTCCATATTCCACTTCAACTGATTCTTCACATGTTACTTCGCATGAGATTGGATCAGTTTTTACTTCATCCCCTGGAGCATAGTTATAAATATATCTTTCTCCTGTTATTGTTTCAATATTTTTTCCATAAAGATAGTTTTTATTAACGTAATATTTTTCTCCTTCTAAATCTTCTTGTTTTAGAGGAATTTTTCCACTATCCAAATCTGATTCACATTTAAAATCTAGTTGTTTTCCTTGATCATTTGGATTTGTGTGAAAATCAAATGAATAATTTGTTCCGGCATTTCTTTTGGCATAACAGAATTTATCTTCGAAACTACCTGGTTCTATTGTGATAAAATCATTTCCTTTTTTATATGTATTATTATCACAATCAATTGTTGGGATTAATAAAGTAGAATCTTCATAATTAGGATCTGCACATGTAATTGTTTTGACTTCAGGTTCAGCATGAATATACGTTAATTCTACTTTTGCATTTTGAAAATAACATGATCCAGACTCATTTTCATTCTTAATAATTTTCTCTTCATTTGTTAATTCTATGATTATTCCAGGAAGACCATATACTGTATCTTCTGTAGTACCATCAATTTGAAGAGTTAATTCATTACAGCTTAATCTATCATCAATAGTAACATCATTGCCATTGATTTTAGATACTTTAAATTTCATTTTACATCTTTCTTCTGTATTACTTGGTGGATTCATTTTTAATTTATAAGAGTTTCCTTCTTCTTTTGATAGAGAAATACCATATCTTTGTGCTACATCTACTCCGCTAAGTTCTCCATCAGGACAGATTGTTTCTTCTGCAGATACAGGGAGTACTATACTATATAAAGCAACCGCTATAGCAATTATAAATATTTTATTAAGCAATTTCTTCTTCATTGTTTATCTCCCCTTTCATGGCTTCATCAACAACTGTATAGTTTTTATTTCTACTAACTTTATAATTATCTATTTTTTCTCCTGGTCTTACAAGTCTACCAGTTACTATGAAATCATAATTTTTTCCATCATCGAAGAATCTTGAACAGGTTACTACTGATAAGATGTTATCATCATCTTGAATATTAACATCATAGTCGTAAATAGATTCTTTTAATAATCTGTCAACATATTTATTTCTTTCTTCTTGTTTAAATTCTCCTTCTGGATATTCATTTAAATCTGCAACATACATAAAGTTTACTGCAAATATTTTATATAAATAATCTTTATCATTCATACTTAATTGAAGATATTTATTTTCTTTCGCAAAATCATAATAAACATAAGACATTAATTCTTCCATTCTTGTAAATGTTTCATCTTTCCTACTTGGATTAGCTCCTAAATTCATAATGTTATGTCCATATGTTATCATTACATTGTGATAGTCTTTATCCATATTTAGAGACCATAGATAGGATTCTGTAACTGGATATTTAAAGGTATCTTGTACAACACCATATAATGGATAATCAATATTGGTTCCTTGTACTCTAATCCATCCTATTGTCGAATAATCATTTGTATCTAGTTTTTGAGACTTTTTAATATTCTCTTTTCTACTTACTGTTCGATAATAACTATCATTATAAAATAGTTTTACGCCTAACATTATTGTTAGTCCTACAATTAGAATACCTAACAGTACCAGTAAAATCACATTATACCTTTTTAACTTTTCTGATAAAACTTTTTTTCTACCACTCATAATACATTTCCTTTCTATTTTAACTTATATGGAGAGAGATTTGTTCCTTTTCCACTTGTAATAACCGTATCACTTTTTACATAACCAACTGCTCTTATTCCATACATTCCATATTTTTGAATTGGTTCATTTAATACTACACCGATATCTGAAATTACTCCTGCAATTCTATCTTTTGAGTTAGAAGTATTGCTTAACCAATAAGAATGTGATTTTTTTCCTTCTCTAGTATTTGATTGAGCACTAAACATATCAAACATATTTGGAGGAGATACTTTTAATTTATAAGTTTTTATTTTTGTCTCCTCTTTATATCTGATTTCATTTTTATAAACTGGTATCTCTACTTCATGTTTGATTAATAATTTTGTATCAATAAATTTACTAGATTTATTTTTTATAAAGTAAGCATAGCTTTCTTTATCTTCTGGATCATAAACAATTGTCGATTTTTCAGGATTGGAATATGTTGTAGGTCTTTCATTATCTGTACCTAAAGTATCATCACTTATTACTTTTGTTGTTCCATCTGGAAGAGTTTCTATTATTCTCCATTCAAATCCATTAATTGTAATATATTCTCCAGTGAAACGTTTATTCAGTAATGTTCCTCCCTTAGCAGGCTTTGTTTCTCCAAATACAAATGGATTATCGTGAGTACCATCTCCATCTGTAACAAGAGCATCCCCTTTCATTACTAATTTTGGTCTAACTCCATAATTATATGTAGAATTTACTGTAATATAATTTTTTCCATATTCATTTCCAAAGAAAACATTTCTTATGACATATGCTTCTTTGTCATCTTTATTATTCGCAGTCCATGATATTGTAACTGGTTTTAAGAAATTATTATTATCTAATTGTGTACTATTAATATCTAGAACTGATGGTACATAGGCATATCTTTGATCTGTATATTCTGTACATTGAGAAACTGAATCAATTTCATTTTCTGGAACTGCCATATTACAGTATTTTGTTTTTACTAATAATTTCTGTGCTTTTTTTGTAAAATGAGGAATATATACTTCATCAAGCCATTTTTCTAATTTATCATATGAAACATTCGCAGCATCTTCTTCCGCAACCATGATAATATTATTATTTTCATCTAAACCAAGTACGCGGAAATACATATTTGATAATCTAATGTAGTTATTTGTTGGATTTCCTTTAAAATTTGTTTCTCCGTTTAGTTCTTTAGAAATAACACTGCTTAATACTTTCACAACTTTTACTACTCTAGTAACTGTTGATTTATTATTAAAATTATCAGAAGCAGAATAATTAATTTCATATGTTCCAACTTTTGAAGTATCAACTTCTCCTTTTACAGTAACATTTGATGCATCCATAACTCCATCATGTTCATCTACTACACTATCTACTCCAGGATCTGTGAATTCTTCTCCTATGTTTACTGACATTTCTTCTTTTCCATTTAATTTAATGACTGGTCCTTTATGATCAACATTAGATGTAAAAGTTCCACAGTCAAGATACACATAGTAACGATACTTCCCATTTTCTTGTTTAACTTTTACCCAGCTGTTTTCTACAGAACATGCTTTGTTTGAAATTGGTGCATAAAAGTCTTGTTTAATATAAGACTTCTTAAATAAAACACTTAAAGAAAGAGTTTTTACTCTTTCTCCGGTAGGCAGTTCATCACTGTTTAGTTCGAAATATCTTCTTGCTGCATCTTCCATTATTTTTTCATTTCTTTGGAAAGTTATCATAGGAGATAATACTAAGAACCATACAAAGATGCCGACAATTACTAATACAAGAATTAATTTTAATGCTCTAAACTTATCTTGCATAATTCCTCCTATATCAATTGATAGATTATTACGTCATCGCGAATAACAAAATGGAAATCTATCTTTTCAGATGCTTCTACTTCTTGTGGAATCTTGATATAAACATCTTTACCGAAGTAGTTTTTATCTACGGCTATTGTCATGTCCATACTTGCATCCTCATTCTTAGTATCCTTATAATCAATTGTACCATACTTGAGCAAAAAGTCAATGACGTTTTTGGCTTCTAGGTCGTCTGATGAAAACTCTAATTTTAGAATTTTATATCCTTCTGGAGCATAATAAGTTTCTGTTATAATGTTGCATTCTGTTGTTGTACATTTATTCATTTTATAATCTACACTTGAAAGGATTTCATAAGAATCAAAACTAATTGTATCTTCTTTATCTTTAATATCTAAAGCAAAGGAATCTCCTAATTTCAAAGTTCTAGCTTTTTCCATTCTCCTTAAATCTTTTACTTTTAGTTTGATTTTTCTAAGTTTAAAAATACCAGTATCTTCTTGATAGAATAAGACAAATCTTCCTTTTCTGATATTTTTATTTACTTTGTAAACGATTATAAAATTTAGTGTTTCATCTTTTTGAAGATGTCTTACTTTACTATAACATTTTCCAAAATCTTCAAATTCAGAGGCATAAGTTGTTTCTGTCGTAGTAAAATCTTTTGTCCCGGCTTTTAAATGAAATTTAGAAGTATCAATCGTTCTAGCACGATGATTATTTTTAACTTCCATTTCTACAATTACAAAGTTACTATCATTACTAATAATTTGTCCTTTATGATCTTTATCTGTATAATAGGAATTCTTTACAGTAATTGTATATCCATTAAAACTATATAATTGTCCTTGTTTATAAGAACGATTATAAACAAATACTGTAATATAGATATTTCTTAGTAATAAAAACGCTAAAACACCAAGTACTAGAATACTTAGTTTTTTATGTTCTTTATAAAAATAACCTAAATTACGTTTAAACTTTCTCCACCATCTTACAAAAGTATACTTATCAATTTTTAATCCAATTTCTATTTCTTCTCGGTCTTCTTCACTTAATTCTAGTTGCTCCAAATCTAGATTAAAATGAAATCTCTTCATATCAAAACCAAGTACTCTCGCAATAAAGATTACTAAAGCCGGTAGTTGTGCAAACAAAAATATTAATAGTAAATCTCTAGATAATCGAAGATTGGCAGTATCTACTAATTCTGTGTAGCTATTAAAGAAACTCTTAATCATTCCTACTGTAAAAAATAATAATAAATACAATGCAGTTGGAAATATGTATTCTTTCCATGGTTTATGTTTGTGTCTTAAAACCAATCCTAAAGATGCACTTCCTACAATCATTAAAAAAATTAAAAAACGCATTAAGAATGTAATATGCTTTGAAATAGGATTTACATAGGCGTCATATACTCCAAAACTCATAAAATCATTTACAAATCTCGCAACATCAATTGTTTTATAGAACAAGAAAAGTCCTACGATTAGTAATACAATATGAATTTTACGAAAATTTTTAATTAAGAATGCATATGGTTTACGTATAATCATACTATCCACTCTCCTTATTCTCCATCATAAGTATAAACTAATATTTCAAATTTTAAAAGAGTTTCAAACAAAAAAATAAAACAAATACACCAATTTAAAAAAAATAAATTTTGTCTAAAAAAAAGAAACCTTTCGGTTTCCTTATTTTATTTCAATAATTTCTACTTCGTAACTTCCATTAGGACTTTCTACTGTTACAATGTCTCCTACTTTATGATCAAATAAAGCTTGAGCAATAGGACTCTCATTAGAAATTTTACTTTCAAATGGATCTGCTTCTTGACTTCCAACGATTTTATATTCGTCTTCTTCATCATCATCTACATATTTAATTGAAACTGTATTTCCAATTCCTACTGTATCAGTTGTTACATCTGCAATAATAGAAACATTCTCTAACATTTTTTCTAATTGTTTAATTCTTCCTTCAATTTGAGCTTGTTCATTTCTTGCAGCATCATATTCTGCATTTTCAGAAAGATCTCCTAAAGAGCGTGCTTCCTTAATTGCTTGTATATTTTCAGGACGACGTACATTAATTAATTCATCCAATTCTTTCTTTAAATCATCTAATCCTTGTTGTGTTAAATAAACTGTATTTTTATTTCCCATTTTTATCACCTCAGAATTTTATTTTTAAGTATATGTCTTCATTGACTTAACATGCTAGATTGTATCATATTTTTTTCTTAAATACAATACTCGTTTTCACATTTTTTTAGATGTCAATAAACTCATCAAGATTTCATAATTATATCATAAAAGTATATGATAATCAATATTATTTCTCAATTTCTCTTAAAAAGAATTCATCGGTCATTCCAGCAATAAAGTCTACAACTTTTCTTTTATTGTTGGTATTTACTAAATATTCATCAATTTGACTATCTAAAAATGTTTTAAAAATAATACTTTCGTGATTATCTTCTTCAATATCTTTTAAATATCTCGAGTATATCTTATTCATACCTTTTCGGTAGTACTCTTTTACTTCATCAGATAAGCTCTTACTATAAATATTTTCATAATTAAATTTCTTTAAATCAAATATTGCTTTAAAAACATCATCACTTAATTTAATATATGGTTTATTCATACTATTATTAATAATATCTAAAACAATCGTATTAATAATTTCTTTATTTGTACATCCTAGTACTTTTACAATATTTTCTGGAATCTCTTCTCTTTTAATCTTTCCAATTACAATTGCATCTTCAATATCTCTTCCAATATAACCAATAATATCACAGATACGCACAACACAACCTTCTAGCGTCATAGGATGGTTTTTATTTGATTTTTTAATATTTTTATATGAATCTTCATACTCTTTTATAAATTCTTCTTTCGTTTTCTTAACTGGAGTATAAATAGATTCTACCATTTCTCCATTATGACACATAATTCCATCAAGTACTTGAACATTTAGATTTAATCCTTCTCCGTTTTTTTCTACATATGTTAAGTGTCTTACACTTTGTATATTATGTGCAAAATACTCATTAAGTTCTCTTAAAGAGATTTCATTTAGTAAATATTCTCCTTCATGTCCTAGTGGAGTATGTCCAATATCATGACCCAAGGCAATTGCTTCAATTAAGTCTTCATTTAGATTTAATGCTCTTCCAATCGTACGGGCTACTTTACTCACAAATTGTACATGAGTAATTCTTTTACTTATATGATCATTTTCTTCTCTTGTAAATACTTGAGTTTTATCCATATATCTTGTATAACTTAGAGAATGAATAATACGATCGCTATCATGAAAGAATGGAGGTCGAAAATCTTCTTTCTCCTCTTTTAGACGAAATGCTTCACTACTTTTTGTAGCAAATTCACTTAGATTATCTTCTTTCTTTAGAAAGTTGTTTTTTGCTTCTTCCAAACTATTCATATAATCTCTCCTTATAATTATTAAAACCTAGAGTATTCTCTTTTTTTAATATCTTTTTTTTCTTCTTTTGTAAGTATATGTAAGTCTTGATATATTTGATTCCATCTTGAAGTCTCATATTCAGAAACATATTTTTCAATATCTTCTTCTCGAATTCTGTTATCTTCAATTAAATCTTCTGTAAATACTACTAAATGATGCCCTATTTCTTTTGCTTTAATTGGTTTACGACTAACAAAATCTAAATTACCATGTTTTAGAAAATAATGATGGATTATATCTATTTCATCATAGTCTGTTATTATTTCATGAATTGTAGAAAAATTCTTTTTTACAATAATGTAATCAATAAAAGTTAATTTTCCTAAACTTAAATTATTATATCCAACCTCGTATAGAGGAACTCTATATGCTTTTGTTTTCATTTTTTCTTCGTGCCACCTTTATCATTGAATATTCAACAACCTCTTTATTCGTTTTTAATCTTAAATAATAAATACTATCTGGATGTCTCGCAACATCGACAGGATTTAATTCTTCATCAAATAATTCTTCTACTACAAATTCAATATGATCTTGATTAGGAGTAAACAATTCTACTGTATCTCCTACTTCAAAATAATTTCTTTCATAGAATTTTATTAAATTCTCTTTTTTATTATACTCTATTACTTGACCTAAATAATCTTGATTTGATAATTCTTGTCTACCAGTATAATATTGATCTGTTTCATCTGCTTCTTTTAAGAAGAAATGAGTAGATGTTTCACGATTAGCTACTCGATCCAATCTTTTTTGATATATCTTCATTTTCTCTGATGTTAATGTATTATTATAATAATCATCAATAATGGAACGATAAGTACCAATTACTGTTGCGAGATAGTATAAGGATCTCATTCTTCCTTCTACTTTTAGACTAGTAACACCAATCTCAATTAAATCTTTAATATAATTTGCCATATTTAAGTCTTTCGTTGCGAAAGTAAAATCTTTTTCTCCTTCGTTTTCAAAAGAAAAACGACATACTTGAGCACAACCACCTCTATTGGCATCACGATTAGTTACATAATTTGATAAGGCACAACGTCCACTGAAACAAGTACACATTGCCCCATGAATAAACACTTCAATATCAGTATTTACTTTATCAATGATTTCTTTCATTTCTTTTTTTGAAACTTCTCTAGCTAGTACTACTCTATCGACTCCTTCAGATTCAAAAAACTTTATTGCTTCATAGTTACTTGTAGAATTTTGAGTAGATAAATGTACTTCCACATTTGGATAATTATTCTTAATATGAGAAATAATAAATGGGTCACTTACAATAAATGCATCAATTCCTGCATCTACTACTTCTTTAATATATTCTTCTACTCCATCCATATCTTCATTATGAAAAACTATATTTAATGTTAGATGAACTCTTTTTCCAAGTTTATGTGCAAAACTACATCCTTCTCTAATTTCATCAATAGAAAAGTTATTAGCATTCGCTCTTAAACTATATTTTTCTCCACCAATATAAACTGCATCTGCTCCATATAAAAGAGTTACTTTTAATCTTTCTAAGTCTCCTGCAGGAGATAACAATTCTATTCTTTTCATCTATTTCACCTTATAAATAGTTTTCTTAAAAAAGAAATTTGTACTATCCCCTAACTTCTTATATTTTTCTAAATAACTATTATCTTTACATTCTCCTTGAATATAATGAATAGTATCAGTAACTAACTCATTAAAAGAATCAATTCCATATTCTTTTAATACAATATAGCGACAATCCTTTTCAAATAACTCTTCAATAATAGATGTCCCATTTACAATTTTATCTAAGTAAAAGCAAGTACCATTAGAATCTTCCACAACATCATAGAATTCTCCAGTAACTTTTTCTTTTACCAGTAAACTAGAAGTAGCTTTTTTTTCTAAATCTTTATAATAGTTTGTTACTAGTTTTCTTTTACTAAAACCAACACTAGGTCTTGAGATTACTTCTACTATTGAAGTTATTTTACTCTTCTTGATAATTTCAATTATCTCTTCTAATGTAATCTCTTTACCAAGATAAGCATATTTTACTCCTTTATCATAATAATAATCACAAGTCTTATAATTATTCACCATATGAGTTTGATTCCAAACTAAATCTAATTTTAAATTTAATTCTTTTTTTAATTGTAGAATAGCCAAATCATAAAACATTATCCCAGTAATATTTAACTTTTCTAATTCCAATAATATACTTTTAACCTTTTCAATATCTTCGTTCATTAAATTTTTATTGATTTTAATGAAAATCTCCTTTGTATAAGTGTCCCTAATATTCTTAATCTCATCTAAAGAAAAGGTCTCAATTGACTCAACTGCATAGTCTTTTAAAGGTAAAATAAGACCATCAGCATCAAATGATAAATTGTCTTTTTGAGCATTTTCTACTAATACCTTTAACATTGTACCCCTCCTCAAAAACTTTATTTACAATATTATAGTCCTTTTTTAATAAAACGTAAAGAAAAAGCAAAGTATTTTCAAATTTATAGTCTTTTTTTGTGAATACTTTATTATGTATACATTTTTTTCATTCATATTATAATGATAATAATAAAGTGGTGCCATTGTGAAAAAAATAATATTATTGATATTACTGTTATTAATTTCTATAAGTACTAAATCTTTGCAATATAGCAATGAAGGTTATGGTGCTGCTATTTGCTAAAAAATATAGAAAAAAGTATTTAATGAAATAATTAAATACTTTTTTATTATCTTTTTAAGGTTTTGGTATAAATGTAATGTTAGATGGTTTATTACTTGATGCATTAAATTTTGTGATATCAGAATTAGTTCTACCATAAGCAGTAGTTACTGATGTACATCCATCAAACATGTTATCTGTATTAGTGACATTAGAAGTATTAAAACTACTTAGGTCTAATGTTGTTAAAGAAGATAGTCCTTGAAACATATAAGACATATTTGTAATATGAGAAGTATCCCAGGTATCAAGACCTATTATTCTTTTTAATCCTGTTCCTCCAAATCCATTAGAACCATAACTGCCTAACATTCCAGAAACATTTGTAGTATTACTTAAATCCCATCCAGTAACATCTATTTCTTCTATTGGTGAAGAACTTGCTGCACCACTTCTAAATATAGCATGAGACATATCAGGTGGAAGTTTCATATTACTTAGATTTAGTTTTTTTAAAGAAGAAGTTCCATAAAAAATATTTCCTGCAATTGCACCAAAGGAAGATGCTCCTCTTAAATCAAAACCACTTAAATCTAATTCTGTTAAACTACTACAACCTGAAAACATTCCACCCATATTTGTTACATTAGAGGTATCAAATTCAGTCACATCAATATCATTAAGATTACTACAATTTGAAAACATTCCATTCATATTTGTTACTTTAGATGTATCAAATTCAGTCACATCAATATCATTAAGATTACTACAATTTGCAAACATTCCAGACATATTTGTTACGTTAGATGTATCAAATTCAGTCACATCAATATCATTAAGATTACTACAATTTGCAAACATTCCAAACATATTTGTTACGTTAGATGTATCAAATTTAGTTACATCAATATCAGTTAGACTACTACATCCATTAAACATATTAATCATATTTGTTACGTTAGATGTATCAAATTTAGTTACATCAATATCAGTTAGACTACTACATCCATTAAACATATTAATCATATTTGTTACATTTGATGTATTAAAACTTGTAGTATCAACGCTTGTGGATTTACTTTCATAAAACATATAACTCATAGAAACAATAGGCTTATCATTGATAGAAGTACATAATCTTGAAGTAACAGAATCAGTTGAAGAAGTGTCTGATAAATGGACTCCCCAGCCATCATTATCTATATTTCTCCATTCATAAGACTGAGAACTAGAATTCCAAGTGCCATATTCTTGCATATACCGATATGTATATTGTCCATTTGTATATTCTGCTCCTTGTACTAAATCTCCATCAAAAGTACAGGCATAATATGGTCTCTTTTTTATTGCAGTATCATCTGCTTGTACAAATTGTACTCCAAATGAAGAGTTGATTGTTGCGGCTTCAGGTAATTCTTCTATATCTGTTTTGAACTCTAATCTTACTTTATATGTTAATGTTTCTCCGGCTTCCAATAAGTGTTTTAGTAAAATGGAAGAATCATCTTCATAAGTAACAATATAGTTTAAATAATTTGGTGTTTTTTGTACTACTTCATTATTTACTTTCATCTCTTGTGTTAATAATTCAATCATTCCATCAATTGTTCCTGCATTTACTACATCAACAGTAAATTCATAAAAGTCTCCTGGAGTAGATAAAGTAACAGAAAAATCAACTTTACTAGTATCATTTGGATCAATTGTTGCAGCTGAATCATCATCTCCAATAGAAACACTATTAGAATTAATCTGAATATTATCAAAATGAATATCCCAAGTATTTGATTTAATCTTCGCTATTCCATTAATTTGTAGATTTGCTTGTAAAATAGCGTAGACTACCCCTATAAGAATTAAACTAAATAATATAAAATAAATTGTTACTTGTTCCTTGTTTCTTCTCATATTTTCTCTACCTTTGATTTTATTGTATCATAGTTTGATTACTCTTCTTTTATTCATTTTAAAACAATATGTAAAATTTGACAAAAAAAAAAGAAGTATTTCTACTTCTTTATACTTACTGCTATTCCATCTCCTATTTCTAGGAATTCTGTACGAAATGCTTGATTTTGCTCTAGAAAGGCTTTATAGTCTTTTACTTTTCTAACTAATTGTCTTACATTTCTACTTTCAATTTGTTCTTCATCTTGATTTACTAAACCATGAAAACTCATATTATCAGTGATTACTGTACCAAATGGTCTTAGGTTCTTCTCAAATCTTTCAAAAAACTTAATATTTTGAGCTTTGGCAGCGTCTATAAATAATAAATCATATTGTTCTTCTAATTCTACTTCTAAAGCATCTTTGTAGATTAGATGAATTCTATCTTGCATATTAGCTTTCTTTATATTTTTGATAGCTTCTAGATATCTTTTTTCATCTCTTTCTATTGTTGTAATTTGAATATCTGGTCTTACCATAGCCATTAATATTGCAGAATAACCAATTGCAGTTCCAATTTCTAAAATACTTTTTACATCATTTCTTGCGATATAATTTCTTACAAAATTGATTCCTTCATCTACCATAATTGGTACATTATATTCTTCTGCATAGTTTCTCATTTGTGCAATTAAATCGTTTTGCATACTACACCTTCTAATTACTAAATTCTATCCATAATCCATTTGCTTTTAATTCAGCAACTTTTTGATCATGTTCAGCATTTGTTTTTGTAAAATAGATTTCTCCATTTTTATCTGCTACAAAGAAATAATACTCATTTGCAGTTGGATTTACTGCAGCTTCAATACTACCTGCATTTGGATTACATATAGGTCCTATTGGCATTTTACCAATCATATTTGGTCCTCTAGTATTATATTGATTCTCTGTATTAAATTGATCTTTTGTCAAATCTATTGTCATACTTTCTTGTAATGCATAATATGTTGTTACATCACTACCTAAATTCATTCCGGAATTTAATCTGTTTTCAAATACTCCAGTAATCATTTTTCTATTTTCTGAATTAGTTCCTTCTAGTTGTACAATAGAAGCCATTGTCATATAGTAATGTGGATCACTACTCATTTTTTCTTTATAATCTTCTAATATTGTTTCTGTTTGATCTAACATTTTAATAATAATAGATTCTATCGTTGAATCTTTTTCAAAATAATATGTTTCTGGAGCAAGATATCCTTCTAATGGATAATATATTGATTCATCTAATATTTTATCTGTTAAAAACCAATATTTTTCAATTAATGTTTTAGCATATTCTCTATCTTTAAATACATCAAGTACAATATCATATTCTTTATTAAAATTATTAGCGATTACTGTAGCATAATCCGTTACTCTTAATCCATCTTTAAATGTAACTTTAATATCATTTTCATTTGTTACTACACCTTTTTGTAAAGCATCTACTATTTCTTCCATAGTCATACTTTTATTAAATGTATAATTTGATGCTTTTAAATTATTAATATTATTCACTTTTAAATAGATTTTAAAGATAAGAATACTTTTAATTAAATCTTTTCTTTTTAACGTTTCTGCTATTTTAGTAGAATTTGTATTACTTTTAATCTCTACTTTAACATCTTTTTTACTATTTGGATTTACAGGAGATGTAAAATACATCCATCCAACTCCAGCTCCTATTGATGCGATTGCGATTAAAAATAAACAAAATATTAAAAACTTCTTAAACCCTTTCATCTTTACAACCTCCAAAATAACAGATACTATTCTCCGTTATTTTCATCTTCTTTATTCTTTTTGTTTCTTACTTCTTCTTGAAGTGTTTCAAGGATTGTTTCAATAACTTTCCATTCTTTATCTGATTTAATAGCTTCTAATTTACTATGTGGATCTTCTGGGTCATATGTTGAAGCATATACTTGGATATTTCCTTTTTCATCTTTTGTATTGTCTGTATAAACAATATAGTTTTTATTTGTTTCTTCATTTTCAAATGTAAATAAAACATCATAAATTATTTCATTTTCATTTTCATCTATCATACTAAACGAATTCTTTTTCATTATTTTTCTCTCCTATCTAAATATGATTGTAAGATAATAGTTGCAGCCACTGCATCAATTACTTCTTTTCTTTTTTTTCTAGACATATTGCCTTGTATCAAGGTATTTGTTGCTTCTTTAGTAGATAATCTTTCATCTTGTAAATAAACTGGTATTGATAAGATTTTTTCTAAGTTTTCTTTAAAGATTTGACTTAGTTCTCCTTTTTCTCCTATTGTTCCATTCATATTCTTAGGAAGACCTAATACCACTGCGTCAATTTCATATTCTTTTACTAATTCTTCTACTTCTTTTAGTAATCTATCATATTCTTCATTATGATGAATAATCTTTAAACTACTCGCAATTAAACCTGTTTTATCACTTAAAGATACTCCTAATGTTCTACTACCTAAATCTAAACCTAAATATCTCATTTGTTATTCTTTTGAAATTCAGATAATAATATTTCTACTATTTTGGCTCTTTCTACAGATTGTATTTTATTTCTTGCATCTTTGTAACTAGAAATATATCCTGGATCCCCACTGATTAAATATCCTACAATTTGATTCGTAGGATTGTATCCTCTTTCTTCTAAAGAATCATGTACTTCTTTTAATGTAGTTCTAACATTTTCAGTATCGATTTCTTTTAAATCAAATAAGCTAGTTTGTTCTTGTGGCATAATATCACCTCACACAATATTATATATTTATTCTATCATTTCTACTTTGTAAATTCAATAGAAAGAAAAAAAGTCACTAAGTGACTTTTAGTTTGCTAAAACAAATGCCATGAATATCAGGAATATGAAAAATATACCAGTAACAATCCATCCATTTACTTTTTCAAAATTCGTTGTTTTATCTTTTACTCCTAGAGCCATAGTGATAATAATTCCACCGACTAAACCTCCTATATGAGCAAAGTTATCAACTCCCGTTGATAAGAATCCCATCGAAAGTTCTAATACAATTAATGGAATGATTTGAGATTTTACTACGTTTCCTAAATATACTCTATAATAATATCCAAAGTATAATAAAGATCCCATAAGTCCAAAGATTGCTCCACTAGCTCCAATTGATGGAATCATTCCATTTAATGTTATTGAAAGGAGTGCTCCTGTTATTCCAGAGAATAAATAAATAATAATATATTTCCATTTTCCTAAGAAACTTTCAATTTGAGAACCAATAATATATAGAGAATAGCAATTTAATAGTAAATGCATAATACTTCCATGTAAGAAAATACCAGTAAGTAATCTATAATATTCTCCTCCACGTATCTTAGGTCCATATATCCAGAACTTACTTAATATATCATCATATTGTCCAAATAATATTGGTACAAAGAAAAATATACAATTAATAATAATTAAAAAATAAGTTATATATGGAACTTTACTTTTAAATATTTCTTCTAATTTTTTTGCATCTTCTTTATTATGTTTATTAATATCACTAGTAATTTTCATAAATAATTCTACACCATTTTCTGTATATACCATTTTTTTTGATAAATCTGGAAATATATTTTTAATAATAGAACTATTTTGAATATCTTTTTCATCTTTTACATTAATACATATTAATTTTGGATCTATATTAATATCTTCTTTTACATTATCACTCATATCTAAGAAAATACTCATTACATTAATACTCAAAGATAATGTTTTTTTCTTAATCTTTTTTACAATTCTTTTTGTCTTAAAAACATCAAAGTCAAATTGTTCATCATTATGTATATAGTTGGAAACTATACGGACTACTTTACAATTTTCTTCAAGGTTTTCTAACCAAATTTCATTTTCAACACCTTGTAAAATGATAGGATTATAATTCTTTTCTGTAATGAAATAATGTAATAGTTTCATTGTTAATACGTTTTTTCTATCCATCATTATATCTTCTTCCATAAATTTCCTCCTAAAAAACTAATAATATTATAATATAAAACATACAATAATAAAAGAGGAGATGAAAAAATGATTAAAAAATTATTCTTATATACAGTTTGTTTACTGCCTTGGTTCTTAGGAAATCTATTTCCACTTGATTATGATTATTATAATGAAATTATAAAACCATCTTTTGCACCACCTACTTATTTTTATGCAATTGCTTGGTCAATTATTTATCTTTTAACTGCATATACAATATATTCTATTATTAGTAGTTATAAAATAAAAGATATTCCAAAGTCTTATAAAATATCACTACTTGTAAATTATTTATTTAATCAAGGATATACTTTGGTATTTTTTGGATTAAAAAGTCATTTTTTAGGATTTGTTTTTTGTTTAGGTACTTTTATTAGTTGTTTACTTCTATATGAAGAAACTTCTCTGTTACAAAATAAAAAGAAGTATTATCTACTTCCTTACATAGGTTTATCTATCTTTGCAGTTATTCTTTCTCTTTCTATTTATGTATTAAATATTTAAAAGGATAGTTGTACTATTCTTTATTTTTTTATTCAGCAATACGGAAGGCTGGAGAAACTCCATTGTTATTTTCAGAACTACTACAAGAATGATAGCCATTGTTGGTGGTAATAGAAAAAGCCCAATTTCCATTACTGCTTGGTGATCGTAACCACCAATTTGCATTTTCATTATTATACTTTTTAATTGTTCCAGTATTATTATTACTATTAATTTCTAAATGCTTGTAATAATCGGTTTGTCTTGATAAATCACTCGAAGTATCAAAAGATGAGTATGAATTCCCGTGTACTTCTTTTGAAGATAATAAAAACAATTTGTCTGTTGTTACATAATTTGATTTTAATGAGTCTAAATATCCATATCCCGACACTACTTTTGTATTAATTACTACATTCTTTAATGCAGTTGGAAGAGAATTAAATATTATACCATTAACATAAGTTCTCATTGTTGAATTTTCCCAACTTCCAGAATTGTTACTATCGTTTTTCATAGGATATGTTGAAATAATATCTGCAAATTCTATGACAAAACCACATGCTGTTTGACTAAATCCTGTTGTCGCACATTCTGCTGGAGTACTCAAATTCGCAATTCTAACATGTGAGGTTGTATCAACTGTTCCATCATTATCCATATCTAACCTAACTTCTCTTGTTGTTCCCGCTTCCATTGCTATTTTTAAATATTTGGTTTTACCAGCGGTATAATCATCAATAATATCATTCCAAGAGTCTGTCGCAAAATTTACTCTAACAATTCTGGCACTAGAATCTGCTTGAATATATTGAGGTTCTAATGTAGTTATCACTGTTGTTGCATCAGGTAATTCTTCGATATCAGTTTTAAACTCTAAACGTACTAGAAATGTTTCAGTAGTTCCTGCAGATAATTTATGATTTTCTAGTATTTCCATTCCATCTGCATAAGTTACAGAATAGTTTAGATAGTCAGGAGTTTCTTGTACTGATTCTCCATTTACTTTTAGAGTTTTATTTAACTCTCCTATCATACCATCAATTGTTCCAGAATTTACTACATCTACAGTAAACTCATAGAAGTCTCCTGGAAGAGATAACGTTACTTCAAAATCTACTTTACAATTATTTTCTGGATCAATTGAAGCATGGGAATCATTTTCTCCTATACTTACAGAGTTTTCATTGACCTCTATATTATTAAAATGAATATCCCAAGTATTTTCTTTTATTTTAGCAGTTCCCTTGATTTGTAAATTTGCTTGTAGAATAGCATAGACTACTCCTATTAGAAGTAAACTTATCATTATAAAATAAGTTGTAGTTTGTTTATACTTATGATACATATAATCACCTGTTATTTACATAATTATTTACAATTTCTTTTACTTTGTTAAATTCATTTTCTAATTCTTCAAAATGATTATCTATATATTTTTGATCATTTTTTTTACTTTTTAATTCATGATTATAAGCAATATCTGCTAGAGTCATAAAACCTAAATATTTACAATCACTTTTTAGGGAATGAACATCTATTGCATAATTTTCCATATCTTTTTGATTTTTATAATCTGTAATACGATTCCATTTTTCTTCCATTTCTTCTTTAAAATCTTGAATCGTAGAATTATACATATCCATATCACCTAACAGTTCAAGTGCTTTTTCTAAATCTACTCCATTTTCTTGTAAATATTTTTCATCATATGACTCTTTATTTGGTATTTCAGTGTTAATATCCACAACTGGAAGAATATTACTATCTTTCTTTTTTTCTTCCACAATTTCTATGGATTCTTTTTCATTGATTTGTTCTTTCATCTTTAATTTAACTTGATCTCCTAAAATCTGTTCAATATTATCTTCTACTGGGATAATCTCATTTTTATTTTCTTCTTTCTCTTCTTCCTTTGTTTCAGACACAATTTCTAATTCTTCTGTTACACATCTACCAAGGACTTGATTTAAGACACGTATTAATTCTTCTTTCTCAATTGGTTTTGCTAAAAAATCATCAAATCCATCTTGAATATATTTTTCTCTCATTCCTGTTATAGCATTAGCTGTTAATGCAATGGTTGGGATATGAAAATCTGGAAGTTTTTTTAGTTCTTGAAGAGTTAATACTCCACTCATTTTAGGCATCATATCATCTAATAGAATTACATCATATTTTTTTCCAGCTTTGATTCTATCAATACATTCAAAACCACTATCACATAATTCTATACAATTTGCATTGAATTTTTCTAATAGTTTAGTCGCAACTTTTAAATTCGTAAATGCATCATCTACTACTAATATTTTTATATTATACAAATCAAGTGTATCTTTTACTTTTCTTGTATTTTTGATATCAGGTTCTGTTATTTTTTGATTTAAGACAATTGTAAATTTAGATCCTTTTCCATAAACTGTATGAACAATTACTTTTCCTCCCATTAATTCTGTTAATTGTTTTGTAATGGCAAGTCCTAATCCTGTTCCTTCAATTGTTGTATTTCTATCTTCTTCTAATCTTTGAAATTTTGTAAATAATTTCTCAACACTGTCTTTTTTTATTCCTCTTCCAGAATCTTCTACGGAAATAATTAATCTTGTGTAGTCTTTCATATTTACACAATTAACTTCATATCTAACAAATCCACTATCTGTATATTTACAAGCATTACTCAATAAGTTTGTAACTACTTTTTTAATATTCGCATAATCTCCGTAAAGTGTTTTTGGAATGTCTGGAGCAATATAATAAGTAAAATCAAGTCCTTTCTCTCTCATTCTTGTAGAGATTAATCTAGCAAGTTCCATGAAAGTTTCTTCTGGATTATATTTTGAATTTATTATTTCTAGTTTTCCTGCTTCTATTTTTGAAATATCGAGTATTCCATTTACAATTTCAAGTAACGTTTGAGTTGCATTTACAATATCTTTAGCATTTTCTTTCGCTTCTGTAATATCATTGCTATCCATAATACAATCACTAAATCCAACTATAGCATTTAATGGTGTACGAATTTCATGAGACATATTTGATAAGAAATCTGTTTTTGCATTATTGGCCTTCTCTGCTTGTTCTTTTGCTACTTCTAATTCAGCAATCATTTTTAAATCTGGATTTTCAATGGTAAAGAACATGATAAATAAAGTAAATGCCATGGTTGAAGAAGCAATTAAAATAGATGGATTAATTGTTTGTAGGATTAGATTAACAATTAATAACAGCATAACAGAATAGATTGGCGCAAATTGCTTTTGTTTCATATCTTTTCGATTGATTAATAATAGGATTAGCCAAAAAGTTAAACCAATTCCCAAGAAAACTTTTAATGCATTAACTGCTGGCCCATAACTATATTTTGCTTCTCCATTCATCATTATTTTAATTGGTAATACTAAAAACAATAAACTTCCTACAATATTTAAGCCACTAATAATTGAAGTGACAATATTATATGTAGATTCTCTTTTTTCTTTATTTTCAATTTTCTTTGCTCTTGTAACATAATATGTATAAATTGAGAAAATACAAAACCAAGAAAATATCTCAATTAAAAAGACTTTTGCTAACAATATGGTTAGGATACTTTCCGTGCCTGCATATTTTGTTGAAAAATGAAGAGATATTTCTGTTATTAAGACAATTATTTCTTCAATAGTTAAAATATTAAATAATTTATTTTCTTCAGATTCTATAGTCTTTTTTGATAAAAAGACAACTACTAATAAACATACAAATAGCAATGATTGAAATAAGTATAATACGCTCCACATACATTTCACCTACTATAATTAGTATAGCATAAAAAAAGCAAATGTTACATTTGCTTTATGAATTTTTTTCCTTTTTCAGAATCAGTTTTCGTTATCAATTTTACTAATCCTTTTTCTGTGTTTATTAGGTCGACAAAATGCTCTTCTCCATCTTTAATTTTTTTATATTCGTCTCGATCTAGATACATAGAATTTCTATCTGTTTTTGATGTTGTTGGAGAAATTGTAAATGCTTTATCATGTTCTTTATAACCATCAATTACTACTTCTCCATTGAAAGAATAATCCAAATATTTATCAATTAATTCTAACTCTTTATTCTTATCATCATAGAAATTTTCTTCAAAAATGATATGTGCTAATAGTGAATTTTTTCCATTGGCTAATGGTATTGAGAAAATAATAACATCTTTAACATTCTTATCTTCTCTAATTTTATTAGCAATATCAAACAAATATACTTCTTTTCCATTTGGTAGAGTAACTTTATCCGTTTTTCTACCATAAATATATACTAAACCTTCTTCATCAATTTCTGCAATATCTCCACTGTGTAACCAACCATCATCTTTTAGTGTTTCTTTTGTAAGTTCTGGTTTTTTGTAGTATCCTTGCATTACAATATCTTTATCTTTCATGTATAATTCTCCTCGTTGATTATACATTAATTCTTTTCCATTTTCATCAAATATTCCTGCTTGAATATTTGGGAATGGCAATCCAGCACATATTACTGGTTTTCTCTTATCTTCTAAACTTTTTGTTTCTTCTTTTTGAGTAGAAAAAACAGAAAACAATTCAGACATTCCATAACCATCAAACATTGTTGCTGGAGAACCACAAAATTTTAGTAATTCGTTAATAGATTCCATTTCACGTGGAGTTATTGGTTCTCCACCAACGATTGGCATTTTAAAGAAACTTAAATCTGGAATTCCATTTTTTTTAGCATCTTCTTTTAATTCACTAAAGAATTTCTTCCATAGACTACCTGATGCTAAAACAGCTTGTGGTTTATATTTCATTACTTGAGAGTAGAATTTATCTGCACTTAGTCTTGGTTCATCTATTAAAGTTAAACCTTTGTAAAGTGGATAGATAAATAAACAAAACATTGCAGTAGAGGCCATTGGAGGTAAATTTGTTAATACTTTGTCTCCTTTATAATATGGAATTTGAGCAGCCTCTGTTTTTGCAAGTTGAGCAAGAGCTGCTTCATTGGTAGACATAATTCCTTTTACTTGACCATTAATTGTAGAACCACTACTAGTATTAATAAAAGCTATTCTATTTTCTTTAAATGGTTCTTTATATTCTCCTCTATAAGCATCTGCTAATTTCATCATATCTTTAGAATGTAAATACTTTTTTGATGAAGGCATTAAAGACTTTGTTTTTTTAGCATCTAAATAACTTTTTAATTGTACAACTTGCTTCATCGGTGGTAAAACTCCATCAGCTGCACTTACAGAAATAACATACTTAAATCTATCATCACTGAATATATCTTTCACATTTTTCCACATACCATCATAGACAATCGCTACTTTAGATTCGGCGGTTTCTCTTTTAAAATCATCTTGACTTTGATTAAGCTTTAATGGATATACTGTGGCACCTATCTGATTTAGAGCTAATATCATAGCACATACATCTGGAAAGAAAGTTCCATAAATTGGTACTACTTCATCGGCTTCTACTCCAATTTCTCTGAATGCTTTAGCCCACTTTTCTACTAATATTTTAAAATCAGGTCTACTGATAGTAGCATTGAAATATTTTAAGGCATCAATTTCACTATGTTCATCAATTTTTTCTAATACAACATCTGAAATAGAACGATCTTTTATAATATCATTGGCAATCTCTCTAGCATTTGGTTGATAGTTTTTCATCCAAGGTTCATCAATAGAGGCATAACCTGTCATCCCTTTTGCTCGAAAGCTGATGTAATCAAAATAATTTCTTCTTTCTTCTTCATTCATATTCGCAAGTAATTCACTAATTTTTTCTTGTTCTACGGATAACATATATGTCCCCACCTTTCAACTACCTAATTATTATTCTAGCTTATATTATTAACCATTTCAAGAAAAGTGTAAAGGAAGTGTAAAAAAAAGTGAACCATTATTCTATTGGTTCACTTGATACAAATACATAATTTCCATTTTCTTCACGGAATGTAAATTTATATTCTGCTCCTTGTCCTATTGTTGTTTCAAAAGAACCTGGATCTTCTGTTACAAATTTAGTCTTATTATAATCACTATAATATCTTCTTCCATCTCTATCTGCAAATAATACTTTTACAATGAAAATAATATTTTTCTTTTCTTTTTTCATGTCTACAATCTTATAAGCTGATTGACTATTAACACATTTATTACTACATGCTTTTGGTATTCTCACAAACTTTTGAATATCGCTTTGATATTCAAATTGAGGACAATACTCATCCATATCTATAATTTCTTCAGGATCAAATTTATAACTTGTTCCTAAATATTTTTGAATTTCCCTCATATATTCTGTAAGAGGAATTGCTTCTCTTTCTGAATAGTAATAAGAGTTTGCTTCAGCTATTGCATATGCTCTTTTACTACTAATATCATTGGCAGTTACTCTTTTATCTGTTGTGAATTCTTCTATTTCCCAACAATCAAATCCTTTTAAGATATTTGGTAATAGATTGGCAATATAAGAATCTTTTAAATCTACTTGATTGGTATCTGTTTCAGTAGAATTATCTGTTGTTTCCTTTTTACAAGAAATTAATTCTTTTAAAACTATGGTGAAATCTTCTGATCCTGCAGCATAATATCCTCCTAAGAATGCCGCAACAATAAATAATAACACAATAAAAAAGATAATTATTTTATTTAGTACATCACTTAAATAATGTTGTTTACGAGGTCTTTCTTTATTCATAACATACCCCTCCTATTATTATCATAATATAGATTACAATAAAGTACCATTAAAAAAACTGTAAAATTTCTTGCTTTACAGTTTCTTTACTTATTCATATTCATTTCTTAATCTTTCTAATTCATCTTTGAATTCTTTTGGAGGTTCTACTTCAAAAGATAGTTCTTTTTTTGTAACAGGATGAACTAATTTTAAAGAATAGGAATGTAACATTTGTCCAAATTCTGTTGTTTTTCCTTTTCCATACAAAGGATCATTACAAATAGGATAACCAATATAAGACATGTGGACTCTTATTTGATGAGTTCTACCAGTATCTAGCCTACATTCTATATAAGTATTATTTTGAAATCTTTCTAATACTCTAAAATGAGTAATTGCATTTCTACTATTTTGATCTGTTACTGCCATTTTTTGTCTATTATGAGGATCTCTTCCAATAGGAGCATCTATCGTACCAGAGTCATTTTTAATAACTCCCTTTACAATAGCAAGATATTTTCTTTCTACTTCTTTTTTGGAAATCATTTCTGATAGTACTTCTAACATTTTTTCTGTTTTCGCAACAATCATTAAACCGCTAGTGTCTTTATCTAATCTATGGACAATTCCTGGTCTTAGTTTATCTCCAGCAAGATTTTGATATCGATACAGAAGAGCATTTACTAAGGTGTTTGTATAATGTCCAGGAGCAGGATGTACTACCATACCACTTTCTTTATTAATAATTAAAAAATCATCATCTTCATAGACAATATTAAGAGGAATATTTTCTGGCTCAACATCTATTTCATATTCTAATTCATCTTCTATTTCTATTTCATCATTTATTTTTACAGGATAAGAACTATTAACACTTTTTCCATTTACTAGTATTTTTTCTTCTTTTAGTAATTTCTGAATCTTACTACGAGACATTTCTAATTTGTTTGCTAAATAAGAATCTATTCTTAATCCTTCATCAGAGTCTACTATTATCATATTTATCCCTCCAAAAGTATTATAAACTAAAAATACAGTAATTTCTAGAATTACTGTATTAATTATTCCACAATATATGGATTGTTTTTGGACCCATCTCCTGATGATACTTTGGTACCTGGTTTTAGAGATATTGTTGGACGAACGCCAGTTGTTTGACTAGCACCATAATCATCAAAAGTTCCATCAGCTTTTACATAATAATTGTTGGCCATACCATCAGTATATGCAGATGGTGAAAATAGCCAATAAACATTACCCGTTTTTCTTAAGTTTTTATTGTTTAACAAATTAGATTCCGTTGTAGTCATTAGTCCTACTGGATATGTTAGTAGAGCACTTGGATTCTGTGTACTAAATTGATCTGTTACAGTTTCACAACTTAAATCATTTTGAATAGATAAACTTTTAAATTTCAAATAAGTGTATGTTCCTCCTCCATTTGGATTCCAACCAGCTGATGATAGATTTGTTAAGGTTCTATCATTACAGAATATGGTATCTTCTAGTTTTGAGGCATATGTTGTCATATTATTTTGATACCAAGTTTCTAGATATGTTTTAAGTACTGAATTACTGTAGTTTACATCACTACTATTTAACATATTTGTAAGAACTGGTTCAATTGTTTCTCCTCCACTTAATGTAATATAACAAATATAATAGTAATAGTATCTTACTGTTGAACAAATTCCTGTTGTATTAGCACAAGTATAATGATGAGTACTATTATAAGATGTAGAGGTATTTGTCAAAGTATAATTCGTACCATCCCAAGTAACTCCTGTTCCGTATAGACTACCACTAACTGCAGATGCAGCTGTATATTTTTTTATCTTAGAACTCTCTGGTATCATGTATCCTTCATAAGCAGGTGAATTCCCTGATGTATTCATTTTTGATGTACCTATTTGTTGGTCTGCTCCTGTTGCAGTACATTTTCCATCAACAGGTACTCCATTATAGGTCAATTTTACTCCTCCTGTATCTGTAGTACGAATCATTTCCCAGCAGTATCCTGCAAAAATAACATTCCATTTCTCTAAAATGATATTTGCATTATCGTCACTATCAGCATACCAGTGATATATTTTTTCATTTCCTGTTTGTGTAAAAGAGTCTTGATGAGTACCAGTATATTCTAGTACTAAACCACTATTACTATCTAATTCAGATTGAAATACATTATAGATATTAAATGGAACTATAATTGCTGTATCATCAGCTTGTACATAGTTAATTTCAAATGACATTGTTAGAGTCGTTGCACTAGGCAATTCTTCTATGTCATTTTTATATTCTACTCTTACTTTATATGTTTCTGTAGAATTATGATTTAATTTATGTTTTGGCTCAATTGATACACCTGTTGAATATGTTATTGTATAATCCAAATAGTCCGGAATATCAGAATCTACTCCATTTATTTTAAAACTATTATTGATACTATCTATCATTCCATCAATCGTTCCAGCATTTACAACATCCACAGTAAACTCATAGAAATCTCCTGGAATAGCTAATGAAACACTAAAATCGACTTTACAATTGTTTTCTGGATCTATTACTGCTTCTTGATCATCATTTCCTATTACTACACTATTCTCATTCTCTTGAATATTATCAAAGTATATATTCCACGTATTTGCCTGAATCTTGGCTGTACCATTAATCTGTAGATTAGCTTGTAATATGGCATACACTACTCCTATAAGAAGAAGACTAAATAATATAAAATACGTTGTGATTTGTTTCTTGTTTCTTTTCATAATAATTCTACCTTCGTAATTATTTTATCATATTTAGAAGAAATAAAAAAGACAGATTTCTCTGTCTTATTGAATATCAATGTATTTTTTTTCTTGCTCTTTTTCTTCTGATTTTTTAGGAACTTCAAGTGTTAAAATACCATTATTAAATGCTGCTTTAATTTCTTCTTCTTTAACGTCTTCTCCTACATAGAAGCTTCTTGAACATTCTCCAAAGTATCTTTCACGCTTAATAAATTTTCCTTTTTCTTCTTCATTCTTAGAGTTATCCATTTTTGCATGAATATTTAAATATCCATTCTCCAAATCTATTTTTATATTTTCTTTTTCAAATCCAGGTAGATCAACATCCATTATATAACTATTTTCGTTTTCACGAATATCAGTTTTCATTAGTTGATTAATGTGAGTTGGAACTGGTTCTCTATGAAAGAATGGATCCTCAAAGAAATCATCTAGTAAATCAAAATTATTTCTAGGCATTAACATCATACAAATCATCTTCCTTTCTTAAATTGTATATCTATTAGTACCTGTAAGGTCTCATTTTTTCCTTACATTTTAGTTATACCACTTTAAATTAGCACTGTCAAGTACTAAGTGCTAATTTATTAATATTGTATGTGTTAATTTACAAATTATGCCTTATCTTCAAACATTTTTCTAACACTAGGTGCATTCTTTGTTAGTTTTTCAATAGATAAATCTTCTGCTTTTGAGTTTGCAAGTCTTAGATTGTCTTCTGATTTTAATAGATTTTCTTTAATCTTTTGAAGATGTGCAATACTTTTATCAATTTCTTCAATTGCACTATGAAATCTTTCACTCGCAAGTCGATAATTCTTACCAAATTTTTCTTTAAATTCTATTAAATTATCCTCAAAATGAGTAATATCTAAATTTTCATTTTGAATTGTGGTTAATTGTTTTTTGTATTTTAATGTGTTTAATGCAGCTCCTCTAAGTAATGTAATTAATGGTATAAAGAATTGTGGACGAATCACATACATTTTAGGATATTTATGTGACATATCAACAATTCCATTATTATAAAAATCATTATCCATCTCTAGCAATGAAACTAGTATTGCATATTCACAATTTTTCTCTTTTCGATCTTTATCTAATTCTTTTAAGAAATCTTCATTTTTATGTTTTGTAGCTGTTTCGTCAGCTTCATTTTTCATTTCAAACATAATCGATAATATTTCTATTCCATCATCATCTGTTTCTCTAAAAATAAAATCTCCTTTAGAACCAGTCTTTGCATCATTGTCTTTATCAAAGTATACATTTTCTCCAAATAAAGGTCTTATCTGATTAAACTCTGTACTACAATGCTGCTCTAAGGACTCTCCTATCATCTTTGTTGATTGTCTTGCCTTAAAATCTTTATAATAAGCAATTTGCTCATCTTTATTCTTTATTTTTTCTTCAAAAGTTTCTTTTACCGTTACTAGATCATTTTTTAGTTTTTGTACTTCTTTTTCTTTTTCATAAATTGTATCTTTTATAGCTAATTCCTTATCTTTGTCTTTTAGATCTAAATCTTTTTTGAGGTTGTTGATTTCTATTGTTAATTTTTCTATTTCTTCTTTTGATTTTTCTTTCCATTCACTTTCTTTTATTTTTAATTCTTTTTCTTGATTATCTTCTTTTACTTTAATATCATTTTTTAATTCTTGTAGTTCTATTTCTTTTTGATGTAATTCTTCTTTAAATTTTTCTTTTAAATTGGATTCTACTAGTTTTAGTGAACTTTCTTTATCTTTTTCAAATTCTCTTTCTTTTCTTTCTATTTCTTTTTCAAATTCTTGATCTCTTATTTGTTTTACTATTGATTGATAGTCTTTTTCATCTATTTGAAATACTGTTTTACAATTTGGACATTTTATTTCATTCATAAGTACCCTCCTCTTCTTTATTATACAAAAAAATAGAAGAAATATCTTCTATTTTAATCTCTAATTAGGCATATCCAATTCCTAATAATAGGATGATGATTAGTATAATCAAAAAGAAAAAAACTGTCTTATCCCTTTTTCTAAATCTTTCTCTCATAATCTTCTCCTATTATTCTATTTTTATTATAACATTATTTTATGAATTTATAAATCATTTGTCAAAATAATTATTCTTTTTTCCAAATAATGCTTTTATAAAACGAAATGAGGCTCTAGTGGTGGTTAACCATGTAAATTTTGCATTATTCTTTGTATTATAAATCATTTTATCAACCATAAATTCTGCGATAGTCTCTGGTTTATCTCCTAAGATATTATATACATTTTTTGTTTTTTGATCTAGCTCTATTTTTTCTCCATCACCCATAGATGTCCCAATAAAATTTGTAATCATAATACCTGGAGTAATCTTTCCAATTTTTACTATATTTCCAGTTTCTTTACTTTCTTTTGCCAAAGCTTCTGTAAAATATGTTACTGCTCTTTTAGCTGTTCCATAGATTGATAATCCTAACATTGTAGCATTATTAGAGCCATATCCTTCTACATTATAGATTGCTCCACTTTTTTGATTTAACATAATTGGCATAATACATTTACTGCATATAATTGTGCCCTTTAAATCAATATCTATTAAACGATTAATAACCTTAGAATCCAATTCCCATATTGCTTTCATTGGTTGATTTACTCCTGCATTATTAACCCATATATCAATGGTATTTCCTTTTTTTAGGATATCTTCTATCATCTTTGATATTTGTTCTTCATTTGTTACATCTACAGCATAAGATAGTACTTTCCCTTTTGATTCTATTTTTTCTAGATTCTTTTTCGCTTTTTCTAATTCTTCTTTATTAATATCACATACTACAACATTATAATCTTTCTTTAAAAAGAATTCTAACATTGCATAACCAAATCCTCTGGCACTACCAGTTATTACTACTGTTTTCATATTTCTTCATCCTAAATTATTCTTTCTAATAAAGCAGGTAATTCTTTGATTGACTTTATTTTATACTTATTTTCTATTTTTCCAAAACCATATTCTGCATAAACAAAAGGGATATTGGCCTTATTTGACTCATCTTGATCTTTTTTTGTATCTCCTATATAAATTCCTTTCATACAATGAGTTCTTTTCATTAACTCTTTCATGGCTTGACCTTTTGTAAGATTATATTTTGATGCAGGGATATAATCAGTAACAAATTCTTTTGTTTTAGATATTCTTAAAAAGTTTTCAATGTATTCTTCTGTAGAACAATTACTCACAATTCCTAGTTTGTATTTTTTTGATAAATCTTTTAATACTTCATAAACATTGTCATAAATAATATCAGATTTTTGATATTCATTTAATCGATCTACTTCATATTGAAATATTTTTAATAATAATTCTTCTCTTTTCTTCTTTTCTACTTGTGGAAAATATCCTTCTGCACAACCACTTAGATTATTCCCCATATTATTCTTTACTACTTCTAAAGATACTTCATAGGGATAATTATTATTTTTTAAATAGTCTTTTACAAATTCATAAGTACAAATAGAAGTATCCCATAAAGTTCCATCTAAATCAAATAGTACTATTTCTTCCATAATCCATGTAAATTACAATAAGCATAAGCGCTTAATAGTTCTTCTCCTTCTATTAGAGTAAAAGATGTTTCTGGTTGATTATTTGGCTTTAAATAGTGAATTTGAATTCCTTTTGTTGTTTCTATACAAATAAATTCTATATAATGCTTTTCTTCCATTGGATGAGGCATTTCTCCACATTTAACAGTTACTTCATTATTATTAATAGAAACTACTGGTACATGCTTTTCTGAAGCAGCATCTTCTGTATTTGCGACTAACTCCTTCATTTCTTCTCCACAACAAGTAATACTATTTTTATCATTTAAAGTTAAAACTAAATTTCCACATTTTTTACATTTATATATCTTCATAAATCCTCCTAATTCTTTTTTATTATAACATAATAAATAAAAAAACTACTATGAATAGTAGTTTTAAGCATAACTTTTTCTTGTTTTTTTAGAAGTTGTTGTTTTAGGTTTTGTTGAAGTTGCTTTCTTATCAGGTGCTTTTTTCGTAGTTGTTTTTGGAACTTTTGTTGGTTCTTTTTTAGTCTTTGGAGCACTAACTTTAGATGTAGTTGTTCTTTTCTTTGTAGATTTTTTTACTTTTATATTAAATGTTTCACATATTTTATAGTATTGATTTAAATCTTTTATTTCTTCTAATTTTAATACTCTTAAAATGTTCTTTGTTATATTCAATATTAATAATATCATAATTCCATAGAATGGTATTTTTGCTGCTATAACAAATAATAAGACAAAATCTAATAAATAGAATACCATCGTAGTCCATTTATATTTATTTTTTAAGTTATAGAAAATAAATAATTCAATGGAAATTAATAAAAATTCTAAAATAAAACTTCCTGTAATAATTAGATTTTTCTCTAACATTCCAAATCTTATTTGATTTACATAAAGAATCGTTCCCATTCCTACTAATATAAAGATAAGAACTGATTCTATTATATTTAAATATAAATTTAATTTTTTCTCCATACGTACCCCTCTCTTTAATGGTTATGTATTATATCATAAAAGTTCTATTTTGTAAAGATTTTAGCTTTTAAAGAATAATGGTCTATCTATTTTTTTTACACGTTTTTTTATATCTTCGATTTCTTCTCTTGCTTCTTGTTCTTCTAAACTACCTATATGCCAACTACTAAGAGATTGTCTTTCAAATGTTTTCTTGTCTGGATTATATATAACTCTAGTTTGTAAATTAATGGTCCAATCCATTAACAAATAATTATAAAAACGAATATGGGGTTCTAGTGAAGAGGTCATAATACTATGCTTTACAATATTTTCTATTTTATCAAATCCTAAGACAGTGATTAAAAAATCTGTTTCTCTATTATTTTTTCTCCATTTATTATAATTTTTCCAATATTCATATAGTTCTTGTTCTTTTATACTTAATTGAGATGATTGCTCGTTTTCTCCTTCACAATACTTTTTTGCTGTAATATCATGTTTATCTTTTACTAAAATAATAGCATTAGAGGGTGTAATAAATGCTCCATTATATATTTCTAGATTATTTATGTAAGGTAATGATTTTGACATATTATTCCTCCTCAAAGTTATTATTATAACATATTCTATAATACTTTTTCTTTATAATTATATTTATACAAAAAAAATTGTCATTTATTGACAATTCTTTTATTTTTTCAATATTATCTAAAATTAATTAAAAAATAGTCATCTTCCGCTTCCACTAGAATGGGATTTTTTAAATTATCAATTTTTGTTTCTTGTCCAATTGGAAGATTATAGTTTTTTGTACTACCATTAATTGTTATATTAACATTCAATACACCTGAATTTGAACTTACATATTCAAAATTCATTCCATCCATTCCTATAGAACCATCTGAATATAGATATAAGGTTGTTCCTGGTATTTCTTCAATTTCATTCACTGTAGGTGTTGGTTCAGGGTCAGAAGCAGGTTGTGATTCTTGAGGTGTAGAAGGTTCAGTAGGTGTTTGTGTTTCTTGATTTGCAGAAGTTTCGGTTGATGTTTTCGTTTCTTGATTTGTAGAAGTTTCGGTTGACGTTCTGTTTTTTCTTCTTTGGTTTCATCGCTGTTAATTGTTTGTTTTTCTTTTTCTTTATTTGATTTTTCTTCTGTATTTAAATTCTTTATTGTTTTTGTATTGAACCATTTATCTTTATTCATAAATACTATAAATGCCCCTACTGCAACTATTAAAACTAATAGAACAATTGGAATAACATTATTATTTTTTCCTTTTTCATTATTTGAATTTGTTAAAGGGACTTGTGGTGTTTGATTCCCTTCTGTCATGATATTTTGATTTTGTTCACTCTCATTAATTTCGTTATTATTCATAATACTTCTCCTATCTTTAATATGATTATAAAATAGCTATTATGATTAGTCAATATTATTAAAAAGGTAAATATAACTTTTAAATGTAATAATATAAAAGTTTTATTTAGTCTTATAATAATTTTTAAACTTCTATAAAGAATCCTAATATGGATAGTAGAAATGGAATAATACTGGAAATCATTGTCCATTTTCCGATATTTTGAAGTTCTTTTTTACTAATCGTATCTAGATTATATACTTTCCATAATAGAACTGGGTTTTTATGTCCTGTATAAATGTATAATCCGGCGAGAAAGATTAAAACTCCAAATATTATCATTAAACATGAAAAACCATTCATTTTATACATCCTTTCTATATTGATAATAATATCTATCTTTATCAATAATTACCCAATCACATTCCTTTTCAATTGTATATTCTTTTCCATCATTCATGATAAATTTATAGATTGTTGTATTGTCTTCACAAGCCATAGAGCATTTTGGTCCTATTACTATATGTTTCCAATAATCATATTTCTTTTCAATTTCTTCTTTTTCTATAATTTCTTCTGTATCTAATCCACCTTCTGTTTCTTTTGTAATTACTAGTTTTGATACATTTTCAATTTTAAAGTCTTTATATTTTTCATGATCAAATATGATAAATAGTTTTTTTCGATTAATTCTTGCGAATAATTCTTCTAATTCCTTCATAAAATTATGAAAGTTTCTTGGATATTTCATATATCCACTAGCATCAATGGTAACATCATCTTTTGTTTTTATTGAAAGTGTAAAACTAGATCCATCTAATACATATTTATCTGATCCTTTAAACCCATCCCATGAAGCAACTTTATATTTTTTTACTAATTCTAATAATTCTTCTTGTTCTTCCTCTGTCACTTCTACTTTTAAAGCATCTTCATCCTTTACTCCTTGTGGTTTTGTGGTTAGAGTACAATCTTTTCCACAATGATAAGTATATTCTAACGCACCATACATACTTCTTCCATCTGATTCTCTATACTCTAATGATTTAATAGAATTTATTTCTTTTTTTGGTTTTAATAATACCATCATAATCACTCCTATTCCTATTAATAATATAATTCCTATTATTATTAAACTTTTTTTCATATAAACCTCTCTATTTTTTCTCTATTATTTTTATTTCTACTTTTTCTTTTTTTAATCCTTAGTATATCTCCTTATCATTTTTATTATATCATAGATTATTTTAATAAAAAAAGACTAGTTTTCTAGTCTATTTTAGGTCCTACTATTTTATTTGGTTCAGCAATCACTAATTTTCTTTGATGAACTGGTTGAATATCTTTTGGAGTACCATTAAATCCATATACTCCTACTTCTTCTGTTAGACAGGCATCAATGAAATTTTCAAGTCCCATTGCTTTTACAACTGGATTTTGAATTTTATAATTCTTTAAAAATTCAGTACCAATAGTATCTACAGCAACTCTACCATCTGGTAAATATCTATCAATTACAAATAATGGTCTACTAGCAAGGCCTAGGTTTTGTTCAAAACCACTTTGTCCTGCTCCACTACCAGTAATACTAAATAGTTTATTATCAATAACAGATGTTTCAAATACATGTAAATGTCCCATGAAAGCTCTATGAACCTCATTTGATAAATCTCCCATCCGATCAAAATGTTTAGACATTCCTTTCGTAGGAGTTTCTCCTGTTGCAGCTCTATACAAATGACTATATGCTACATTATATCCATTTACAGTTTTACTACCATGAGGTGCCTGTAGGATATCTCCTCTTTTATTTATAATAAATTCACTTAAAGCTATTTCTGTATCAGCTCCAGAATAATCCTTCATACCATTTAATTCTTGACGTAATAGTTTAATTAAATTAAATCCTTTTTTATCCCAATCAGAATTATATTCATGATTTCCTTCTGCTAGATGGATAAATTTTAATAATTTAATATTAGATAATTTTTCACGAATTGTATCTTCATATGGTTGTAAATCTGGAGGTAATTTTAAATCTACTTTTTTATAATCAACACCATCTTTAATTAAATCTGTATTATGATTAATTCCTTTATTAGAATCAATCACATTTACACTACTTAGATGAGTCATAATCTTTGCGGCTGTTTCTTTATCAATTTTATAATCTGGGTATTTTCCTACAAATACTGTTGGATCAATTACTCCAAATGATTCTCTCATCCATGGACGAATTAGTTTAATAAAGTCTTCCATTTGCCCTGCTACACTCATTGTTCCTAAATGTCTAGATTCATTAGCAAATGAAGAATAATTCCATCCTTGTTGAAAATCTCCATTTCCCCAGATTCCTTTAGGTGCAGGATAATCATAGTAAAAATGATCTAATGCTTTTAACGTATATTCTAATCTTTCTGTTAATGATCCTGCTTGTATATCATTTAAATAGAATACATCAATTTCTTCTAATCCTTTTCCTGTTTTATTAACATAATCCATTACTTCTCTTGCTCTTTTCCAATATGGAACTATTGTCATTTTCTCACGAGCATCTCCAGTAATAGTCCAAGAACCTGGATAATTTGGTCTAGTACTTCCTTTTGTTACTCTAGCATGAGTTGGATCAGAAGTTATATGTTCTTTAATTCCCGACAATAATTCAGGATGTTCTATATATTTGGCATCATCTATCATTTGTGGTACATTCATCGTTACTTGATCACCACGATAAGAAATGGACATCATACCTTGTCTTCCATCTACAAATAATTGTGGAGTTTGGGCAAGTTTTCCACTTCCAAGTGCCCCTGTTTGATAGATTTTTAAGTTTTTAATTATTCCTCCTGTTGGATTGGAATATTGTGCATTTGTGGAAAAATTTGGATTACTTAAAATGTTTACAGATAATGCTGGGTCTTTATCATATCTATCTATTGTAGAATAAACAACTCTAAACATATCTGTATCTTTTAGAAATTCGGGTTTAATATATTTTGCTAGTTCTCCTAAAGGTAGTCCTTCTTTATAATTCTTTAAAGCATTACATAGTTCTGTAACTCTTGTTTCTCTTTCTTCATCTGTATAGAAATTGGTTAAATCTTCTCCACTACGAATTAAATATGGAATCAATTCTTGAATAATAATTGGTCTAACCCAATCATGAGCTGATTTTAAATCATCTCTTCTTAAGAAATCATTTCCTTTTACACCTTGTTCTCTTGTATAAATCTTAAACATATCTTCATATAAGTGATATTCTTCATCACCCATTTGATAGACTACTTTAATTCCATTATCATTTAATTTTTTTACAAGTTTCTTTGCTGCTTTTAATCTTTGATCTAATGTCTCATATTTAGGATCTACTAGTAATCTCCTATTGGTTTGATTATGATAGTATGTAGAATAGATTAATCCTTGAATATAAACTGTATCTACTTTATCTGCAATTGCCATATCAATAACATTTTGTAAATCTACTTCACTATTATAAATATTACCAATATTGGCACCTGCGATAAATGTAAGTAATGGGAATCCTTTTTCTTGTTTTTCAATTGGAGTTAGATGCGTTAATGGCTTTCTACTTTTTCTTTCTTCTTCTATAAAATTAGCTCCTATACTATCATATGTTCTTACATGTAATGAAGCAGTTGGATGCATTGAAAAATTATTAGCATTTTCACGGTTAACTCTGATATATTTTTCTACATTTTTCTTGATAAAAGGATAAGCTCCTTGGAATGTCTCTATATGTGGTAAAAAAGCAATGTCTATTGGGAAATTATTAGGTTTATCATTTTTATTAATGAAGCCTTCATTTGTTAGTATTTTTTCTAATTTATTAATACCGGCTTCTGTAGAAATATCTACTCCTGGTACAAATTTTACGGATGATTGTCCTTTTTTACTAATTAATGATTTATATCCTTCATAAATATCATCATTACATAAAATATGATTTTCTTGATTCTTTTGAATATCTCTAGATAAATAATTGACTAAGTCGTAATAGTTTTCTCCTTTAGCTAAATAATCTGTCATAGATTTGGCAATTGGTTCAAATAATGCTTTATGTTCTTTACTTAGTTTTCCTTCAATTGCTTTATTGATGATATTAAGATGTTTTTCTTTATCATATTTTTTTGATTCAGCATATTTTTCTATATTCGCAATATTAAAGTTTTCTTCTAATTCTCTCATAGCTCTATGAGCCAAATCATGTTCTTTCGCAATGATTTCATCATATTCTTCTTTATTTTCTTTATATTTTCGTAATGCTTTTATAGTAATTCTTTTCTTATCAATTTTTGTAGTATCTTCTTTTTCTTTAAATACTTGTACAATATAATCAATATATTTATTTTCATCTAAACTTATAATAATATCTTTATCATCTAATCCAAATAAAGTTGCGATATATCTTTCTTTTGTATCACATGCTTGCATTAACAAAGTATTGTAAATAGCATTGGCAATATTATTCGTTTTTTTATCAAAAAAAAGTAAAACTGGTTTGGTTCTACTATTATCTGCTGCATGGCCTGCCAAAGAAGCCATAACGTAAAAACCTCCTACTTGACTAATCATAATAGGAGCATGTTTTTGTTTTTGTAAACTTTTAAAAACATCAGCTAATTCATTAAAATCATCTGATGAACATAACTTTATTCTTTCATCTGTAAATTTTAGATTACTATCGGCATATTCATCTAAAAATTCTTTTATTTTCTTTTGTTTGAATCCTTTATTTTTAGAATTCTCTATCAATCCATTGTCTTCGACCATTTTTTCACAACCCTCCTATTGTCATTATCTCATAATAATAATTGATAGTAAATTAATTTTTATAAGTTTACTATTATTTACAATAAAACTTCTTTATAACTAAACTATTCCATAATAAAAACAGATTTTTATCTGTTTTTATTAGTCATTATTTGCATCTTTTTTTACTATAATACTTGTAATCTTCAAACATGTGATCTTTGTTATTTTCTATTACTTCTCTTATTTGATCTAAAGTATGTAGTTCTGTTTCATTCACTATTTTTGATTTTGTATTTCTTATATTGATAATCGGTACATTATATTCATGTAACATGCATCTAACATACTCTGTCATAAATTCTTTTTCTTTTTTTCTAACCCAAAACTCAAAACCTAAGTATTTAGGTCCACCGTATTTTATTTCTTCTTCTGTATTTTGATAACAATCTACATCGATAACCGCTGCTACTATGTTTTCTCCTAACATAATAAATCCTCCCTATAAATTTCTATTATATTTACAACAATCTAAAATGTCAAAGACAATAATCATAAAAATGTTTTTTATTATGTTATAAAAATAGTAATGAAGAAGATAATGGACTATTATTAGGATCTAGTAATAATGATGAAGAATATAATCCATTAATATCATATAAGAATATGAGTTTTGATACGATTGAAGAGTCAAATGAAAATACAGATAATTTAAAACTAATATGTGTAATGATTGTTGCTATATCACTTTTATTAGGTAGTATAGCATATGTAACAATTAACAATAAAAAGAAAAAATAGTATAATAAAAAACTTCACATATAAAATGTGAATTTTTTTAATTAGTATTTGAAAAAATATAAAGTTTCACAAACTATTATAAAATAAAGTGACACTGTCTCTCGACAGTGTCTTCAGGGGGTCGCGATTTAATAGACCTTTTGCTTATTAAAACCTGTTAAATCAATATAATCGTTAACCCTCTGTATTATAATTTTTTACTATTTTTTAAGATTTTTTACTATTTATAGAACCTAAATAGAACCTAAAAATTATTATTTATCATCTTCAATATGAATAAGATTACCTAGCATAGATATAGCTTCCATATAAGGATATTTATTATAATCATAAACATTATCTACACTAAATATTTCCTTATATCTATTAGCAACTCTATTAGATAATTCCATTCCTTCTTTAACTTTGAAGATTTCACAAAACCATCTATATAAATTACCATTGGTGCTATTTAATTTATCATCATCAAAAAGTTCCTTTAAGATATCTGAAGCATCATTTTGTATAAATCTTTCATATAAGTATATATCTTTTACCTTTAAAGCAATAGCTATAGGAACAAATATACATGAAATATCAATATTACTATTATTTTCAGAAAATTTATCTTTCCAATGGATATAAGGCTCAATTAACCTATACATAGACATATATTTATTACATTCACGATATGAAAGGTTATAATGTTTAAATAGAAAAATAGAAACATCTTCAGGAAGATTAGTACTATGATTAATATCTAAATACTTTTTAGAGTATTGCTCAATATTATCACAATGTAAAGGTATAACTGCATCGTATATTTTATTCAAATAACTATATCCATCGAATTCATTACCATAAAATTTTTTTATTGTCTTAGATAACTGATTATTATTTGTAACAAAAATTGTACTTATTTTAGGACTATCATAAAAATGTTTTATGGTTTCAATTGATTTAACAGCAAAATCTGGTTTACATCTATCCAACTCATCAATTATTAAAAGAATTCTTTTATACTTAGTAATATGACTTAACAAAGTCAAAACTGCATTTTTCTTTTCCTCTATTGTATTAACAGAATCTGCCAAATCAGAAAAAGTTTTCATTTCTTTGACATCTTCAGTTTTAACAATTCCTAGTGATGAAACTTCAATAAAATTCATCCAGGATTTCTTTATTAAATCAAATAACTCTGATGTATCAATAAATGTATCTGAGTACTTTGGTAAAATATTTAATATATTATAAATAATTGATTCTATCGGATCATTATGATCATCATTTTCCCAAGCGTTATAATAAACTACTATATATTTTTCATTAAATTCAGTAATAATATCATGAACATCTTGCTTTAGAAAATTACAATCATTATGATTGTTTTTTAAATATATAAGTTGCTTTATAAAAAAAGTTTTTCCACTTCCCCAACCACCATCAATAGAAATAATATGATTTTCATTCATACTATTTAATAATCTTATTAAATTAAATAGTTTATCATTTCTATTTAAAGTATTAGAGTGGATAGTATCTTTAATACTTTCATCATCAAATTGTAACTCATATTTTCTCATTGCTATCACCTCCATACAAATAATTAATATAGATTACATTTTGTCATATCTAATAATGTCATCTATATCCCATAAAGTAATGTTGTTCTTTTTACAAAAATCAATAGTTCCAGTAGTACCACCATTTAACGTTACTAAATATGAATGGTTAACTTTTTTATTTAACATTGTACCTAATAAATCTCTTGCTACTGAAGGAGATACCTTTGCTTTATGTGCTTTGCATTGAACTATCTCTAAAACTCCTTCTTTTTCTATTTCTAAATCTACTCCTTCATCTCCACCTTGTTTGCATATTTTAGTCTTATATCCTAATTTTTTAAATATTCTTGCTACCTCAATTTCAAACTTTCTTCCATCTAGTTTAATCCAAAAATCCTTTTTCTTTCTTTCCTGCCACCAATAATATTGAGATATTGCTTGAGTATATTTTTTTGTTTTTTCATACGTTTTTTCATTTGGATATTTTTTACTACTCATTATACCGAAGAATACAATTAAAAATAGCCAAGAAGCGGAAAACAACCACATGTAAGCATTGTCTGACAATTCAAATAATAGCCCAACTAAAGATGAAACTATCCATGCAGGCAAACAACCAAAAATAAACGAAGCACCCATCAGAGTTTCATATTTATCCTTTTTTTTCATAAATATGTTTCTTTCTTTTTCTATTTGATCAATATCAATATCTTGTATGCCAAATTCTTCCTCAGTTGGCATTTTATTTTTATATGTTGAAGGAGGGCAATAATTATCTATTGCATCTTTTACCATCTTATTAATTTGCCTGTTACTATAATAAGTCATATAATATCACCCATTTCTTATAAGAAATTATAACATATATCTTCAATCATTTACTATTTATCATATTTTTCAAATATTTCATATATTTTTTTAAAGTCTTCAATTGAAACATATTTTAATGCTAGAGGTTCAGTGAATTTAACCCCAGGCCAACTAAATGCATATCTTTTACTATTTAGATTAACATATAATACATTTCCACAAAAATAACCTTTGCGTCCCCAGTTACTAAAACCTCTTTCTTTTAGGTACTTAATAAAATCTGAATTCCAATTCTCATATAATTCATCATCTCTAACACCTATAGTTCCATTTCCGTAACTCATATAGTTTTCCATAATTTCTCCTTTCCCAATAGACACCATCAAGAAAAGAAAAACCTTATACGAACGTATAAGGTTAATTCGTATTTATCATTCAAAGCTATGCTTTGTTGGTTTTGCCACCTAACTAAATAGGTTGGTGCAAGATCATTGAGCCAATTCTCTCCCTTGCTCTTGATAATGTAAATTGTATATTTATTATAACACAAAAAGAGTTTATAAAATAACCAAAATATTTGAAATACGTCTAGAAAATGATTATCAACTCTTAAAACCCTTATAAAATAAAGTGACACTGTCTCTCGACAGTCTCTTCAGGGGGAATTTAATTAACCAGCCCATAATAATTTAATAATTAGTTAAAGTCTTATAAAATAAGGCTTTTTCATTTTTTTAAATTTACTAAGGTTTATAAAAACATCTTGTTTTTTTACAATTAGTATCTGGATTTGGTATCTAGAAACATATATTGACATAGAACATATATTTGATATACTAATCTTAGGAACATTTAGTTGTTGAGTGTCTACCTCCAATCCATCATAGAGAGGAGGTTTGAGAGAATGAAAAAACGTGAATACAACATAAAGTTGCTTCGCTACATATCACTCATTTTACTACTCTTAACCTTACTGGTTTTAGTAATAAAAAAATGACACTCTAATCAGCACTGATTAAGTGTCAAAACCCAATTTAGGGTAGACATTCAACTTGCGAAAACTGAATGTTCCCTTTTTTTATTTTATGAAGTTTCCCTCATCTGTATACATAATAACATACTTTTATATCTTTGTCAAAATACCATAAACGCATACAAACTAAAATAAACAGTTAAAATTTTCAAATATTTTCGAATTTTTGGTATCTGTATGGTATCTAGAAAAAATTCAAAGTTTCGAAAACCCTTATAAACAAAAGTGACACTGTCTCTCGACAGTGTCTTCAGGGGGTTCGGTTGAATATACTCTAACATAAAGTCGTTAGAGATATTACTCACGTGATATTTACTATCACGTACTTTAATCATAAGGTATAAATTTGAAAAAGTCAATTCCATTTTCAAATTTTATTTCTTTTTACATTTTTGATATGATTTTACTTTCTCTGCTTTGTTTTCTTTGATATATTTTGTTCCTAAACGAAGTAACATATCATCTACATTTTCTGTCGTAATAGTCTTATTACCATCAATAATTATTGTATTACAAAACTTGTTTATTTTATTTAAATATTGTTTTTTTGATACTCTGTGAAAACGATAATAAAAATCTTTTGCAGATGGGATAACTTTTTCTCTTATTATCTCTTTTGGTATATTTTCTTCTAGGGCAAAGATAACATCCTCTAACAACATAGAAAAGTATTTTGCCCCATCTGTTCCTATTTCAAATCCTTTATTTCCTAAAAATGTTTCAATATCCATAATCATTTCCTCCTTGTTATGATTCTTTAGTTGAGATCGAATGGATTAGTTTTATTTTTAATTCATCTTGATCTGTCTCTTTATTTAATAAGTATTCTTTGGAATCTTTTTTTGCTTGTAGTAAGATTTTATAATCATTTTTAATACTTGCAATTTTAAATGACATATCTCCTGATTGTTTTGTTCCAAATAAATCACCATGTCCTCTTAATTTAAAATCTTCTTCAGAAATGATAAATCCATCATCTTCTCTTTCCATGATTTTTAATCTTTCTGTATCACTATCACTTATTAAGATACATTGACTTTTTGATGTTCCTCTACCTACTCTTCCTCGTAATTGATGTAGAGTTGATAATCCAAAGCGATCTGCATCAAAAATAACCATTGTTGTAGCATTTGGTACATCTACTCCTACTTCTACTACCGTAGTAGATATTAATATTTGAACTTTATTCTCTTTAAATTGTTCCATGATAATGTCTTTTGCTCCTCCAGCCATCTTACCATGTACAATATCAATCTTATATAAATCTTTGAAAGCTAATTTCATTTGATCCTTTAACTCATTTACTGTTGTTAGATCACTATTTTCACTTTCTTCAATTAATGGAGCAATTACATAAACTTGATGTCCTTCTTTTAATTCTTTATACATCAACTCTAATACTTCTTTAATTTCGCTTGTTTTTTTAACCACTGTATCTATTTTTTGTCTACCTTTTGGTCTTTCTTTAATTGTTGATACATCCATATCTCCAAAGATTGTGAGTGCATAAGTTCTTGGAATTGGTGTTGCGCTCATATATAAAACATCTGGTGTTTTTCCTTTATTTTGTAAATTAGCTCTTTGATGAACTCCAAAACGATGTTGTTCATCAGTAATTACTAAACCTAGATTATAATAATCTACTTCATCTTGGATTAAAGCATGAGTACCAATTACCATATGAATACTTCCCTCTTTTAATCCATTATAGATTTCAGTTTTTTCTTTTTTTGGTGTTGAACCAGTTAATAATGCTACTTTTACTTTTGTTCCTTTTAAAAACTCTACTAAGTTATTATAATGTTGAGTTGCAAGTATTTCAGTAGGTGCCATTAAAGCACTTTGATATCCACTTAAATAATTGGCATACATTCCAATAAAAGAAACAATTGTTTTACCAGATCCAACATCTCCTTGAAGTAATCGATTCATACGATGTGGTGCTTCTAAATCTGTAATTATTTCATCTACAGCTTTTTTTTGGTCATTTGTTAAATCAAATGGTATTTTCTTCATAAATTTTTCTATTTCAGCATGATCAATGACTCTTTCTAAACCATTATTCTTAATCTTATTTAATTGTTTTAAATAATTAATCTTAAACATGAATTCAAATAACTCTTCATATTTTAATCTTATCGTTACTTCTTTTAATTTATCAGCAGTACTTGGATTATGAATTACATTTAGAGAAGTCTTTTTATTTAAAAAATTATACTTTTCAATATATTCCTCTGGAATATAATCTGGTATTGTTTTTCCATACATTAATAATGCCATATTAATATATGTAGACATATTCTTATTTGTTAATCCACTAGTACAATGATATACAGGTTCAATTTTTACACTATTAGATAATAAATCCATTTTAATCTCACTTGCAGTAATAACATTTTTAGATTTATCTAATTTACCAATTACAGTAATACCAGTACCTACACTTAATTGATTCTTTAAAAATGCTCTATTAAAGATAGATACTCCTACAACACCTGATTGTGTTACTAATCTAAAATTCATTTTATTTAGACCTTGTTTAAATCTCATTAAAATAGGAACACTTTCTACTTTTCCATCAATAATAATTTTTTCTCCATCTTCTATTTTAGTTAGATCATTTCTTTCTAAAATATCATAACGAAATGGATAATGAGTTACTAAATCTTCTATGGTATTAATTCCTATTTTATTTAATAAAGAAAGAGATTTTGGTCCTATTCCTTTGACATCTTTGAGCTCTGCCACACAACCACTTCCTTCTTGCATATTATATCATAAACTACTTATCTTTCAAAGAAAAAAATGTACTTTTTTTTTGATTTTTATAAGTGTTTTTTATAAATTGTCAGTAATTACATAAATCATTGTTTTATCAATGAAAAAAAATGATTTTTTTTTCGATTTTTTATTGACAAATTGCTCTATTTCGATTAGTATAAGTATCACCAATTCGGAATTAGGCGAATTGGTCGCTAGTATCACACTAGCCAACCCCTTTTTATTCTTTTTGGAGGCTGGCCTCAGGGGGACAGCCTCTTAGATAGAAAGTAAAAGAAGACGTTGCCGACGTCTTCTTTTTGTTATTTCTGATAATAATTTGTTACGTATAAAAACATTAAGAAATATCCTAAAAAGTAGGATCCTACTAATAATAATAAATATAATATTAATCCCAAGATTTTTCCTCTAGAAATAAAATATATTACTAGTATAAATGCAATAATCATTCCTACGATACCAAACCATTTAAAGAATGATCTTAATGTATCTAATGATGATAAATCATCTCTATAATGATTATCTAAACTTTCAGGTGAATATTCATCTTCTAAATAATCTTCGTCTACATCAAAATCTCCTGGATGATTAAAATTTTGATAATCAATATCTATTTTTTCTCTATCATCATCAATATCTTCATCTAAATCATGATGTTTTCCATCATATTCTTCTAATCCGAAGTCTTCTTTCTTATTCATAATAGTCCCCTCATTTCAATTGCGTTATATTATAACATATAACACCAAAAAAAGAAAGTTTTTTATTCACTTTCTTTATTTAGTAATGATTCATAATACTTAAATGTTTCTTCCGCTTGTTCTTTATTCTGTGATAGAAGTTTTGATCCTTCTTTATTTACTTTAGATAAGGATTTATAACGATCTTCTCCAAGCATAAATTCATCATATTTGGTAAAATCTGCTTTACTATCTAGTTTAAATTCTTTACTTGCTGGATTATAACTGAAGATTGGGAAGTAACCAGAATTGGTTGCATCACGCTCTTCGTTAATAGAATTCTTCATTCCTTTAATAATTCCTTGAGCAATACAAGGTGCATAAGCAATAATAATACTTGGTCCATCATAGGCTTCTGCTTCTTTCATAACTCTAATTGCTTGCATTGGATTTGCTCCTAAAGAGATTGTTCCAACAAATACATGTGGATAACTCATTGCCATTTTAGCTAAATTTTTCTTAGCTGTTTCTTTTCCACCTGCAGCAAATTTTGCAATAGCTCCAGTTCTTGTAGATTTAGATGCTTGTCCTCCAGTATTTGAGTAAACTTCTGTATCTAGAACTAAGATATTTACATTTTTATTATTAGCTAAGACATGATCAATTCCATTGTAACCAATATCATATGCCCATCCATCTCCACCAATCATCCATACAGATTTAGGCATAATAAAGTCTTTCAAATCTTTTAATTCTGTAATAGAAGTATCATCAATAATATTCATCAATGCTTCTGCATTTTCTAATGTTTGTTCTTTACAATAAGCATTGTATATTTCTTTTTCACTCTTCTTAATCTTATCTTTATTAGTTTGAATTAGAGAAATAATTTGATTTTTCATTGCTTCATCAGCAACTTTCATACCAAATCCAAATTCTGCATTATCTTCAAATAATGAATTTGCCCATGGAATAGAATAAGGCATAGATGGAGTACTTGCTCCATAGATAGAAGAACATCCTGTAGCATTTGCTACTATCATTCTATCTCCAAATAATTGAGTTAATAGTTTTAAATATGGAGTTTCTCCACATCCAGCACATGCTCCTGGGAATTCAAATTTAGGTTTAACAAATTGACTTCCTTTTACAGTGTTTGTAGGCATTACATTTTTCTTTTCTTTTACTTCTTCAAAAAGATATTTTGCCTCTTCATCTTTTTTATCTTCTCTAAGTTCATGTTTCATTTTCATAACTAGAGCTTTAGCACCTTGTTTTCCAGGACACATTTCAGCACATAATCCACATCCTGTACAATCTTCAATACTAACACCAATTGTAAATTTATAATCTTGGTCTTTGATATTAGCATCTTTCAAATCTCTAGTAACTGATTCTGGAGCATCCATTACTTCTTTTTCATCTAATAAGAAAGGTCTTACTACTGCATGTGGACATACCAAACTACACATATTACATTCAATACAGTTTTCAGGACAATAACTAGGTGCTACTTCACTACTATCTCTCTTATCTAATTTAGAAGTACCAGCTTCAAATTCTCCATTTGGCATCTTAATGAAAGTACTTACTGGTAGCGAATCTCCATCCATATTATCAATAATTTCAAACATAGATTTTTTAGGTTCTATTTCTTTATCATAATCTACATATGGTATTTTTACAGATACTAGTTTTTCTACTGCATTATCGATTGCTTTAATATTTTTTTCTGCTATATTTCCACCTTTATTTGCAAATTTTGCATTTAAGTTTTCTTTTATTTTTTCAACTGCAAAATTAAAATCTACAATCTTTCCTAATTTAAAGATAATTGTTTCCATAATAGCACTAATTTTTCCAGGTAGACCACAATCACTTGCTATTTTAGAAGCATCTATTATATACATCTTAATATTCTTCTTTTGAAGAATCTTTTTATCTTGATTACTCATAGTAGATAATACTTCATCAGGAGTCATACTGGTATTTAAAATAAATGTTCCTTCTTGTTTAATCTTATCTAGCATTTTCATTCTTTTTAAATAACTATCTTTCGTACAAACAATTAAACTTGCACTTTCAACATAATAAGTAGAATGAATTGGCTTTTTACCAAAACGTAAATGGGAGATTGTTATTCCACCACTCTTTTTAGAGTCGTATTGGTAATAACCTTGTACATAAGCATTTGTATAAGTTCCTGTTATTTTCATTAAATCTTTTGATGCTGAAACCATTCCATCACTACCATAACCATAAATTAAGAATTCTATATTCTTACTTGGTAGCATAAATTTATCATCATATGGGATACTTAGTTTTGTAACATCATCTTCTATACCTACTGTAAAGTTACTATGAACATCCCTAGTATCTAGGAAATCAAATACTCCTTTAATCATTGCTGGAGTAGTATTCTTACTAGATAATCCATATCTTCCACCATATACACTTACTCTAGCATCAATTTCTTTTATTACTCTACAAACATCTAAATATAATGGTTCTCCATTGCTTCCTGGTTCTTTGGTACGATCTAGTACTGCAATTTTCTTAACTGTTTTTGGTAATTCTTTTAAGAAATATTTCGAACTGAATGGTCTATATAAATGAACTTCTAATAATCCTACTGCTTCATTTTTTTCTTCATATAAATATTCTACTGTTTCTTTTACTGTTTCACAGACAGAACCCATCGCAACTATAATCTTTGTTGCATTAGGATTTCCATAATAATTAAATGGTTTATAATCCTTACCAGTTAGTTTATTAATATCTGTCATATACTCATTAACAATATCTGGTACTTCATCATAATATTTATTTCTTACTTCTGCTGCTTGGAAATAAATATCTCCGTTTTGAGCAGTACCACGTATACTTGGTTTATTAGGATTCATGGCTCTATTTCTAAATTCTTGTAATGCTTTTTTATCAATTAAATTTTTTAATTTATCAGTATCAATTACTTCTACTTTTTGTAATTCATGACTGGTTCTAAATCCATCAAAAAAGTTTAGGAATGGAACACTTCCTTTAATTGCACTTAAATGAGCTACTCCTGTTAAATCCATTACTTCTTGTACAGAACTTTCTGCAAGCATAGCAAAACCTGTTGCACGTGTTGCATAAATATCTTGATGATCTCCGAAGATACTTAATGCGTGTGTTGCTAAAGATCTAGCTGCTACATTAATAACACAAGGTAATAATTCTCCAGCTATTTTATACATATTTGGAATCATTAATAATAAACCTTGAGAAGCTGTATAAGTTGTTGTCAAAGCTCCTGCTTGTAAGGAACCATGGACCATACCTGCAGCTCCTGCTTCAGATTCCATTTCTACTACTTTTACTGGGGTACCAAAATAATTTAATTTTCCTTCACTACTCCATTTATCCGTCAACTCTGCCATAGGAGATGCTGGCGTAATTGGGTAAATTCCAGCTACTTCTGTAAAGTTATAAGATACATGAGCAGCAGCTTCATTACCATCCATAATTTTCATCATATAAAACCCTCCATATCATTTTAATTATATCATAATAAAAGGAAATAGACTTTTTTTCTACTTCCTTTACTGTAAAATTTCTAAAACTTTTTGTTTATACTTCTCTTGTTGATTATCATAAGTGTGATCAATAAACTCTTTTCTCTTTTCTAATTCTTTTGCAGGTAACTCCCATAATCTTCCATCAAATTGGAATCCTTTTACAATTTCATTATTATGATTAAATAATAAAATAATAATATAATCATCCATAATTTCAATTAATGGTACATATTGATATTGGAATTGTCCTACAGCATATCCAGCACAACCTCCATCAATATTTAAATAATTTTCTCGTTTATTGTGATGAAAACCTGCTGCTACCGGAGTATGTCCAAGTATGGTAAAATAATCTTTATTTCCTAAATAATTGCGAAAACCAAATTCATCTTTTTCTCTATCCCATACCATATGAAATGTATCTCTATCATTATTAGATATTGTTTTCATACATGGATTTTCAACTTTCTTAGGCGCAGATGCATGTACTAATAAAATTGGTTTATCTCCTATTGTTTCTTCAAATGTTTCATAAAGTTTTAGATTCCCAACAAAGTCTCTTAACTCATCACATTTTGCTTCTCCATCTTCCATACAGTCTAGTTTTCCTTCGATAATCCATCCTCCATTTAACATCCAATCGCACCAATGAGATATCCACTTACCAGGTTTTCTTTTTTTTAGGGTTTGGTACATCATTAATTCATGATTTCCACCCAAATAATTGATTTTAAAACCCTCGTTATTTTCAATTCTTCTTTTTGTATCTAATAATACTTCTAAAGAATCTGGTCCTCTATCAAATAAATCTCCATTTATATATAAAGTTACATCATCCACTAAAGAAACATTATCTAAATAACCCATAATAGAATTATAGATATCTCCATTTCCATGTATATCACTCACAATATATTTTTTCATATAATCATCTCACTTGTTTTATTATTATATCAAAAAGAAAAGAAGAAATAAATCTTCTTTTGTCTATGCAGTAAATAAACTTCCTTTCACAACATTAGAATCACTAGACTTTTTCGCAATAATTTTATCAATATCTGTAACAACACTTGTGTAATCTACGGTAATTAAACTACCTGATGCTGTAGCGGCACTCGAAAACACAGCACTATAATTTGTAGGATTATTATAAATTTTTAATGTAGCTTTTGCATTTATACAATAGTTGAACATATTGCCAATATTCGTGGCATATACTTTTAAAGTTCCTATACTATTCCATGTTGTGGAACTATACCCTGCATAATAAAACATATAAGACATATTAGTTACTTTTGAGGTATCCCAGTTTGATAAATCTCCAATACTCCATGTTGTTGCACTTCTTCCTGCATATTCAAACATTGAATACATATTAGTTACTTTTGAGGTGTTCCAATTTGATATACTTAAATTAAAAGTTGAGACATTATAACCGGCATTAGAAAACATAGATGACATATCAGTTACTTTTGATGTATTCCAGTTTGATATATTTAAACTAAATGTTGTGGCATTATACCCGGCATAAGAAAACATAGATCTCATTGAAGTGACTTTTGAGGTATCCCAATTTGATAAATCTCCAATACTCCATGTTGTAGCTTTATAGCCTGCACTGTTGAACATAGATGACATATAAATAACCTCAGAAGTATTCCAATTTGATAAATCTAAATTAAATGTTGTGGCATTATATCCTGCATACTCAAACATACTATACATATCAGTGACTTTTGAGGTGTCCCAGTTTGATATATCTCCAATACTCCATGTTGTGGATTTATAGCCTGCACTGTTGAACATAGATGACATATAAGTAACCTCAGAAGTATTCCAATTTGATAAGTCTAAATGAAATGTTGTGGCTTTATAGCCTGCACAATAAAACATAGAAGACATATTGGTGACTTTTGAGGTGTTCCAGTTTGATATATCTCCTATATTCCAAGTTGTTGTGTTATTTCCAGCATAAGAAAACATTTCTATCGTTGTAGTTACTTTTGAGGTGTTCCAGTTTGATATATCTCCGATACTCCATGTTGTGGCATTTCTTCCTGCACTATAAAACATCCTATTCATATTCGTGACATTTGAAGTGTTCCAGTTTGAAATATCTACATTATAAGTTGGAGAATAATATCCACTTTGCTCAAATGTACTATACATATTTGTAACATTTGAAGTGTTCCATGTTGCAACATCTAATGTATAAGATGTTGCATGTTGACCTGAACCATAAAAAACTTTATACATATTTGTGACGTTTTGAGTATCTAAACTAGATAAACCAATAATATTAAAATCAGTTGCAGAAGGTCCTATATAATTAAACATCTCACTAATATCTGTTAAACTTGGCGTATTCCAATTTGTCATATTTATTGTGAAAGAAGTGGACTTGCTTCCTGCTTGCAGAAACATCATTTTCATATTTGTGACTTTAGGTGCATTCCAATTCTGTAGATTAAGATTAAACGTTGTCGCATTCACTCCGGCCAAATAAAACAATTGCTGCATATTAGTTACTTGTAAAGGTTTCCAATTTGATAAGTCCAAATTAAAATTAGGATCTTTTCCACCAGTTTGATCGAACATTTCATACATACTAGTTACGTTGGAAACATCCCAGTTTGCCAATCCTACAACTTCCCATTTTGAAGCTCTATAAGCTGTTTGCATAAACATGTAGTCCATATTTTCTACCTTGGATGTATTCCAGCCAGTAAGATTTAAATAAAATGATCCAGCCATATCTGAAGCAATCGATTCAAAAGCTCCATACATATCTGTAACATTTGATACATCCCAGTTTGATAAGTCTAGTGAAAAACTTGATGCTGATGTTGCAATAGAATAAAACATCAGTCTCATCTTTTTTACATTAGAAGTATCCCAGTTAGCAATTGGTAAGTATATTCCTGTAGCATTATCTCCAGTATCCATAAACATATAAGACATATCTTTTGTTTTAGATGTATCAATTGTATCTAATTGTAAATATGACAAATTAAGAAAATTACGAAACATCTCTGAAGCATCTGGATTTAATAATGGTCTTTCACATTCTGTATAATAGTATAATGCACTTCCTTGTATCCAAGCATAAATAACATCTTCTCCTGTTGAAATGATATTATCTTCCGTCATGGAATTAATATCTGGTGGATTATTTGATCTCACAAAAGCTGAAATACTAGTATTATCTGAATATTGTTTTGCAGAGGCATCTCCAGCTAATTTTTTAACTTTAATATTGAAACTCTTACCATCAATAAATCCATTGAATGGTTTTTGTATGGCTGTTTCATCTGCTTGAATATATTGTGGTTCTAAACTCATTTCTATTGATGTGGCACTTGGTAATTCTTCGATATCTGTTTTAAACTCTAATCGAACAAGATAGGTTTCACTTTCTCCTGCTGATAATTTATGATGCTCCTGTATTTCTATTCCATCATCATATGTTATCGAATAATTCAAGTACTCTGGTATTGTATCTATAATTGTGTTATTTATCTTTAATGTCTTAGAAATTGTTCCAATCATAGCATCTATTGTCCCAGAATTTTCAACATCCACTGTAAATTCATAGAAGTCTCCTGGTAGAGATAATGTTACTTCAAAATCTATTTTACAATTATTATCTGGATCTATTGTTGCTCCACTATCATCTTGATTAAGAGCTACACTTGACTCATTTACTTCTATATTAGCAAAATGTACATCCCAATTATTTGACTGAATCTTTGCTGTACCATTGATTTGTAAATTTGCATGTAGTATTGCATATACGATTCCTAAGGATAGTATTAAATATAACATTATTAAATAAAGATTCTTTTTATTCTTATATTTGTTCATAATTACTCCTTATTTTTTATGATAGAGTTTTTTTCATGACCTTACTATATTACCATTATAATACAATAATAATAATTATTATTGTTATTACTTTTTTACTTTACAAAAAAAGACACCTTTGGTGTCTAATCTATTAATAAAGATTCTCCTGTTATTTCTACAGGGATTGGTAATCCCATTACATCTAATATAGTTGGGGCAATATCTGCTAGTTTACCATGTTCTTTTAGTTTAACATCTTTCTTTGTAATATAAAATGGTACTGGATTCGTTGTATGTGTTGTACAAGGTGTTCCATCAGGATTTACCATAACATCACAGTTTCCATGATCTGCTGTAATAATCATGGTACCACCAATTTCTTCTATTTTGTCATATAGTCTTTTAACACATTTATCCATAAATTCTACTGCAGTTACTGCTGCGTCATAAACTCCTGTATGACCAACCATATCTCCATTAGCATAATTTAGAATAACTAAATCTAGATAGTCTTTGTCTAATTCTTTTAATAAACTATCTGTTATTTCTTCAGCACTCATTTCAGGTTTTAAATCATAGGTTGCTACTTTAGGAGAAGGAATTAATATTTTCTTTTCATTTGGTAATTCTATATCTTTATCTCCATCAAAGAAATGAGTTACATGTACATACTTTTCAGTTTCCGCAATACGCAATTGACTCATTCCAAGAGATGCTACATATTCTCCTATTCCATTATTAATTTCTTGATGCTCGAAAGCAGTTAATCCTTTTACTGTTTCATTAATTGGCATCATAGATACAAATTTAATATTCTTAAAATTTGTAGTTTCCATAGGAGATTCTTCAGGATTCGTTATTGCGGTAAACATTTCTCTTAAACGATCTGGTCTATAATTCCATACAATAATTCCATCGTTATCTGCAAGTTTTCCATCATTTATAATACTAGGTAAGATAAACTCATCAGTAATATCTTTACTATATTGATCTTCAAATACTTCTTTTACAGTATTATAATGTTCTCCTATTCCATAACAAATTGCATCATAAGCAAGTTTTAGGCGATCATAATTATTATCTCTATCCATTGCATAATATCTACCAGATATTGTTGTAATAGTACCTAACTTAGTCTCATCTATTTTATCTTCTAGTTTTTTAATCCACTTTTGAGCTGTTTTTACTCCAGTATCTCTACCATCTGTAAATAAATGGAAATAGATTTCTTTAATTCCATTTTGTTTACACATATCAACTAGTGCTAATAAATGAGAAGTATGAGAATGAATTCCTCCATCACTAATTAATCCCATTACATGTAATTTAGAATGATTTTCTTTTACATGATCAATTACTTTTAAAATATTTTTGTTCTTAAAAAACTCTCCTGTTTCAATTGCATGATTAATCATTTCTAATGATTGATAACAGATTCTTCCAGAACCAATGTTCATATGTCCTACTTCACTCGTACCCATTTGTCCATCTGGAAGTCCTACAGGTTTACCAGATGCTTCTAGTATGGTATGAGGATAATTCTCTCTTATATAATCCAATGTAGGTTTATTAGCATTATCAAAAGCATTATATTTATTCTTAGGTGCTAACCCACATCCATCTAATATACATAATAAAAATGTCTTTTTCATATTCTCATCTCCTAAAACTAATTATAACACAAATATCAAAAAGGAACTATACAGTTCCTTTTCTTAACAAGCATTTTTCGTACAAATTGTTGATTCTTGTTCTAGACATTCCCATAAACATTTAAATGAATTATAACTTTCTGTTTTCATATCTTCTGTTAATTCAGAATATGGATCTTCTAATTTAGAACTAGTTCCTTCAATCATTTTAATTGCTTTACCATTTACTACTGCTACTACATTAGGAGCATATATTCTTTTTTCTTTAGTATCTAGTTCTTCTCCATCTTCTGTTTTTACTTTATAATCATCTAGTACTTCAGCAAATAGATCAATTAACTCATTATAGCTATCTGTTCCTTCTTCTGTCTTTTCAAGTTTTCCATCTTTTACTTCATATTTATCACGAATATTTAATACATCAACATAATAAATTGTTTTGATATTATTATCCTTTGCACTCTTTAATAATGTCTCTATCATAGAACGACACCATGGACAAGAAGCAAATCCAAAATAAACTACAAAAGATTCATTTCCTTCTATCATTTCAACTATTTCATCTGCAGTCTTATAAATCATTGGATTTTCTTTATCAATAGAAACAGTACGAATGGTTTTTCCTGATTGAGATTTAGTACCATTTAAAGATTCATATTCTTTTTTAAATTTTGATGCATCACTTTTGTCTTTATGACAAGCAGTTAATCCAAATAATAAAATTACAATTAATAGTATTTTTCCTAATTTTTTCATTTTCATCACCTTGTATCTATTATAACATCTTTTTATTAATAATTAAAAAATAATTCAATTTTCATTGAATTATTTGCAGTTATCATTTAATTTTAATGGAATTGTATAAATAATTGTCTTATTATTTTCTGTTGTAGCATTGATTTCTAATACTAATTTCGTTGTAGATTGATTTTTACAAATAGAAGAATAATTATTTACATTTATATTTACATCTTTTAAATAATTCTCTAAACTGATATCATTCTTTTCTATACATTCACTTAATTCTGTTTTTGTTTTATTATTTTTTTCATATAACTTACAAGTAATAGATTGATATTTTTCAATATCTTCTTTTCCACAGAATTCTATATTAGAAATATAAATAGATGCTTTATCTTTATTATAGGCAGCACTACCTGTAATTTTAAAATCACTACATTTAGAAGAAATTGTTTTAAACTCAAAATCCTTTGTTGAGTTTGTTATTAGAAATATTATTAATAATCCTAATAATAAGATTATTACTGGAATTATTATTGATATTTTAGATGATTTTCTTTGATAGATTTTTTCTCCATTTAGTATTTCATCAATATTTACTTGGAATTTTTCACTAATATCTTTCATAATTGCGATATCTGGGATATTCTTTCCATTCTCCCATTTTGATACAGCTTGAGGAGTTACTCCTAGTTTATCAGCAAAATCTTTTTGAGTTAAATTATTCTCTATACGAATGGATTTGATAAAATTTCCTATTTTATTTTGATCCATAATCTACCTCCTATAAGTACCAAAGTTTTTTACCATCTTTTTGTACTTCTTTAATAATACCTCCACCAAGACATTCTTCTCCATCATAGAAAACACATGCTTGTCCTGGAGTTACAGATTTTACTCCTTGTGGATATTTTACTAATACTTCATTATTGTCTAACCATTCTAATTCTACAGGGACATCTTGTTGTCTATATCTAAATTTAGCAGTACATTTCTTTATTTTTTCTTCTCCTAGAAAGTTTACTTGATCTACTATACAAGAAGTACTTATTAAATATTCATTATCTTCTCCTAAACAAATATACAAAACGTTCTTTGCTAGATCTTTTCCAACAACAAACATTTTATCTTCTGTTCCACCAATATTTAATCCTTTTCTTTGACCAATTGTATAATTCATTAAACCAATATGTTTTCCAATTACTTCATTTGTATCAATATTAACTACATTACCTGGTTGATTAGGTAAATAGTTCTTTAAAAAGTTTTTAAAGTTTCTTTCTCCTATAAAACATATTCCGGTAGAATCTTTCTTTTTCGCCGTAATTAGATCATATTCTTCTGCTATTTTTCTTACTTCTGGTTTTATCATATCACCAATTGGGAATAATACATTTTTAAATTGTTCTTTCGATACTTGAGATAAGAAATAAGTTTGATCTTTATTTTCGTCTACTCCTCTTAGTAATTTCCCATCTTTTATTCTAGCATAATGTCCTGTTGCGATATAATCTGCTCCTAATTTACGAGCTTCTTCTGCAAACATATCAAATTTAATATATTTGTTACACATAATATCTGGATTTGGTGTACGACCATTTTTTAATTCATCTAAGAAGTATGTAAATACATAATTCCAATATTCTTTTACAAAATCCTTACGATGTAGAGGAATCCCTAATTTATCGCATACTGCTTTTGCATCATTATAATCTTCTTCTTGAGGACAAATTCCAGAATCTGTTGTAGGTCCATTTAATTCTCCATCTGCTAGAGAATCCCAATTTCTCATAAACAATCCTATTACTTCATAACCTTGTTTTTGTAGAATGATTGCCGCAACAGATGAATCTACTCCACCACTCATACCAATTACTACTTTTTTCATAGATTCCACCTCCTTTTTTAATTCTTGTATATTATATCATTTTTTTCATATTTTTCAATTATTTTCTTCTTATATTATATTACAAATCCATTTATTCGTAAATAATAGTATAAAAGCAAAAATATTGGTCATTCTATTTATGGAGGTATTTATGGATAATAATATTAATATTTTAGATGAATTACATAAGGGTGCTGATATGGGTGTTGAAGCAATTGATATGATTTTAAAAAAAGTAGATGAACACTCTTTAGCAGATTTATTAGAAGAATATAAAGAAAGATATGATTCTATTTCTTTAGAAATAAAAGATTTATATCACCATTATTCAGATGATGAAATACATGAAGTAAATATGCCTGAAAAGGTAATGGCTTGGTATGGTATTATGAAAGATACGATATTTGATGGAAGTAATTCTAAAGTAGCCGAAATTATGATAAATGGTACTGTTATGGGTATTATTGAAGGTAGAAAAATATTAAATCATAAAAAGATGGATAAAAAGGTACATCATATTTGTGAAAAATTTGTTAAAATGCAAGAAAAATTTGTCGAACAATTAAAAGACTATTTATAAAGTCTTTTTTTGTTATAATAGGTATAGGTGAAATTTATGTATACAACGCAAAAGAATCTAACAAGATTTCATAATAATGGATCTACTTATTTTTTAAATCAAAAAGAAGTTCATGAAATAACTTCTCATTTAAAAAAGAAAGATTATACGATATATAAACCCTATCCTGATAGTGAAAAAAATATTCTTTATAAAGATAAAACTCCAGATGTATGTTTATATGAAATTCATTGTAATGTAGATCTTCGACATCAAGATATTTTAGGTACAATGTATTCTCTTAACATTTCAGATGATTTATTTGGAGATATTATACTAGTTGATCATCATTATTATATTTATATATTACCTATTGTAGAAAACTATTTTGAAGCAAATTTCCATCAAGTAAGAAATTGTAAAGTCGAAGTAGAAAAAGTATCTTTATCTACTCTAGAAGATTATCATCGAGATTACGAAGTACTAGAATTAATTGTATCTAGTTTAAGAATTGATAATGTTTTATCTAGTATTTTACATACTTCTAGAGGAAATGTACTTGATATTATTCAAGATAAACAAGTATTTTTAAATTATGATATTTTAACAAAATATGATTATAAATTAAAAGAAGGAGATATTTTTAGTATTCGTAAAGTTGGAAAATATCGATATGACCAAGTATTAAAAATGACAAAACAAGATCATTATATTGTCCAAATATCGCGATATATTTGATTATTCCAGTAAAAAGAGATATAATTTTTTTAAGAAAAGAGGTATATTATGGAAAAATATTGTGGTAAATGTGGAAAAGAATTATCAAAAACTGATGTTTTTTGTCCTAACTGTGGAGAAAAAGTTCCTAGTGCCATAAAAAAAATGGATCAACAAACTACCACTAGTAATAAAAGTTCTTCTAAAAAAACAAATGGAATGGCAATAGCTGGATTTGTTATTTCTTTAGTATCTGCAGTTTTATGTTGTGGCGCTTTTAATGTTATTGGACTTATATTTTCAATTGTAGGACTAGCACAAGCAAAGAAATATGATGGAAATGGAAAAGGATTTGCAATTGCAGGAATTGTTATTTCAGGAATTATTGTTTTATTATACTTATTAGTTGGAACTTTCCGTATAACAGTACCTACTATTGAAATCCCAAATTTTGATTTTCCAGATATTGAAATCCCTAGTGAATTCACTTTCTAATCCAAAATCTTTTTTTAAGATTTTCTTTCTTGCTTTTTTTAGTTTTATAATTGTATTTATTCTATTACATCTTATTTCTTATGAATGCCCATTCTACAAATATTTTCATATTTGGTGTAGTGGATGTGGTGGAATGAGAATGATAGATTCAATTATCAAATTTGATTTTTATCAAGCATTTCGTTATAATCCATTTTTATTTATACTATTCATAATAGGAATTATTTATTTTATCGTTGCATTAATTATTTATATAAAAAAGAAGGTCTTTTATGTCCCTTCTTTATTAACAATATATATCCTAATTGGATTATTCATTCTATTTATGATTATAAGAAATATTCCAGCATTTTCTTATTTGATTCCAACAGAAGTTTAACTTCTGTTTTTTTATTCATATCGAATATTAAGATCCACTAAACCATCAATTCCTGGTACTTTTCCTTCATCTGATAATTGCCATACCTTATATCCTTGATAATCTGTTTTAGTTGTATAATGTGCTAACCATATTGGATAACTTTGTTTAAACCAAATATTATCGATATAATATTTTGATCCATATAACATTCCTTCATATCCATTTTTCTTCATATAATCATTAAAAGTATTCGCAACTTGTGTAAGTTCGTAGAAACTCAGTTTATACTCTTGATAATCTTGCCAATCTTCATAATCATATGCAACTTCTAAATCTACTTTATAGTTTTTTAGTTGTTTCACTACCCATTTCGCATCTCTTTCTACTTCTTTTTGATTAATTGCATAAGAATAGAAATAGATTCCTACTGGTATTCCTACAGAGTTAAATCCTTTAATATTCTGTTCGAATTTTTTATCTAAAACTGGTTCTTTGCCAACCCCTCCTCCACGACCTACTCTAATATATGCAAATTCCACTCCTGCATCTTTTACTTTTTGGAAATCTATATCTCCTTGATGTTGAGAAACATCAATTCCAAATTTTCTATTTTCTCCAGCATATTTTTCTGTTAGTTCAGAAAATTTAAATGCATTAGCCTCATCTACTCCATAGGATGTTGATTTAGGAGGATTTTTAACAATTAATGTAAAATTATTTTCTTTTCTATTTCCAGATGCATCTTCTCCAATAAACTTAATATCATAAGAACCAGGTGTTTTTGTATCATATTCTCCTTCAATACTACATTTTGGTTCTGAATCATAATTATCTCCACAGAATAAATGTTCTTCTAAATTCCCTTCAAAATTTGTATAGATTGTTTTTGTTTTTGTTGAAAATATTTCTGGAGGAGTAACATCCACAACTTCTATTTCTACTTCATAGGATACTGGGTATCCTTCAAAAGTTGTATATTTAAATTTTACTGTTTGTGGACCTAGCTTCGTCGTATCAATTTTAGGATTTGTATCTAAATCTCCATTAATTGATTTTATTAATTTACTAATTCTCATATCACTATAGACAAATACATCATTTCTAGCTAGTTCTACTATTTTTTCGGCATGAGCGACTTTATAATTCCAAATCATTTGTTTTAAAATGAGATAACCACCTACAAAAATAATGATTAAAATAGGAATAAGAATTAACCACTTTTTTTTCATACTACACCTCTTTTTATTCTTCTACTTCTTCTAGTGCTCTTGCTAGTTGATCTGGACAAGAAGTATCTTTAAAACCACATTTAATTCCTTTTAGTTTTTCTTTTACGTCTTTAATATCTTGCCCTTCTACTAAGGCAGCTATTCCTTTTAGATTTCCATTACATCCACCAAGAAACTGTAGATTGTAAATTTTACCATCTTCAACATCAAAATCTATTTGTACAGAACAAGTACCTTTTGTTTTATATGTTTTATGCATAAATTCACTTCCTTATCTTATGAATTATTTTCATTAAATAATAATGCCAAGTAATTGGTAATTCATATTCTCCAATTAATTCTTCAACATATCCATTAAATCCTCTTTTGAATTCATAAATTCCATAATCTTTAGGATGTTCATTAATATTTGCAGGTATTCCATAAAAATTATGCTTTTTAAATCCATGTTGTATTCCATATTTTATTAGTTCCCACTGAATTAAATACTGAGAATTAAACTTCATATATTCTTCATAATTACCACTAGATAAATAGATTACTTCTGGCTTAATTAACATAAACATAGAACCAGATAATGTAATAACATCTTTTCCAGTATTTTTCATTATCTCTTTTGATTCTTCTATTCTTTTATCGAAGGATGCAATTTCATTATTTAGATTTTTCTTTTCTCCATCATTATATTTGGCATCACTTAAACTATTTAATTTATTTACTTTTTCTTCTTTTTCTTTTTCTAATCCTTCTACATAATTTTTAAGATTTAATTCTGTAATAAAATATTTAATTTCTTCTTTATCATGAAATAGTTTATACATTTCTTGATAGTAAGATAATTTTCTATTTGAAAATCCTTTTCTTTTAGAAGTTTCTTCCATAATACTTTGAAAACGATCTAATTCATCATAACCAATTTCATTAACCGTAATCCCAAATTTTTCTGTTTTCTTTATTTGATTTCTAGTATTTGGTTTCATTTCTTTTAATATTTGTTCTTCACTTTTACCTTCTAAGTCTAGAGAAAACATCCAAATAACTTGTTCGGTATCTTCAATTGATACTTTTTTAAAGCCAAGAGATTTTAACTCATCTACTACATCTCTATTATCTTCTCCATCCTCTTCAATATCTCCGTCTATGTTCCTTTGTCTATATTTCAAATAAGGATCTACTCGAAAGATATAACCATTTTTTTCTTTGATGTATTTTTTTAGTCCGTTAGTAAAAAACTCTAGTAACTCCTTATTATGAAAGTCTAGTAAATATCCTCTTGGAGAATAAAACTCCCATTTATTAAAATGTCTCTTATGAGAGAGTAACATGGTTGCGGCAATTAACTTATTATTCTCTTTTACTCCTACATAATTAGTATTCCAATTCTGTTTTTCTCTTAATTTTGATATTTCTGGAGCAGATAAAAATGTTTTTAGTGGATGATTCTGCCAAAACTCTCTATATTCTTTTTCACTAATTTCTTGAAATTTCATAGTTCTCACCTTGTCTTTATTATATCAAAATACAAAAAGAAAAACTACTGAAAATCAGTAGTTTATTATTCTACAATGTATGGATCACTACTAGTTCCAGATCCTACAGAGATTTGTGTTCCAGGTTTAAGTGAAACGGCCACGCGACAACCGTCCGCAAAATCGACAGCATACAAGTAAAGATTCCCAGCGCGGACATAGAACTCGTCAGGGGTAGCGCTGAAGCCGAGAGGTGAGCCAAGCCAGTAAGACGCATTAGCATTTAAATAATTAACTTTTGCACTAACTACTTTACCAACATATTTCATTCCGGCAAGCATTGCTTCATCACTTGTAAGTAAACCTACTGGATATGTTAACTTACCATTCCCTGTTCCTGTTTCTTTTACGGTAAATGCATCATTCTTATTTGTACATCCTAAGTTTGGTGCATATGTCGTATTTGCTCTATTATATCCACTAAAATGTAAAGGTGATGTTGCACTTCCTCCATCTGGATTCCAACCACCTAGTTGAAAAATACTTCTATCATTGCAATATACCGTATCTTCTAGTTTATTCGTATAACTTGTCATATTACTTTGATACCATGTATCTATCGCTGTCTTTATTGTTGAATTTGTCGTATTACTAAACATTTCTGACAAGGCATCTTCGACTTTTTTACCATCTGTTAATGTTATATAATATACATTAGCATCTGCTTTATAGACATATCTGACACTTGTACATGTTGTTGCTTCCTCACTTCCGCATGTATAATGGTGATAGTTTAAGTTTGTTCCTGATATTGTACTTTTCTTCTCCACATTATAACTTCCTTTTGACGTTAAGGTATATGTTCCATTTTCATATGTTACATCTGGTCCATAATACCAATTGGTGCCTGTTGCACTACTATCGGTATATACATCTCCATACATATATCCGACATATGCTGGACTGTTATAATTTTCATTAAATTTTATATTTGTTGTACTTATATTCGTAGCTTTTCTGGTGTTGTTGCATGCTCCTTCATTTGAAGGTACTCCATCATAGATTAGTTTTACTCCACCGGTATCGGTTGTTCTGACTATCTTCCAACAGAAGTTAGCAAATTTGACATGATTATTATCGACGTCTCCTCTATAGTAATATATCGGATAGGTATCATTTTCGGTTCCTGCTCTTAAATATATTCCTTTACCATTCGTATCACTTGATATCGCATTAAATTGTATTCCATTAGCATTTGTTACATAGGTACTTGCTATATTATCGATAACAGCATTTTCAGCAATGGTATCTAGTAATGTTTGTGGATGTGGTACTTTTATTGCTCCACTATCTGCTTGAATAAAATCTAGTGCAATATTTGCTGTTATGGTTGATGCTGGTGGCATTACCTCTAATGAACTATCAAGTTCAATACGTATTTTATAGGTTTCTGTTTCTCCTGCACCTAGTAATTGATATTGTTGAAGTTCGATTCCATCAACATATGTTACTGAATATGTTATGTATTCTGGTAAAGTACTGACCACCTCGTTATTTACTTTTAACGTTTTTACAAAAGTATTAAGCATTCCATCTATTGTTCCAGCATTTACAACATCTACCGTAAACTCATAAAAATCTCCTGGAATAGCTAACGAAACACTAAAATCAACTTTGCAGTTGTTTCCTGGATCAATTGTTGCGGCAGAGTCTCCTGTTCCAATTGACACACTTCCTGGTGTTACTTGAATATTTGCAAAATGGATATCCCAAGTACCTGATTTTATTAAAGAAGATCCATCAATATCTAATGTTGCTTGTAGTAAAGCATAGATAGTGCCTGCAACTAATGCAAAGGCAATTATTATAAAATAAGTAGTAATCTTTTTATTTTTATAACTCATGATATCACATACTTTCTATTTTCTAGAATTATTATAGCATTCCAATTAAAAAAAATAAACAGAGTTTACTGTTTATCTTTTTTATTTCTGTGAAGCATTACTCTTGCTCGATCAATTTCTTCATCTAAATGTTTATCAACTTTATCAACAATTCTATCTCTTCCTAGTATTGTTGCGATTAAAAGAGCAATTACCATAAACATTAATAGTAATAATACAAATAACATAATATTAAATTTATCTACTCTTTCTCTTGTTGTATCCAAATAACTATTCGTTAAATATGCTTCATAATTTTCTTCTGCAATTACTACTTCATTTTCTGCAGGTAGAAAATTCGTGATATTTTTAATTGCTAAATTTCTTAATTCTGGGCTTGTAATTCTAGGATAACCATACACTGTAATAGGATCTGGTTCCACATCAGTTCTTTCATATGAATAATCAATTATTGCTTTATAATCATCATAATTATCTTCATTAATCGCAATTAAATAAGTATGCCACTGTCCATCTTCTTCATTTTCTATAACAAAATGAATGCCAATGTTTTCTTCTTTAAAAAAAGCAAATTTTTCTGACATCTTGTTTATTTTAATATAACTATAATCTTCTGTATTTTCTACTTCAGACCAAGATATTGCTTTATTTTTATCTTGAAACATTGAATAAGAACATTTAAATAAGATATAAGCTATTCCAATATAGACTAAACACATTAATAGTTTAATCGCAAATTTTGATTTATTTCTTTTCTTTTTCATATTGTTTTACTCCAATTTTTGTGATGATTTGTTTGTTTTAAATAATATTATTTCTAAGAAACGATATCCTTCTTTATTTTTCGTATATAAATATCCAAATATAGAGAATACAAAAGCTCCAATAAAGTTGACAATTAAATCTTTCATCGTGTCATGAATACCAATATCAAGATATCCTCCTTCTACAGTTAAAATTTTTTCTCCTTTACTATTATAGAGTTCTGTTTTATTAATATCTTTTATTGGAATTGGAATATTTTCTCCTGTTTCGTTTATTTTAATTGATTGAAACTCTTGTATGATTTTATCTTTTTGCATATCTTTGCCAAGATATTGATCAGCAGAGTATTCTGCAAATTCCCAAACTACTCCTACTGTCATAGAAAAAGAGAATGCAACTAAAGCAGCAAAAGCTGGTGACATATTAATATGATAATCTTCGTTATGATTAATTGTATCAATTAATGAGAATCCTATTGCTGCACATAAAAATCCATTTAAGGTATGTAAAATTGTATCCCAATGTGTAAAAATTTCATAAAAATTTTGAACCTCTCCTAAAAAAGCAGATGCAAAGATAAATAAGTAAACGCTTATTTCTAAAGTTGTAGGTATTGTAATATTTACTGTTTTTGAAATGATTTCAGGTAATGTGAATAATATTAATGTAAAAATACATAATAAAACATTATTCCAGTTATGATTTAATATTTGACTAATCATACTTAAAACAACCAATGCTCTCAAGATTAGATTGATTGTTTGATTAATTTTTCTTTTTTTCTTTTCTGTTTTAGTTAATCTTTGTCTATCTTTTTTATAGGATTTTTTCATAACTACACCTTCTATTCTTCAAAAAGGTTTTGAATATTCTCTTTTGGTATTTGCATTTTCATATTTTGTTCTACTCGAAAAACAAAAGTATCTGTTTTTTCCTTATATTCTTCTCCATCAATACACCATGATGTTTTTGGTAGATCAATAAATTTTATTTCAAAATGATCTGTCTGATAATGAGCAATTTCTGTTATTTCTGTAATATCCATTGTATCTATTTTAGCTAGTAATCTTAAAAACTCTTTCCTTGTTTTTGGATTTGCAAGAGCTACTTCAAATTTACTATCATCTAATTTAACTTCATTATATAAATCTGGTTGTCCTGCTATTCTAGAAGAATTTGAAATGAAAATCATCGAATATTGTCCTTCATATTCTTTACCATTTACTTTAAATCTTATGTTATAACTATTAATCTTATTCTTCATTTGTTTGATTCCATAAATAACATAAGCCATATTTCCATATTTTTCTTTTAATTCTCTAGGAGTATCAAATGCCATATCAACATAATCCCCTAAACATGCAACATAAACAAATGGTGTTTCGTTGATATAACAAATATCTATTTTTTTAGCTTTTCCTCTTAAAATATTTTCTAAATTATGGTAAACATCTTCATCCAGTCCAAGCATATTTCCTACGTCGTTGGTACTACCTAAAGGAAGAGGTGCGATAGTAAGTGGTTTTGTTCTTAAAAGATTTCCCGCAACTATTTCATTAAGTGTTCCATCTCCTCCAGCACTAATTACTAAACTAACAGATTGATCAATTGCTTGAATAATTCTTTTGGCATCTCCCTTTTCTTTTGTAAAAATAATATCTGTATCATATCCATAATTTCTTAATATGTCATATAATCCTTGATATGTTGTTATTTTTTTCTTTTTTCCGCTATTAGGATTCATGATGATTACACATTTTTTCATGACATCATCTCTCCTTTTCAATTCTTATTTTACTATTATTTTAAAGAATTGTCTATTTATATAAAAATAAAAGATACTAAGGTATCTTTTATCTAAATGGTTTCGAAAGAATTCTTTTAATACATTTGAATAAGAATACAATAAAAGCTGGTATCGCAAGTAATAAACTATATAGAAAATCAATAATACTTTTTAAAAGATTGATAAAGTTTTCATAGAAAGTCTTTAAAAAGTAAAAATCTTTTTCTGCATGTATTCTTTTTAAGAAATATTTTAAATGACGACTTCTTCTAGGATTTTTTTCTTTTTTATTAATATCTATATCAAACTTATCTTTATAATATTTTTCTACTATTTTACGATAAGCTTCATTATCTTTTTCTATTGATAATTCATAAATTAATTCTTCTAATTCTTTATTATCATTTTTTAAATTCAACTCTTTATATTTATGACTTAAATATGAAATCATATAAGTTCCATAAGTATTATCATTTATGATTACTTGACTCACTTTTATTGAAGAAACTATATAATCTGTAAAAGCTAAATAATCTACTCGATCTAAGAATGAAGATAAATCATAAACATCAGAATACTCCTCATATCCTTGACGTAGAGTATAATCTAGAGGAGATGTTGAGAAGGTTATTACATGATATTTTTTTGATAATTCTTTTATTTCTTCTATAGAATTTTTTTCTGTAAGGAAGAATAATAATACATCTTTTTCTTTTTCATAACTTGGCAATATCATTTTATCTAAATCTATTTGGGTATTTTTTTCTACTCGAGGAAATTGTATTGCTTCTAATATATTATCTGGAATATCAGCTGCTGTTTCATTTATATATTTCATAGCAGCTTCTTGGTTTTTATTTGCACGTTGAAATTCTCCGTTTTCAGATTGTCTATACCAGAATAATGGAGCACTTACTCGTATTGGTTTTTTTCCTGCTTTTAATAGTTTTAACCATAAATTCCAATCTTCATACATTGCTTTTTCTTTTATTCCAAAACAACCTACTTCCAATAAATCCTCTTTTTTTACCATAGAAGCTATTGTGATTAAATTCTCTTCTTTTTCTCGTTCTAGAGAGAAATAATTCTCCCAAATAAATTCTCTTGTTCCAAAATTTACAGTTGTACTATATGTAAAAGATGCTTCTTTATGCGTTTCTAATGTCCAATAAAAACATTCTAATGCTGTTTTATCAATCATATCATCACTATCTAAAAAGAAGATATATTTGGTATTAGAAGTATTTTTAATTCCATAGTCTCTTGCGATAGAAGGTCCTCCATTTTTAATTGTAAATTTTTTAATTCTATCGTCTCTTTTTGAAAGTTCATCTAATAACTTAACAGATTCTTCATTAGTTGATCCATCATCTACTATAATCCATTCAAAGTATGGATATGTTTGATTCATAATAGAATGATATGTTTCTTCTATTTCTTTTCCTGTATTATAAAAAGGCGTAATAATACTAATAACAGGATTTTTCTTTTGATATTCTCCATATTTTTTTATTTCTTTTCCTGGATGTTTTTTATAATCCATAGAAACACCTCCTACAATGCCAAAAAAGAGTTAATTATAACTCTTCTACAAATGTTTTTTCTAATTTTTTGAAAATGATATAACCTACTACCACAAGTAAAACACTTAATACTGCCCAAATAAGTACCCATTGAAAATCTGGCCAAGTATGATAAAACATAACAGAACGGAAGCCTTCTACTATTACTGCCATTGGATTTACATGCATTACCCATTGGAATTTATCAGGCAACATTGATGATAGATAAACAATTGGTGTTCCATAAAAACCTAAAGTTATTGCGATTTGTACGAAATGAGCTACATCATTTACAAATACTGTTATTGCGGATAAGATTAAATTAAATCCTAAACATAATAGAAATTCAATTAATACTAATACAGGAAATAATAATGCATGAATAGAAAAACCTACTCCACTGAATAGAATAAATCCAAACATGATTAAACAGGTAATTAAAAAGTTTATTAATTGAGATATTGTTACTGATAAAGGAATAATTTCTCTTGGAAAATACACTTTCTTTAAAATACCACCATTCATTGTCACAGAACTAGTTCCTATAGTGATTGCATTTGTAAAGAATGTCCATGGTATTAAGGCAACTATCATAAAAATAGTATAATTTTCAACATTAATTCTTAAGATGTAAGGAAATACAAATGCATAAACCATTAACATTAATAATGGATTTAAGAATGTCCATACTACTCCTAACCAAGATCCTTTATATTTTCCTCTTATTTCTTTTTTAATATTCGTTTTTAATAGTTCACGATAATTATATAATTCTTTAAATACGTTCATACAATCACCCACAAACCTTCATATATTCTTCTAGCACTTCTGGTACAGCTCCATCCATACGGATTTCTCCTTCATATAACCAAACAGCTCTATTACAGAATTGTCTTACTTTTCCACTATCGTGTGTAACAATTACAATTGTTTTTCCTTCATTTTTTAATTCCATTAATTTTGCAAAACATTTTTCTTGAAAATGAGCATCTCCTACTGCTAGAATTTCATCAATTAATAAGATTTCTGCTTGTACATTAATTGCAACAGAAAAAGCAAGTCTCATATACATTCCTGATGAATATGTTCTAACTGGATTATCAATAAATTCTTCTAATTCTGAGAATTTAATAATTTCATCTATTTTAGCATCTATTTGTTCTCTAGTTAATCCAAAAATAGAAGCATTAAAATAAATGTTTTCTCTTCCTGTAAAATCATCATGGAATCCTGCTCCTAACTCTAAAAGAGAAGTTAATTTTCCATTTGTGGTAATTTTACCTTTATTTGGATAAATAATTCTCGTCATTAGTTTTAATAAAGTAGATTTTCCACTACCATTTGTACCAATTAATGCTACACTTTCTCCTTTTTTAATTTCCAAATTAATATCTTTTAAAACATGTAAAATGTTATCTTTTTCTTTATTCTTTCTGGAAAAAAACAATAATTTTTCTTTTAATGTATGAGCTTTATCATAGTATAATTTAAAGTCTTTATATACATGTGTAACTTTAATTGCTATTTCTTTTTCCACTTGAATCCCTCTCTTCACTTCTATATTATATCAATAATATAGAATCTTGTAAAATTAAGAAAGCATTTTGCTTTCTTTATTCATAAATATATTTCATTAGAATTTCTGTTAATTTTGCATAACCTAAGTTATTAGGATGTAATCCATCTGAAGTATATTCTCCATCAAACATTCCATCACTACTTAACAATTCATTATATGCATCGATATATACAACATCATTGGTTGCGGCATATGCATTTAATTTTTGATTAATCTCTTTTATTTCAGAATTATGTCTTCCATTTGCTCCTGGCATATTATTATTTACTGGTAAAATTGATACAATATAGACTTTACATTTATTTCTATGTTGTTTAATTTGTTCTACAATAGATACAATATTTTGATATACTTGTTCATTTACTTTAGAACTATCATCATATTCAATATCATTTGTTCCAATATTAATAAATACTTTTGTAGGATTATATTTATAGATTCTATTTTCCATATCATTTAAAATATCTTTTGTTGTATTTCCTGCAAATCCGCTATTTACAATTGGTAAATCACTATATATTTTTTCTGTAGGATACCAATCAAATATAGAATCCCCTAATAAAACAATATTTTCTTTTTGATTTATCATCTTTGTCTTTTCCTCAACTTTTCCTTTTGTAATTGCATAAGTACTTAATGAAGTAAATACCATTAATAAAACAATAATTGATATAATAACAAGTTTATTTTTCATAAGTTCACTCCTTGATTTTCTTTTCTTTGTAATAATTTATAATGGCATTTAATCCAATATATGCATTTACTAAGAATATAGGAGAATAATTTACTAAGTATCTTGATCTAGTCTCCCATATTAATAAAAACAACAACAATCCTATTATACTCAAATTTAGGATAAATTGAAAGTCTCTTAGTTCTTTTCTTAAATATTTTTTTAGAACAGTTCCGACAACCATTAATAGTAATAGAATAAACCATTTTGCATTTGATAAAGCTCGGTATAATCTATCTTCTCCTTTATCTGATAAGACATATTTTGTATATTTTTTATGGTATGGTTTTCTTCTTAATTTTTCATAAGAGAAAAAGGTACCATCTGTCCAAGTATAACTAATTTTACGATTATAGAATGCTATAAATCCATGATTTTTCTTTAATTCTTCTAATCTATTCTTAATTCTTTCATTTTCTATTTTCTTACGATTTTCTTCTCCAGATGTATTTGTTGTTAGTTTGTATAGTGAATCAGAAAATCCTCCATTATTTTCTAAACCTATCATAATATAATGATTAATAGGAATTCTTTCTTCTTTTAATCGTTCTTGTGAAAAGAATGTATGTGTAATCATTCTATTTCCCATTACTGGAATTAATACAAGAAAAATCATCCATGTAAGAAAGGTTTTATAACCATTTTGTCTTTTTAAAATAGCATAAATAATGATTGCGATAAAAGGAATGAAAACAGTAGCTTTTAATACTCCTCCAACTCCTAAAAACAACCCTGATATTATTATATTATGAAAATTCTTTTTTATAAAGAAATATTCATATAAATAATAAAGTGGAATGACAATAAATAGTAAAGTAATGGTATCTGTGTAAAATATTGGTAAATAAAATATTAAGGGTGAAAAGAATAAACAAAAGATAAAGAATGGTTTAGCAAGATTCTTATTTATTCTATTTAGTAATAAATATATATAGAATAAACTAATATCAATTATGATTAAGTTTACAGTAATTCCTACTCCTAATAAATATGATTTTAAGCCAATAAAACACGCAATCTTAAAAAGAATTACAAAGAATAAAGTAATTGGTATATTATTATCACACATATATAAATATGCTGAACCTAGAGTAGCATCTTTTAATAAGACATAATCTCTCGCAATTAAATATACAGATCCAAAATCCCAACTAGGTTTTACCATAAAACAATTAATTATGATTATTTGAAAAATAATATATAGAATTATCATAATAATATTAATGATTTTATTTTTAAAAATAAAATCTTTATATTTATTAATTAGATAGAATAATCCTATTATAAATATTATTCCAAGTATCATATCCAAATAATTACATTTTATAAAATGATATGGATTTAGTATTAAATTAATGATAATAATAGAAAAGAATAGAATAAAGAAATAAGAAATAAACTGTATAAAAATTAAACTTATTATTTCATGATGTTTTTCTAACCACTTCCTAATCTTTTCAAATAGAATTACACTTGAAAAGGATAATACTGATACAACTACAAATAAAATTATTATATATACAAGATCTAATAATAAATTATATTCTGTAAACCTTCTCAAAAACAAAGTATGAATAATTGATAAGAAAAGGACATGAATTAAGTATACATAAAATATATATGGATTCATTTTATGAAAAAAAGTATATTGTTTTTGGAATGGCTCTTTTTCTTTAAAAAATAATAGTACTAAACAACTTGGAAAAAATACTAGCGGTGATAATGAATCTAAGAAGAAATCATTTATGGAATTGGTACTAATAAATACACTTAGAATAGGAATAAATAGAATTGATAAAATACTCATTATTATCAATTTTTTTGATATTTTAGGAGAGTATTTATGTAGATAATATCCTAGAAACAAATAATTACTATAGCCTAATAGTTTGGATACTGTAAAATGACCCATTAAGTCATAACCTCTAGAATCTAGTAATGTTCTACAGCCCATTAAAACATTAGACAACAGAAAAACAACTAGGATCAATGTCTCTAATTCTTTTTTGTCACAATGAATCGCAATTTTTTTTAAAAATGGAATAAACAAGTAAATCATAATGATTACTGGCATAAACCATAAATGATATTCTATAGATTGAGATGTAGTTAATCTTAAAAAATTATAGATAGATATTCCTGTCTTATCTACAATCACATGATAAATATAATAAACAATACAAGCAACTAAATAAGCATCTACAAGTTTTAGAACTCTCTTTTTTAAAAAATCTTTATATGGTTCATCTTTCTTTTGAAACATCAGAATTCCAGTAATCATAAAAAATAATGGAATACCTACTCTAGTAAAAGAGTCTAAAAACGCTAAAAAAGAAAAATTCAAGGTATTCACATTAAAATATTTCCAACGAAAAATCGCAATAACATGTAATAAAATAACATTTAGTATTGCATAAAAACGTAGTCCATCTAAGTATTTTATTCTGTTTTTCATAAAGAAACCTTTCTATTTTTTATAGAATTTACAATATAGTTTTGTCAAAAACATATTCTTTTCTATTGTTCTTTTTAATAATCCCCTATTTTCATAATATTTATTCTTTTTATAATCTGGAATTTCTTTTTTTAAATAAGAAAATGCTTCTTCAATAAATTCTTTTTGTACATTTGGATCAACTTGAACTCTTTGTTGAATTGTATAATTTGTTAGAATTCTAACAGTTAATTTATCTATTTTTTCTTTTAAATAATCTTTATCTTTTGTATAATTTCTAATCTTATCAATAATCTTAATAATATCAAAACATCTTCTATCTCTTACTGTAGTTTCACTATTTTGATGAATCATATAATGAAATAGAAAGTCTTCTACTTTTCCTATTTTTTTTGCTTTATCATATGCTTCTATTACAAAAGGAGCATCTTCATATTTTAAATCTTCTACGAATTTGATTTTGTTTTCTTTTATAAATGATGTCTTATATATTTTTGCCCATGGTGATAGATATTCTGTGATAATATCAGGATTTTCTTTTAAAGAAGTATTTTCAAAATATGGAGTTTTTATTTCTTCTTTTTCACCAGACTCAAATTCTTTATAAAAATTACATACAACAATATCTAAATCATCTTTTGTAATCTTGTTAAATAATATTTCACAAGTATTATTTTCTATATAATCATCACTATCTAAAAATATTAAATATTTACCAGTTGCATGACCTACTCCAAAATTTCTCGTGAATCCTATTCCATGATTAGGATTTTTAAAATACTTAATTCTTTCATCTTTATATTTCTTGATTAATTCTTCTGTATGATCAGTAGAACCATCATTGACAATAATAAATTCTAATTCTTTTTTTGTTTGATTTACTAAAGAATCTATACATTTTTCAATATACTTTTCTGCATTATAAGCAGGAACAATAATACTAATATCTGTCATAGTATCACCTCATTTTTATTATAAAACAAATAATCAAAAAAAGCATCCTTTAAAGATGCATATATTATTCAGCAATACGGAATGCTGGGGAAACTCCACCTGGATTTAAGCTTTGACTTGTTGTTCCCCCCAAGTTTGGCTCATAGAATAAAAAGTAGTGGTATATCTTGCTTCAGCCGAACGCAACCACCAATAATAGTATGCACCGCTTAAATTCTTTTTTATTGCTCCTGAGTAACTTGATGTAGTAACATTTTTTAACAGATAATAATCTAACTGTCTCGTTTCAATTTCTGCAGTATCTCTATTTATTACTCCACTTGTTCCTTCTTTTCCAAATACTTCTTTTGTAGATAATAAATATAATTTGTCTATTGTTGTAAAGTTTTCAGAGTCATAGTATCCATACCCTGATACTGTTGTTGTATTAATGATTTTATTTTTTAAATCAGATGGTAAGGCATTATAGATTCCTGATGATGTATAATCTATCTCATCTATTTCTCCTTCCAAATATTTTGTACTATTGAGATAGGATCTCATATCAGAGTATTCCCATCCTCCTTTGCTTCCATTCCCATTGCTAATTATATCTTGATCATATGGATTCATTCTATGGGTATCAATTACTTCTACAAACTCTATGACAAAGCCACAAGCTGTCTGACTAAATCCAGTTGTTTCACACTCTGATGGTATACTTAAATTAGCAATTCTTACATGTGCTGTTTTCTCTGCTATTCCATCGTTATCTAAGTCTAGTGGTACTTCTTTGGTTGTTCCTTCTTCCATTGCTTGATTTAGTTTAGTAAGATTTCCTGTATTATATGTTGAAACTATTTCACTCCAAGAATCTGTTGCAAAACTAGCATCTGCTCTATAAACAGAACTACTATCTGCCTGTAGATACTGAGTTTCGAGAGATGTAGATATCGTTGCAGCTTCAGGTAGTTCTTCAATATCTGTTTTAAATACTAATTTTACTTTATAGGTTTCCGTAACTCCTACTTCTAACTTATGGTTTGCTTGTATTTCCATTCCATCAGCATATGTTACAGAATAATCTAAATATCCTGGTATTTCACTTACTACTTCATTATTTACTTTCAGTATTTTATTTAATTCACCTATCATTCCATCTATAGTTCCAGCATTTACAACATCTACTGTAAACTCATAGAAATCTCCTGGTAAAGATAATGTTACTTCAAAATCTATTTTACAATTGTTTTCTGAGTCAATTTCTGCTCCACTATCTCCTGTTCCTATACTTACAGAGTTTTCGTTTACTTGTATATTGTCAAAATGAATATCCCATGTATTTTTTTTAATTTTTGCTGTTCCATTAATCTGTAAATTTGCTTGTAATATGGCATAGACTACTCCTATGAGAAGTAAACTGAATAGAATAAAATAAGTTGTCATTTGTTTATTATTCTTTCTCATAAGAGTTTTCCTTTCTTATAAATTTGTTTTTATGATATATGGATGTTCTTTACTTCCATCCCCATCAGTAAACATAATCCCTGGTATTAAAGATATAGAGGGGCGAACACCATTATTTGAAGATGAATGGTAGTCATTATTCATACCACTATCAATAAAATAAGATCCGTTTGAAGCAACCACTGTAATATATGCTCCATTATATGCAGCATATCCATATGGATTCATTAATGAAAAAGACCCTCCTGATTTCATAATAGTATTATTGCCCATAACAATCAATTCTGGTTTCGTTAATAATCCAACTTTATAAGTAGATGGTGCCAAATTATTAGCAACACTAAATTGATCGGTTATATTAGGACATGAAAAATTGGTATTACCACTATAGTTCATAAATGCAAATCTACTATTCATTTTTTCTTCTCCAGTCTCATCCCAAGCCCCCTTTTGAATAATATAGCGATTATTACAATAAATAATATCTTCTATATAAGTATCGTAAAGAGACATATATTTTTGATACCAGAACTCTATTCCAGTTTTCATTGGAGAATTATGAACATTTTGAAACATACTATTAATTACACTATTAATACTTGTTATTCCATTATTTAATTCTATATAATAATAACGAAATGCTTGATTGTAAGTATCATCGTCAATTGAAAATAAATATAGTAATGTTGTGCATTCTTTTGTGCCTTTATTTAAACACATAAAATGATGATTGGAAAGAGCATCATAATTATAATAATTTTCAACTCCTATAGTATTTTGTAGTATATACTTTTGTCCATCCCAAATAGCATTAGTCCCAAAATACCTATTATTAATATATCGGATTCTATTATTTGATATATCATGAATTGCTATAAGATTATTATCTGTACAAATGTAATCAGTATTACCACAACTTAAAATATAATCACTGTAGTCATCAGTATTGTGTAAAAGATCATAATATGATACTAATATATAGTCAGTAAGTGTTAGTTCATTATGGTTTTTTGCAATTAATATTTGATCTGAAAGATTAATATATGAATTACTAGAATAGGATAAAGATGTTATCAATTTTGGATTCGTACAAGTAATTCCCCCATTATCACATGAATACTTATTAGATATACCACTAGCAATATCAAGATATGTGTAATTAGAATAACCTTGAATGGTATAAGAACCATTATTGTTTTTTACTATGGAATCACCATATACTAAAGGTTCTTTAGATGATATATCTTCCCCTCCACTTAAAGTTATATAATACATATTTGCTGAATTTGTATAAGCTATATATTTTATTGAAGTCGAAACATACGATACATCTGAATTAAAGAAAGAATATTTTCCAACAAGAGATGAATAGTCAGTACTTGGAGTTACGTTTAATGGATTTGTAAGAGAATAAGTATTATTTGAATTATCATATGAAATTGAATCTGCAACCCACATTTGCGAATATGATGATAAACTAATAGATGTAAACAAAGAAGTATTGTTAGTATACAAGTTTATATAACCATAATTATTCATTTTTTTATACAAATATTTTTCTCCATACATATATCCTATATCACTCATGGAAGTATCAGTATAATTAAAAGGTAGTTTACCATATTGTGAATAAACAGCATCAGATACTAGATAAAATCCATATGCATAATTACTTGAAGAATAATTATCTACATAATAAAGTTTGGAACAAGAATCATCCCTATTTGAAGAAATACATGTATACTTTCCAATTATATTTTGATAAGTATTATTATTCCATGATAATTGTTCAATAGTTCCTGTGAGATGAAATTTATTATCTTCTTCATCATAATAATAATCAGTTCCATACCAATAATTTCTACTTAAATAAATACTATCCTTCCCCCCATAACCAAAATGGGTTCCTCTAGTATCTAAGCATTGGTTATTATCCACTTCTCCATTATAGAGTAATTTTACTCCTCCAGTATCTGTTGTTCTAATCATTTGCCAACAGTGATTTGCAAATATTACATTGTTTTTAGTTCGAATAGTATTTGCATTATTCGCATTTGATGCATACCAATGATAGATATTCTTAGATGGTTCTTCTGTGAAGGAATCATGATGTTGTCCTGTATATTGTACGGCTAATCCACTTCCACTATTTGCCTCATCTTGTAATACATTGTATAAAGGTTGAGGATGCTTTACTTTAGTTCCTGCATTTGTTTTCTTGATATAAGGTTGTTCAAAACTTAAAGGTAGTGTTTCAGACTCAGGAACATTTTCTTCATCTTTGAATTCAACTTTTACTTTTAGAGTTTCCGTAGTTCCCGCAAGTAACTGTTGATTGGTTTCTAGGACCACATCATCTGAATAAGACACAGTATAATCTATATAACTTGGAAGCGTTGCCGTTGCATCATTATTTAGTCTTGTAATGATATCACTAATCATTCCGTCTATTGTTCCAGAATTTACAATATCAAAAGTAAATTCATAGAAGTCTCCTGGAGTAAGAGTTACTTTATAATTAATCTTACAATCATTATCTTCATCTATTTCTGGCTCGATATCACCTACTGATAAACTTACACTATCTTGATTGATTACAATATTATCAAAATAAATATTCCATACTGCTCCGATATGAGCAAGTCCTGAAATACGTAAATTTAAAGACAAAAAAGAATATCCTATTGTGAGTACTAGGACAATACTAGAAATAATACCAATAATGATTTGTTTCTTGCTTCTTTTTGTTCTTCTCATATTACGATATCCTTCCAATTATATTATATCTTTTTTTTGGTATAAAAAAAAGCATTATAGGAAATAATCTAGAGATTGTTTCCTACTGCTTTTTTATTAATCTTTTTATAATATATTGTTATACATAAAATCATGATAGCCATTGATATCAGTATTATTAAGTTCTTTATGTTACTTGTTTGTGGATTCACTAAGTTTATTTTTTCAAAGTATGGTGTTATTTCTACATCTGTTCCTGGCATTTTAAATTGATACTCATTTTTTATTCCTGTTTTATGATAATCAATGTAATTATCATCTTCATCGATAATATCTATTTTTGATACTTCAAAAGAATCTGGTGGTACTACCGTAAACTTCACTTCATCTTCATACACTACTGCTTGTGCATCTGCTACTTCTATTTTGAATTCCTTAGCAGGTGTATTTGTCTTTGGAATTACTTTTGACTTTTTTCTTTCATAAGTTGGAGTAATTGTTACATCATATTCCGGCATTGTAAATGTATATTCATTTGGATTATCACCTGCTGTATAGGTTATTTCTTCTCCATTTTCTCCAGTAATCTTTATATCCTTTACAACATAACCATAAATAGGTTTTACTTTAAATTCTACTTCTTCTCCTACTTCAACTGATGTTACGTCATTTAATTCAATATTTACATCTTCGGTTTCATTTACAATTTCTACATTTATACTTGATTTTATTTTTTCAAATGATGGAGAAATTACAACATCAGAGTCTGGCATAATAAATGAATATTCATTGTCGTTACTAGTTGTTTGATATTCTATTGTTTCATCATCGGAATTCTTAACTAAAATTGTTTTTAACTCATAACCATTAGGAATACTAACTCTAAAGACTACGTTTTCCCCTTCAAAAACATTATCTATATCTTCATTATCAAACTCAAAATTAGTTTCAACAATTGGATCTTGTATTATAGAGATTGAATAATCTTCTATATTTTTTAGAGCATACCCAATTGAAGTTGTTGTAGTATTATTAGTAGATACGTACAAATCACCATTATTATTAAATGTACTTGCAATTGAACTAGTATTATTTATCAACTCTTGTGACTCTTCTTTTTCAGTAAAACTTGAATCATATAGTTTTCCATTTAAAAAATATGTATTACTACCAAGTTTAGTAATGCTTGTAGTATTATTATCTAATACTTTAGTAAAAGTTGAATTTGTTAAATTCATTAGATATGTTTTGCTTGTAACACTTTCATTAGTGCTTACATTAGCTCCAGAAGATACTGATACTAATAAAGTATTATCATTTACATATTCAATGGCATTGCAACGATACAATTCATTTGCTGAATTAATAGTATATTCTTTAATTATATTGAAATTAGAGTCAATTTTTACTATTGTGTTTCCATATCTTGGTGATTGTATTCTAAAATAATTATCAGCTATTACATATATATTATTATTACTATCAAATACTATATTCTTAACAGGAGATGAATAACCTTCTCCTGATACTGTATAAGCTGAGGAACTATAAGAATAGTTTTTCGATGAATACATAATCGATTTTTCTTCTGTTAAGTCTTTATCTAGTCTTACTAATGTATTATACTCTACTCCAGAGATAACTCCATTACTATAGGTAAGTGATTGTTCATAAAATGTATAAAAAATCTTATTGTTTTTATATACTATTCTTCTTACAGATAAATAATTATCCCCATTATTTGGCAAAGAATTACATTTTATTAAAGAACCTGAATCATTAAATTTACATACTTTTGAGACTTGAGTAGATGTTGCCTCATTAAATGCAGTAGCCAGTGCATAAATATTATCATCTTCATCTAATACAAAATCTTTTATAAGACATGATTTTTTTTGACTATATTCTTGAAATAAATCTTTTATATCATATTTCCATATTGTCTCACCATTTCGTTTTAGTTTTAGTAAACTAGCGTCTTCCCCTTCCACGATTGAGACTATATAATCTTTATTTGAATTTGGAATGATACCAAATGTTTTATTCCATGCGTCTGTTTTTTTATCTAAATAAATAATATCTTTATACAATTTTTTTGCTGATTTATTAACGACATATGGATTGTCTTTTGTTCCATCACCATATAATACAACTGCACTATTGTTTAATGATATTACAGGTCGAATTAGAGTTTCATTATTAACTATGCCAGCTCCATGTACCAAGAACTCATTATCTGATACACCTGATGGTGTCATTGTTGAATAAGAAGGATTCCCATTTAAGGCATTTATATTCTTAATCATTGTAGTTTCGTAATAAGATATTAGAGCAATTGGATAATTCAATTTAGCTTTATTATTGTCAACTGAGAATTTATCTGTTTCTTGTTCACATACTAAACCATTATGAAACTTCAACCCACCTGTTGTATTTAAGGAATGATTTGGTTCAAAACCTCCAATATCGGTAAGTTGTCTATCATTACAAAAAATAGTATTTTCTAATTCACTAGTGTAAGGCACCATGTTTTCTTTATACCATGAATCTACTTCTATTTTTATGTCTGAATTAAATCTATTTATATCACTTGCACTTAACATTTTATTTAAAGCATTTTCAACAGTTTCACCATTTTGTAATTCAATATAGGAATAATAATTAATCTTATAATAGTATCCTGTGTAATAATACCTTACTTTACTACAAGTATCAGAAGTAGTATTACATGTAAAATGATGTGTATCATCTATATTAGTAGTTGTATTTTTTAATACATACTGATTATTGATCCATTCTACTGAATTACCTGCAATTGCACCATTTATTGGTTTTTCGAGATTTGCTTTATATTTTGCATTATACATATATCCAACATAGGATAAGTAATTACTACTAATATTATACTTTGATTTTTTAATTCCTAAATTATCTCCTGTATTATTGCATTTTCCATTTTGAGGTTTACCACTATACAATAATTTGGTTCCTCCAGTGTCTGTTGTGCGCACTATTTGCCAACAATAATCGGCATATAATACATTATTCTTATTCGCAACTGTTGTCCCCTCATCATTATTATCTGCATACCAATGATATATTTGGTGAGTAGGTTCTTCTGTAAATGAATCATGATGTTCACCAGTATATTCTTTGGCAAGGCCTCCACTTTCTGCTTCATTTTTTAATACATCATAAAGATAATGATCTTCTGCATAAGTAGTAAATGGTATAAGTAATAGAACTATTATTAATATTATTCTTATTCTTTTAACCATATAAGACACTTCCTATTCTATGTATATTATATCCCACTATATATCAAAAAAGAAGTCTTAATTATGATGACTTTTCTTTTTTAGTACAAGTAATGTTGATAAGCTTACGATTACCAACAATATAATTAAGTTCTTTATAATTCCTGTTTGAGGATTTACTAGATTTGCTTTTTCAAAGTATGGTGTTATTTCTACATCTGTTCCTGGCATCTTAAATTGATATTCATTTTTGATTTCTGTTTTATGATAATCGATATAGTTATCGTCCTCATCTATAATATCAATTTTTGTTACCTCATAAGAATCTTCTGGTATAACTGTAAACTTCACTTCATCTTCATAAACAACTGCTTGGGCATCTGCTACTTCTATTTTGAATTCCTTTGCAGGTGTATTTGTCTTTGGAATTACTTTTGATTTTTTTCTTTCATAACTTGGAGTAATCGTGACATCATATTCTGGCATTGTGAATGTATATTCGTTTGGATTATCTCCTTCCGTATAGGTTATTTCTTCTCCATTTTCTCCTGTAATTGTTATATCATTTACAACATAACCATAAATAGGTTTTACTTTAAAATCTACTTCTTCTCCTACTTCTACTGATGTAACATCATTTAATTCAACATTTAAATCTTCTGTTTCATTTATAATTTCTACATTTATACTTGATTTTATCTTTTCATAAACTGGAGTAATTGTAACATCTGAGTCAGGCATGATAAATGAATATTCATTATCATTTTCGGTTAATTGGTATATAACTTCATTTTCAAAAGAATCTTTTATCTGAACAGATAATAATTTATATCCTGGATTTGGTTGAAAAACTATTATTACTTTAGTGTTTTCTTCAATATTATTCAATGTATCAGTTATTACATTACCATTCTCTGTATTATTTATTATTATATTACTGTATTTTTTGCTTTTTATGGTATAAGGTTTTATAGTACTTCCGTTACCAGAAGAAATTTTTGTAGTATTATTCAATGAAATAACAGGTCTTACTCTGTTATTATTGGTTGTAACACTACCATACCAGTTATTTGTTTCATACATTCCAAATATAACTGAATATCGATTTCCATTTGTAAAACTCTTCGGTGTCATTAAATAATATATATTACCAGTTCTCATTGCATTAGTATTGCCAATTAAATCTATTTCAGAAACAGTAGCCAAGCCAATTGGATACTTTAGTTTGGCCTTATTATTGGATAAACTAAACTTATCCGTATCATTCTTACATAGTAAAGATTGATTCAATTCTGAACTTCCAAATAATAATTCTTTATGTTGCAATCCACCATTTGGATTAAACGCTCCATAATCATATATACTTCTATCATTACAATAAATTGTATCTTCTATATAAGAAGAATAATCACTTAAATTATTACTATACCAATTTTCAATAGTAGTTTTAATAATTGAGTCCGTTTTGTTAACATCATCTGAATATAACATCTCATCGATTAATTGACTAATGTTTTTTCCTCCTGATAATTCATAGTATCTTTGAGTATTGTAAAAATAATATCTAACTTTTTCGCAAGTTCCTGTAGTGTTGTTACAAGTGTAATGATGATTCGAACTTGAACCAGTTCTTGTGTCAATCAATGTATACATTCCGTTAGAATAAATAATATCATTGCCAAATAATACTCCAGAATTAGAATTTCCTTCTTGATATTCATATGCTTTGTTTGTATTATACATATAACCTACATATGCTAAAGAGTTGTACTTGTTATTATATTTTGTTTCATTTTCCAATGATGCATAATAGTTCTGAAATGAATCATAATTATCACAACTATTTCCTTCGACATCATTGATTTTCATTACCTTTATACTCAATTTCATATTATTATTTTCATCTGTATTACCAACATATTCAATTTTAATAGCATTATTATTTGTAATATTATTGATAGTTCCTAATAAATGACTATAACCTTTGCTACTATTTGAAAATTTTACAACATCATCAACTGAAACTTTAAGACTACTATTTATAGATGATTCAGTTTCAAAAATAATGAGTACTATATATTTTTCAAAACTAGGTATTTTGAAAGATATTTCAACATTAGATGTCATGGGAACTATAGTATCCCAAGTATACTTTTTATTGTTCCACACAAAATTACCGGTATTTGTTAATAAAGTATAGTTTTCTTTTTCAAGTGTTGTCGAAGGACGTCCACTGTAAAGAAGTTTTACTCCTCCTGTATCAGTAGTTCTTATCATTTGCCAACAATAGCCTCCAAATAAAACATTATTTTTTTCTAATATCTGATCTGCTTCTTCATAATCATTTCCAAACCAATGATATATCTTATGAGTTGGTTCTTCTGTAAATGAATCATGATGTTCACCAGTATATTCTTTGGCAAGGCCTCCACTTTCTGCTTCATTTTTTAATACATCATAAAGATAATGATCTTCTGCATGGGTTGTTAATGGTAAAAGCAATAATACTATTAAAATTACAAAGAAATGCTTTGTTTTCATATCTTCACATCCTATATTATTATAATAACATAATTCTATCTTTTATATTGATACAAATGTTTCCTATTTACAATAATAGACAACAAAATAAGCATCAAATTTGATGCTTATTTTAAATAGTCTTCCATTACTTTTTGATATAATTTAGGATACTTTTTTGATTCTTCCTCTAAGATTATTTTATACTTGTTAATTTCTTCTTCATCTACATCTTTTACTCTTTCATAAATTAGTATTTGATATCCATTATTCATATCAAAGTTTTTCACAAAACTAAATTTGTTTTCATTCACTAATTCTTCAAATACTTCTTCATATTTATTCTCTATTGAAATGTTTTCAAATGGAGTTGTTGTGATAATATATTTTGAAGTAAATAATTCTATTGGAAATTTATGTACTCCTACTACAGCAGATCCATATGGTAAATATTTCTCTATTGTTTTATCTGGCATATAAAACATCCTAAATTTATCTGGATTATACATATTATTATGAGTAATCATATATGCAGTATTTTCTTCGTTTAAATTATCTTGTAGCCAGTCAGCTACTTTTTTCATTTCTTTATAATCTTCTTGATATGGAGCTTTTAATAAAATATCTGTAAATAATAAGTTCTTTGTTCCAACTACTCCATTGAAGAAATTAATTCCTAAAATAAGAATTATTAAAGTATTGATAAAAATACTTCTGTTTGATTTTTCAAAAAATAATATAATTACTAGAATTAGATAATAATAAGATGGTAATAAAACTAAAGAATGATGAGTACCCATATTTTGTATTCTAGTAAATAAGAATACCATTATAAATATTTGTAGAAAACTTATTATTGTATATTTACGATAGTCTTTATTTATAAGACCAATTAATAAACCAATACCTATTAAAATTAACGTAATAAATCCTAAATGTTTTATTTGAGAGGCTAATTCTCCTTCAAAACCTCCATTTAAATAAAATCCATAATGATTTTTAAAATCATTTACTAGAATATTTTTAATTAATGGGAACAACGTAATTCCATATATTAAGAAACTTATTCCTATAAAGACACCTGCATTTTTTAAAATACTTTTTAATTTCTTTTTATCTTTCCAATTACTAATTATTACACTTATTCCATAGCAAAGATAATAAGATATCATAAAATATACATACCATCTTCTACTAATTAGTAAAAAATAATTTACTAGAAATAATACAATTAATCTTTCTAATTCTAATTTTTCAAAATTATAATTTATTGTGAGAGCAATAATTAAAAATATAAAGAATAATCCAAAAAAATCTGGTTGACCTAGTAATGCTGTTGCATGATAAATTGGCATTAAGATAAAAATGAATAAAGATGTTCCTAGTACTAATTCTTGTTTTTTACTCTTTAGAATATTCATTCCTGTTTTTAATAATAAAGCTAATGAATAGATAATATATGGAGTGAATATTGTTGTACAACTAGATACATAACTATCTGGTGTTTTATTGGTTATTCCAAAAAATACTTGTGGAATAAAACATAAGAAACTACCATATTCTCCTGAAAATGTTGAAGATAGAAAAGATTTTAATCCATGAAAGATTCCAGACTGAAATGCATCTATTGTATCTATTTGTATTTTGTAGTAACAAGCATAATCCCAATAATAGATAAAATTTCTTGTCATTAAACTAATACTATAAAACAAATAGACGATTAATATTGCTCCTAGAATAATACCATAATCTATTTTACTAAATTTAATTTTTAATGTTTTTTTTGTAATAACTAAAATGTTTATTAGTAATACATTTAAAGTAACACTTAATAAGAAAAATGTTATTTTATGAAAATGAATGATCTCTAAAAAAGATATTAAGATTATTAAAGAAATATATATTCTTAGAAATACTTTATTATTCTGATATAGTTTTTTCATTCTTTATCTCACCACTTTTCTTTTTATTATAACAAGTTTTTAATTAATTGTTAAATTACCTGTTTCATCTAATAACCATAATAATAATTCTGCAGCAGACCAGGAATGTAGAGGAGAAATGTTTACTTCACTCAACCCATTTTCTAATCCTTGATAATTTTGATAAACTGCAGAAGATGCAAAAGACTCCCATGACAATGGATATAGATTTTCATTTAATACAATTACACCTTCTCCTAATTTATGTCTAGAGGCATAACTTAGATAAGGATATTCTTTAGATGTTTCGAATGGAGTTTTATCATTTAGTGAATAATTACTCCACCATGCCATCTTAGAATATAAATCTTCCGGAATAGTATTTATATCAAATGAGGATGTTTTTCCTAATGATCTTAGTCCAAATTCATACCATAAATTCTGATATAAATATTGATCTCCAAAATCTGTTTTACCATAAAGATAATATCCATTTGGATTCAAACTTGCGATTCTTTCTGCTTCTTCTTCTATTCTTTTGATTAAGTCTTCTCTTCTATTTTCTTGAGTGGATAAAATATATAATAGTTCTCCTAAATTATCTACTTCTTCTACTCCATTATTTTGTCTATCATATATATCTTCGATATTCATTACCCAATCTGTGATTAAATCCGTATTATTTGTTTGTTTTAATACCATACAAGTAATTGCCGCATCACGATACCATGGATTTTGATAAACAATAATATTGGGATAAATAACACTATCTTTAATATTAAATAATAATTCACCATATAGTACTTTTTTTACATTTTGATATTTTTGATTTTCAAAAGTTTCTAATGAAAGTTTTCTATCAGTTCCTTCTAATATCTCTTCTTTATTATTCTCTATAAAATGAACTCCATCTTCATCTTCCATTATTTTAATAAATTTTCCATTCTTTGTTTCAATAAGTACAGTATAAAGATTTGGAATTAAATAATGTTCTTTTTCATCGAATTCTTTTACTACTTTTTTGGAATCAATCTCAATAATTTGATTTGCTTTATAATAGTATTTTTTTCTATTACCCATTCCAAAATAATAATAGTCAAACCAGTTTGGATCTACAGTTGTTTGTACTTGATATGTTGTTTTTAATTCATCATACTCTTTTTGATAATTTTCTAATTCTAGTAATTCTTTTTTAAATGTTTCTTGGAAAGATTTCGTCATATAATCTTTCTTTTCTTTTGGAGTAAATTCTTGTATTTGTTTATCAAAATGAATCCATAAGAATTGTTCTTGTTCTTCTATTGCATTAATCATTATAAAGATCCATTCTATAAATAGTATTAGTCCTATTATTAAAGTAATAAGAATTATTTTCTTTTCTTTAT
>JAFRAK010000039.1 GCA_017405445.1 Bacilli bacterium | reverse complement strand
CTGTTTCTTCTACACTGATAGTAATTGTATCAGTACCAGTTAAGTCGATTATTACATATTCTAAAGCTTCTGTTGGTTTTACTTGAATTAGTGCATGTAATTCATTTTTAGCAATAGTTTCATCAGTATTATTTGAGCTATTGCAAATTACTACATAATCCTCTATACCGTCTTCTTCTTTTATGCTTTCACATAAGTTTTCAAGTGAAGCTTTAAATTCTGTAAATAATGTTAAAGTGATTGGTTCAAATAAATATTGCCATCCATAAGTAATTAACTCTCTATTCATATAAGTAATCAATCTAGCAACATTTACTCTGTCAAATATTTTAGTATCTTCCTCTTTAGCTGAAGTTTTATTTCCCCAAACTACATATCCAACAGAACTTATATAATTGATAGTGTTAATTGGAATAACGTTGTCGTACAACTCATCCATTTCACTTCTAGACATTTTCATTACTAATCCAGTTACTTGTGTTAAAGTACCTCTATTTACACCAGCTATAGATAACCAAGGGTTTTGTCTATTTGCTGCTGCATAAGCATTTAATACTGCTACAGATACTGGACAAGGAACTAAATTTCCATCTTCATCTGTAAAATCTACATAAGTAACATCGTTAGCATAAATCTCTAAGTAACCTCTGTTGTCTTGTACATAATTTTGTACAGAAGTTTTTATATCATCTATAGTTAATCCAGTAGCTTGAGCAATTACTCTGTAGAAGTTTTCTTTACCTTTTTCTACTGCATAGTTTACTACTTCATAATCTCTATATTCTGGAATAACCATTTCATCGATTGGGTAGTCTTGGAAGTTATATAAATCTATTAAATCCATGATGTCAGTATTAGCTACATTTACATCATTTCCTGAGTTTCCGTTTTGAATATAACCTTCGAATCCTTCAGTAAATTGCTCTATAGTTGGAACATCATCAGTTTCAGTTTTGTCTGTGAATAAGTTTGTAAATTCTAGTGGTATACCAGAAATTGCATTAGCTGAAGTTACTAATTTATCTAATATAAATTCTAATCCTCCAATAAGATTTCCATCAGCATCTCTTTCAGCTGCTTTTAAAGTTCCAATCGAAATGTCTTCTTTTATAGTAGTTATATTTTTACCCATAATATCTGTAACATCTATATAAATTTTTTCATTAGTAGCATTAAATACTAATTTTACTGATTTTCCATTTTGTAAATCAGTAGCATATTTAGTTTCAGCTTTGATTAAATCTAAAGTAACTACATCTGTAATAGGGTCTGCTGAACCGTCAAATGCACTCATAGTAAAGTTTAATGTGATTATAGAAGTTCCATCAACTATAATTTCAAAAGTATCTGTTTGAGATACTCTCAAAACTAATTCTGGGTCAAATTCAACTTCTTTAGTTACTATACCATTTTTCTTAATTGTTAAAGTTTCACCTGTAACGTTTAATTTAACTGGTACATAGTAACCTGATTGATTTTCAACATTCATTCCATCAAACTCTGTCCATCCTGTAATGTAATATAAAGTTCCTTTTACTGCTCCATTTGATAGAATTTTAGTATCTGTACTTATCATTTCAGATACTGGTTTGTTTAATAATTCAACAGTTTGTTCAGGTACTTCTGCTAAAGTACTTAATATTTCATGTTCAGTACCAAAAGATAATGTTAAACTACCTTTAGATGCTTCATCTTCATTTGCTACCCTAGTAACATAAGCATATTGATATAACTTTAAATATTTTTGAAGTGCATAAGCTGCTGGTGTAGTTATATCTGATTGTCCAAATTTTGCTATGAACTCAGACTCATTGTTAATTCTTTCAATTGTTCCAATAGGTCCGCTTTTAGTCTTTAGAATTATTGCTGGTATAAATGGTACTAGTACATTTAATCCAGCTGTAGATAATTCATTAACATTAACTGTAACATTAGGTATTGCCATACTCTTATTCTCCTTTCTTTTCTTTCAATTCATCAATTCTGATGATAGGGTGTAATAACGTGAAGAAGTTTTTAGTTTCTAATAAAACTCCTTGTAAATCAATACTAAGAGTATATCTATAAATTTTGCCTTGAGTTTGGTATAAAGATAAATCACTATTGTCTACTATTTGATTATTTATTGAAAAAGTAAAGTTTAAATCTTCATCCATTAGTTTTACAGAAATTTGTTGATTTCTATATAGCCAAAAGATTAGTTCTTGCATTACTTGTTCAGTAGACAATCGGTCAGTTCCCCATACATCTATTTGATAACCTATAATAATATATAAGAAGTTTTGATTTTTAGCTAGTCTTTCATTCTTGCCCTTAAATTCATGAGTTTCTTCATCATAGATGTTAAGAGGATTTTGAAATGCCATACCGTCATGATATTGGTCCATAGAATTATTAGCATTATCTAAAACGATATTAGCATCTGGATAGAAACTGATAAATGGAAATTGTAACTTGTTGTCAGTTTGTTTAGTAGCATATTGAAAAGCAGTGTTTACTGGTTCCATTATTACTTGTCCAGCAAATACGCTTTTTAAAACATTTTTAAGCGCTTCACCAAATTTGCTAAAATTACTGTACATTTAAACTCCTCCTCTCTAAATCTTTCTTAGCTTTAGATAGAAGATGAGGAGCTTTAAGTGCTTCTCCTCCATATTCTAAATATCTAAGTATTACATTACTTCTTATGTGATTGTCTATAACTATATTTCTATGTTTATCTAAAGAAATATTTTTAATAGCTCTATCAATATCATCCTCAGAGAATATTCTAGTTAACACGAGAATGATTTCTGGGTCATTTTGCTTTAATGTATTATAATTATTATATAATAACTTTTTAAACATATTTAAAGTTAATCTAGAGTCTTGATAAAACTCTTTTGTATTTAATATAATCATTTTAAATCTTCTACTCCTATCATTTTACGTTTGAAGTATTGATTTTCATTAAACATATCTACTTCAGTTGGAACTGGCTCTATAGGTCTTAATGTGTCTCTATGTGGTGCTAAATTACAAGTGAATAAACATAAATCATAATCAGTAGATACTTTTACTATATCAAATTTCTGTGTTTGAAATTCTTTAAGATTGTGAGGGTCACTTCTTACTGAAACTTCTATTATAGCTCCTTCAGAAGGGTATATAGGATTTCCATCATAATCTAAAAAAGTTAATGTACATAGTAAAGGTTTAGAACTTTCGTCTTCAGTATACCATCCTAGTTTTAATAATTGAGCTTTCGATGGATTTTCATTTAAAGTATAAGCTACATCTACTGGTGTTTTATAATTGTAATATTCGTCAGTATTTATTTGAGTTTCTTTATCTATTTGATAAAGTTTTCCTATTTTACCATGTAATTCTGCAGCTTCATTAAAGTTTTTTCTATAGTATTCTAATTCTCTTTCAGACATATTTAATATTCCACGAGGTTTTCTACTCAATTAAATCACCTCACTTTGTTTAACAGTTCTTTTAAGTTAGATAGTTCTATTTTTTCTGATGGTAAAGCTATACCATCTTTTATGTCTTTTTCTATTTGTTTAATTTTATTAGTTACTTCATTTAAACTTCTATAGTCAGAATTGTCCATAATAAACATATCTTTTTCATCATTTATTCTTCTAACAGTATAACCATTAGCTCTTAAATCATTCTCAAAAGACTTTTTATCTGGATAATCACTATCTTCTATTATTTTATTATTACCATCTTCATCTTTAACAAATGCAAATAAATGCATTCCTTCAGTTAAATGTTTATTCAAATCAAAACTAAATAAATCATCTATTAACTGTTCATCTGTCCAACCAGATTTCTTAAAATCTTCTAGTCTATCTTTAAATTCTTTATCATATATTATTTCTCCAGCTGCTTCTATTTTATCATCTTTAGACTTAAAACGTTTTACTTCTTCTGGAGTAAGATAGTTATTCCAGTCAATAGATGCTTTTTCTATTAACTTTATAGTTCTTCTCATGTTCTATTCTCCTTTAATATATCATCTAATGTTGATTTTAAATTATCTTTAATCTCATTTACGTCATCTATATCTTTTCTATAGAAGTCTCTATCTTTATTCATTTTAGATTTAAATTCGTTACAACTACTTATAATACTATCTAAAACTTCATTCATTTTGCTATATTTTAATTTATCATTAGGTTGATTTTCTTCAGTTAATTTTATAGTTCTTTTCATAGTATAACCTCCTTATAGCTTTAGTAATTCAACTTCATAGTATAACCTCCTTAGTAAACATATATGTCTCCGACTAGTTGGTCCTCAAGATGTGTCTTTTCACTAGCAGCTTCAGATAATAATTGAGCAGCATCTAACTGAATAGGGCTACCTTGTAAAGTAGCTTTACCTCTTTTTCTCCCTAAAACTTCTTTAGCTAGTGCTAAAGTATAATCTAAAATCCAATCAGCATACATAGAGCTTTCTTCTACATCTGTTATAGTTTTAAGATTAACAGTCATTTCTATCAATGCATTATCTAGATAACCATCTAAGTATATTGTATTATTTAAAAGTCTGAAGTTTTCTCCTTTTTGATTAGATAATTCATTCCATAACATTTGATAAGCTTTCATCATTTCAAATCTTTGCATAAAATTGATATCATAAATCATAAGACCTACTCCACCAAACATTATGTCTTGAATAGTATTGTATTGAATATCTCCAGCATTCCATACTCTAGATACTGCTATAGGGTCATGATTAGATACATCAATCTGTTTACCATTAGCTTGAACATATCTTACTCCACTATAATAAGGTCTTAACTTACGTAGAGCCTGTTCTATTAAAGTTAATAGTTCAGCTCTAGTAAGTTCTACTTCTACAGTTTTATCTCCTAGCATAGTTCTAACATATTTTATTACGTTGTCTAAAACTACTTTTTCAGTAAGCATATTTATTACCTCCAATAATTAGTTTGCAGGGAATAATATCTCTAAAGCTTGTTTAGCTGCTTCTTTTTCTTCTGGTTGATTAGAGTATCTAGCTAATTTTCTAAGAGATCTTTCATCTAATTGTCCTATAGTTTTACCCTTCTCTTTACCAGTAGTAATTTCTATTTTAGCTAAATCTTCTGGAAGTTCTGCTGGTTCATTAGATTCTTCTGTAGCTTCTTCAGATTCACCTTCTAAATCTTCTTCAGTGTTCCCTTCACTGTCTATTTCTTCATTCTTTTTAGCATCTTCTTCAGCTCTATTTTTTCTAGCTACTTCTGGGTCTATTTTAGCATCTTCTTCTTTTTGTTTAGCATCTAATTTAGCTTGTAACTCTTCAGCAGTTTCTTGTCCAGCTTCTGTAATTACTTCATTATCAAAATTAGTCATTTCATTAGCTTTCATCATTTGAGCCTTTAAATCTGAAATATGTTCTGTTTTAGGTGCTGCTACTGGTCTAAAAGCATTTTTAGGTATTCTATCTATATCTGCAACTTCTATTACTTTATAGCATCCTTTAGCATCTCCATTTAATTTATGTTCTAATTTTAAAACTCTATATTGTCTTAAGTACTCTATAATTTCTTGAGTAGCTCCTTTCAAATAAATATCTCTTCCAGCCCATATTGATATTTGTCCAACAATTGGTAAAGTTACTGTTAACTCACCGTCTCCTTTAAAACTTAGTCTTGCATTAAACTTATTACTCATTTTTGATTACTCCTTTCAATCATAATCTATAATATAATATATATGATTGCAAAATAAAAGCTCCAGAATTAAATCTGAAGCTTTTTCATAACTAGTTAATATAGTTCTATTGCTTTATCTCTGTTATGGAGTTATATAATGAAAGGAGTTCTTTATTTTCTGTACCAATTTCACCAGGGTTATATTCATAAGCTAAAAACTCTTTTAAGTCATCTAATTCACCTTCTAATCTATATTCTGCTATACAAGGCGGTTTCTTTCTAGTATCTTTAGCTTTAATGCTAAAATTTATGTCAGAATAACTATCTTTATCATGCTCTAACCAATCTTTACTTTCAATGTCTAATTCTAAATCTATAAAATATCTGCTCATATTATTACCTCCAATAGATGATTTAATATTATAATAACCAATTTTATAGATTTTATACATTATCTAGTTTAACAAACTATCTATTTTATTAAATACTTCTTCTATAGATACGTTACCCTTAGAGCATAATTCTTTTAATAACCACTCAAAATAACTCTTTTGAAAATTTATTAAATTAGTTTTGTTATACTGTGGAACTTCTTTTTTCTCTAGATATTTTACTGTATTTACATCGTTATCTGTGCCATCTTCTATCAGTTCAAACTGTGTTTCTAAAAACCATCTGTATATTTCATTATAAGTTGGAAGTCTATTAACATTCTTTAACATATACATCTGATGTAGCATTGAAAATATTTCAGTTTTCCAATGATTTAAAGCGTTGTTATCTTTCCACAGATAACACTTAATCAGATGTTCTCTTATTTTAGGACATATATTTTCTAATATATCTTCAATTCTTTTCTTACTATAAGCCATCTCTAGTAATTCACGCTCATTTAGTTTATTTAGTATATCTATCCCTATGTCTTCTTTTAATAGCAATCTTCTTAGCCTATTCATTCTATAACTACCTCCTATATTTATTATATAACATTATTTTCAATTTGTAAACATTTTATTCATAAATTATGGAGCGGGTACGGAGAATCGAACTCCGGTCACTGGGTCGGAAGCACAGTAGATTAACCACTATCCTATACCCGCATAATCTATAATATGTATTTTAGTTGAGGTAACATTTTTAAATCAGCTATAATTATTCTTTTCCCAGATGATTTTACACTTTCTAATTTAGCTTTAACTAAGTTTGTCATAACTATTTTACTTTTTACTTCGATAAATATATCATATTCTGGTAAATAAAAATCTGGTCTATAATTATGCTCTAAACCATCGATTTGTTTATATTTAAAAATGTAGTTTTCATATTCATACTTAATGTTATTATCATCAAAATACTTAGCAAATTTAGCTTCAGTTTTACTTCTAAACAATATTCCATTATATTCAGTTTTTACACCAAATCGATTATTTGCACATTTATTAGCATAAGCTCCATCTTCCCAGTGTTTTATAGAAGCTTCAGCTATTTTACGTCTTACTTCTGGTCTTTCAGTATGAAAATTTTTATGTATCTCTTTTAGTTTTTCTTTTACTTCTGGTCTTTGCATTGCTTCTTTAGTTCTTTTAGATATTAAAGCTTTTTGCTCTTCTGTTATTTTTCTCCCAACAGTTGACTTAATTCTAGAGTCAGTTTCTTTAGTTAAGCCTTTATTCCAAGGTGTTTTACCTTTTTTCTTTTCAATCATTTTAGCTTTAGCTTCATCAGACATTGATATCATAAAAGGACCGTCATAATTATATTTTACTTTATATTCTTCTTTACTTATTTTATGAAGTCTACGAATATGAGCTTCCAAATTTTTACACTCTTTTCCACAAATTAAACATTTCATTTTAATTTAATTACCTCCTATTACTATTATATACTATTATGCTTAAAATGTAAATAGGAAGTTGCAAATCTTTGAGCTAAAGATATATTTCATAAAAATAGATGGCAGTTTAGATAATTAAATCTATCTACTTACCATCTATTTTATCTCATTCATTAAAGACAATAATATATTCTCAAATGATTGGTATCATTAACTTCTAGGCTGTAACGTTAGTGAATAGTATGTTACAATAGAAGTCTTTGCAAACTAATTTCTTTGAGTAACTTGTAGCCACTCCGTTGATCTCCGGTAGAAATCTGCTCCCATGATATATTGAGTAGCTATAATTGGCATATATGGTCCATAGATATAGCCAGTATCGATTATAACATCTCCTCTATATGCAATAACTCCTCTATCAGCTGGGTAGTATGGAGAATATACACATAAGAATCTATTAGCTAGAGTTCCTAAAATATGTGGTCCAGCACTACCTAATGAAGCAGCAGCTTTGAATTTAGTCATTGATTCAAGAATATTAGCTCCAGTTTCACCTACTAATAAGATGTTTGGAGTAACTCTTCTTGTTTTAGTTCTAACTTTATTAGCACCAGCTATTAAAGTTTGCATCAATGAATCATAGTGATCTACTTTTGTAATACCGAAAGGTACTGCAATGTTGAATGTAACTTGCATTCCTGTTCCTGTATTTAATAAGTCGTTCATTATTTCTCCATCTATTTCACTTCTAATTTCATCTACTTTTAAGTTTTGAAGTAATGATTGAAGATCTATGTTTTGTGTAGCACTTAAATCAAAAGCAGCATCTAAAGAGAATCCTCCTCTTAATTTACGTGGTTTAGCAACCATAACAACTTCTTTTACTTCCATTTTAACTTCTGGTACATCTACTGGAGCTATTGTTAAATCTTGCTCGTAAGTAATTTTTGTATCATCAATTACTGTAGCAGTAGTAAATTCAACAATACCTGTAGAATAATCAATTGTACCAACATTAGTTGTTCCATCAGTAACATTTCCAGCTCCGTCATCTGTATATTCAGCTCCACCAACTAAGAATGTTAATGAACCAGGAACTACTGGTTTCCAAGCTGTTACAAAGTTTCCTGTTGTAACATCTTGAACTACTTCTTCATCCTCAATTAGTTCTCCTGAATAATTAAATGCAGCTGGTATTTTATCTGCATCTGGTCCAACTTGCATAAAGTTAGAGATATTATCTCCTGCTTTTATTGCTCCTCTGTTTGAACCATATTCATATTTAATATAGAATGCTGTAGCAGCTTTTTGTTTTTGAGCTTGTACAGAAACTATATCTTCAGCAACTAGTGTAGGCATAACAGCAGCTGTTAAGTTTAAATATTCCATCTTTTTAGCAATATCTACAACTTGTGTTCCAGATTCTGTTAATACTCTAGGTGCTTTAGCTTCAACTTGATTGCTAACGTTTTCTAACATGATAGCTAAGTTAGCTTTTTTGTTAGAATCCATAGCTTCAAATGAGGCTGATTCTTTTAAAGCATTGTCTACTGCAGATATCATAGATTCATGTTTCTTGATAAGTGCATCTGCTTCTTTTAAAGCTAAAGTATCAATTACCATCTTATATTCCTCCTTAATTTAAATTGAAGCTAATTTCAATATAGCTTCTTCCTAATATTGTATATAATAAAGTGTAAAAAACTAACATTTTCTCATTTTTAGATATAAAATTATATTAACTAACACAGAAAAGGTCTCAGATTTAATTCTGAGGCCTCACTAAATCATATCAGATTTAAAATCTATCTCTCATACAATATTTGCATACTGGTATGTACTGATCTGAACCGACTAAAATTTCTTCATCTTTTTTCTCTAAACATTTTGTAAATTGTGCTGGTCTTCCACAAAAATGACAGTCTGACTGTATAAAAATTATTCTGTCTGCTAAAGCTAAAATCTCTGGCATTTTTCCAAAAGGTTCTTGCTCAGAGGTCAATGATAATCCAGCAACATATATGTCAGCTTCTTCTTTTATAGATAAATTTAGTAATACTTTAGGGTCACCTTCTATAAATTGAGCTTCATCTATCATAATAACTTTACAGTCATTACTTACATATTTTAATATATCTTCAAATTTCTTAATTACTATAGCATCGATAGTTTTAATATATTCTCTAGATTTTATTTTAGTCTTATCTCTAGTATCTTTTGACGGTTTAAAAGCTAGTACTCTATGTACATTATGAATACTAGCATATTTTTCTATCAATTTACTAGACTTACCTGCAAACATTGGTCCTGTATAAACAGTTATCATAAATTACTCCTATCTTTCTTTAAATTTTTCTTGTTGATGTTTTTCTATCCAATATTTGTTTAACACTTTTACATTTTCATCGTATCTATCTAAAAATCTAATAGTATCTAATAAAACATCCATTTGAGATGCTCTAATAGATACAGACTCAGAGTCTTCATTTTCTCTAATTTCTTCACCTATAGATTTAAGTTTTTCAATTATTTTATCTCTAATTTGTTTTTGCTCTTCTCTTTCCAAATTTCAAGACTCCTTTACTCTAAACTTAATTCTTCTGAAGTAACTTCAGTTTTTGTCTTTCTTAATTTATCTAATAATCCTTTAGCTCTTAAAGACTTAAATACTAGATTAAACTCTCCTATAAAACCATATTGTTTTACATCATTTTTACGTCTATCCCATATTTCATCTATAAGACTATCTATTTTAGCTAAATCCTTAGATTTAATAACTTCTTCTATTTTATCAGTATATTCTTCTACTAACTCTTTATTTACTGGAGGTTCTTCTATGTAAGTAGGCTCTTGTAACCAAGTATCGTCTTTTATAGAATATCTTCCATTAGTATCAGCTGGATTATTAACATCTTCTATATAAAGTTCTACTTCTAAATCCTTTATTGTGATATCATAATTACTATTAAAATTATTCTTTTTAGCATTGAATAATTCATCGATAATATCTACATCTGCTGGATACTGTGTAAAATCGGTTATAATATGTAAATCAATATCTGACTTAGATTTATAATTATAGCCAGCATTAGAGCCTATTAAGTTAATATCGTCTACTAATATATCTATAGAAAAATTATCTAAAAACTCTTGAGCTATTTTTAACAAATGTTCTCTTACTTCAGGAATAAGTTTTTGATTTTTAAATAACTTTTTATTTAATATGTTTTGACTTTCTATTAGTCTAATAGTTCTTCTCATAGTTATCTCCTTAATAGCATAATAATACTGGTACTTTGTCATAGCCATTTATATATGCAGCTCCAGCTCTATGTCTACCATCTTGTTCTTTCCAATGTGTATCTAATATTAAAAGAGGAAAGTTTTCTCCAGACTTCATTTTTTCAGCATATTCATGACAAGTTTTAGCAAAGTTTTTATATTCACTGTTCATATCAGTTAGTTTATCTAAATCATCTTCAGTATTTGTAGCCACGTATAGTCTACATAAGTCCATATATTCTTGAGGAGTCATCTCAGTAACATATACATCTGTAAAACCTTTTTCTTTGGCCACTTCTGGATTATCTAAAAATTCTTGATAATTAGAATAGCCATCAGCAACTTTACTAGTATTAAAACCTTCAAAATTAGTATTATTAGTAGGTTTAGGTAACTTATTAAAATTTACGCTTTCGTTTAAAATTCTCATAATGTTTCTTCCCACGTTTTCATTATTTAAAGCTTTCATAATTTATACCTCTACTTTCTCATAATTTATACCTCTACTTTCTATTTAATTCTTGAGACTCTTTCATAAGTTGTTTAATAATATTATTAGTATTAACACTTTCTTTCATCTGAGTATAACCTGATTCATTTAAAACATTAGCTCTATAATTACTTAAAACAGATTTAATTTCAGATTCTGTCATGATTACTTTACCTTGTTTCATCAATTCTTCACTTTCAGTTAGTCTAGCAGCTGCTACTGAAGGTCTAGCTACTATATCAAAAGCAAATAATTGATAATCATCTTGAACTTCATTAGTACTTTCATTTAATGAACCACATCCTCTTGATGAAATACCTATTTTAGAACCATATTCCATTAGTTTATCTATTATGTTTCCAGATGGAGTGTCTAATATATCTATAGTAGCATATACACCATCATCTTTAACATTTATATCTTTAATAGCATGAGAAACGTTAGTTAAATCTATATCCATTCTGTCATCAAATGGGTGATTAGCTTCTCCAAAGAAACAGTTACAAGCTACTTGCTCTTTTACTAAATCAGAGTTACAAGCTTTTTCCCATATTCTTCGTGGGTAAACTCTTCCGTTTCTATTTGCTAAATAGTCTGTAATTTTAGCTACTACAGTTCTTAGAACTCCTTTTTTGTTAGATTTTTGTATCTCTTTTACTTCTCCAGAGTTCATTAACTCATTTAATTTTACTGCAGACATTAAGTTTCACCTCCTGTTACTAGTCGATTTTCTCATATCTATTTTGGTCCAACATAGAATTTACTGAACTTTGTTTATAACACTTAGTAGTTTTACTTCCATCTTCAAATCTATAAGTTACTTGAGGTTCTCCATCTAATTTATGCTCTTCATCTACATCTATTATAGTAACTACTACTCCGTTTGGATTTTTAAATTTATCACCTTTATAAAGTTTTCTAAAAACTCTATCTTCTTTTAAAGAATCTTCCCACATACTAGACTCTTCTGCAGCAGATTCTCCTAATTCCTCAATCATTTCTACATCTATTGTTTCATCAGCTGAAGCTAAACCAGAACCTTTAAGCAGGTTATCTACTTTTTCTTCTATGTCCATATTGTTCATTTCATTTGTATCTACATAAAATGAAACTCTGTATCTTCTATATGTAGCATCTTCATTTAATTTAGCTGAATTAACATCATCAGCATAAACTACTTCATCAGACTCTTTTAAAGAGCTTTCTGTGATTACTTGTAGTTTAGCTCTACCTCCAAAGAATTGGTTCATATCTTCCATATTATGTTCAGCTTCCTCTTCTGTTTCAAAGTGTAAAGCTTCGTCTTTGTTTGGAGTTCTATCATAATTATCTCCATCTCTCTTAACATAACCAGTTTCGTTTCCCCAGAAATATTGTACTACATAGTTTTCTTTTAAAGATTTATTTTCAGACTCTTTTAAAGCCTTTAATATGTTTACTCTACTTGTTTGATTATTTAATCTACTCATGTTATTTCCTCCTAATCTTCTAATTCTTTGTTATAAATTTGAGCTAAACCATCTTTTAATTCTGATGGTGAATATACTGGAGCTCCTTGTTCTTCATGTGTTGGAATATCGTCAGGTCCTCCAGGTGTATGCCATCCAGTTTTACCGATTTGTTCTTTTACAGCTTTAGCTAAATGTTCAGGTGTATTATGTGTATCTAAATCAACTTTAGTTTCTGTACCTAATTCATCTGCATTATTATTTAATGCTTGTGCAAAACTTAAACCATCCATTACATTGAAGTTACCTTCATTATCTTCTCCTGTTTGAACTAATTTCTTTATAGCCATAATTATATTCTCCTTTCAAATTTAAAATAGTTATAGATTATTTAGATTATTCTATCTAATATAATATATAACTACTCTAATATAAATTTATCTGTGTTCATTCTGATTTATATCTACTATATTTTTGATTACACTTTCTTCTGTTTCATTTAACATATCATATAGTCTGATTATTTTAGGGTTTTTTGAAAGTATCATTGAAATTTTAAGATTGTCATTTATTAAATTTATAGTAGTTTTATTTGCAGCTAAACATCCATACTCTCCCTTATCTGCTCTGCTGCTATCTCCAAGTTCTATCAATCTAAAACCTATTCTTCTGAACATTGCTAAACTACCTATAACGAATGCACATTTATATTTATTGAAAGGTTCTTCAGACCCTTTAAGTTTTAACAACCAATTATTATAGTAAGTTCTATAATAGTCATCATAATTTGTAATTGAATAGTATATATTGCATCTATAACCGATTTTTTCAATTTTATCTACTATGTTTAAAAATAATTTGCTAACTCTAATATAGTCTTCTGCAGTTATTCCACAGTGTACTGATGAATCTATTATTAAATCTATTATTTTATTATTAGTTCTTACTCTAGTTCTTCTAATATCTATCATAGATTGTGGAACACCTATAATAGAGTTAGGTACATGTGGAATTACTCCTACAATATCATTTACATATTTTTGAGCTATTTTTTCAACATCCACTTTATTACCAATATCAATATCTTCTATTTTATTAGCTAAATCGATATCTCCATTTACTAATTTATCAAATGCTTCTTTAAAAGTCATTGAACCATGCCAAGAGTATTGACCTCTGTTTTCTGGGTCATTTCCATGTGATGTAGTAGAATAACTTATACCACTTTTTTCTATTTTATTCTTATTATCTTCTATATATTGTGATAAATCTGAAATACTATTGAAGTAATAGTAATTTTTAGTAACTTTACCTTCTCTAAATTTATTGAATATCATCTACCACACCTCCTATACATTATATAATTTTTTCAATTCATCTGACCATTCATTACACCATAAATCTGACTTTATACTGTTAATATCATCTTTTGTCATTGACTTAGTTATTGCAGTTTTAATTATATATTGTTTGTCAAATCCCATTTGAAGCATTTTATAAGCATTTTGCATTGCTCTTACTGATACAGTATATCTTAACTGTCTTTTATTTATTTCATATCTTAAACTTGTACAGAATCTATATAACTCTTCATCTGGACATTTATCTTTTTCTACATTTTCATCATAATTAAATTCTAATACTGCAAATCTATCTAATGTTGCACCATCTAAAACATTTCTTCCTACATATATTATATCTGAACCAGTACCATAAGTATTTGCAGCTGCTACTATTCTAAAATTTTCATGAGCTGTAACTCTTCCATTTGGAAAATCAAAGTATCTATTTGCAATAGCAGCATTTAAAATAATTAGTGCTTCAGGAACTGATGCATCCATTTCATCTAAGAAAAATACTCCTCCATTTTTAAATGCTTTATAAAATTGAGTTTCTTGATAATTACCATGTGCATCTATAAATCCAGTAAGCTTGTATTCTTGAGTTACTGCATTTGTAAAATAAAAGTCTAATCCTAGATTTTCAGCTGCTTTCTCTAAAGTAAAGTTTTTACCAGAACCAGCAGGTCCACATAGTAATAAAGGAATGTCTGCTTGAATAAATTTCATTATATTAGGTAACTCCTTATGATATATTCCAGTATCTGTTTTAATAGTACCATCAGGTAACTTAAATTCATACTTTTGTGGTAATGTACCATAGTTTTCAGCTATATAGTTATCTATTGAAGTAGTTAATCTTTGAGCTACTTCATCAGCTTTTACTTGTAACATTTTATCAGCTAAAACTTCTAATATATTAGTTTGTACAAAATTATTTTGAGCTTTTATTTCATTTCTTAGTTCTTCTAATAATGCATTTGTTTGTGTCATATCTACATTTGATGTATTTTTGTTAGTACTATTTGATGTAGTATCTACTGTATCATCAAATAATCTAACATTTTCTGTTCCTCCATAAATATTATTATACCAAGAAATAAAGTCTTGTACTCCAGTTCTATGTGAGTGATTTCTTTCTATCATTTGAAGTAAATGCTTTTTCGTAGCATCTGTCATATATTTGTTCTTTTTGTTTGACCTCCAATTGTCTGATAAATCGAATAAAACTTCATCTCCATCTCTTTTAATAAAATACTTACTTCCATCTAGTAATAATTGAATTTCTCCTAAATCTAAAATTTTTTCCATCTTTAAAACCTCCATCATTTATTGTTATTTGTTTAACCTGTATCTATTATATCACATTATTTTAAGTTTGTAAATAGTTTTTTCAAAATTTCTTCAAAAATTTTAAAGTTTTTTAGATTTAATATGTATATCGTGACTTGGAGTAGTTACAAGACTAAACTCCATTTCACTTTCTCTATTATAAGTAATTACTGCTATTATATTATTAAATGAAATATTTTTATTGCTCAAAGCTTCTTCTAAGTCATTCATAGTTTTATTTACGTCTATATTATATTTACTAATTTGATTTATAACTGATTGTTTTGTCATCATAATGTATACCTCCTTCATCTATTATTACTATATCTTTCTTATCAGCTCTAGTTAATATTACAGAATTATCATTTGATATATAAGGTGTTATATTTAATTTATGAAAAGTTTCAGTTTTAACAAATTCTGCTAAATCATCTAATTCATTTTTATCTAGTACTTTAGAAAAGTCTTTTCCTATAGTACAATATACTTTAAATCTGTCTTCTACTGATAAAGTATCTAGATAATCTAAAATATTATTCTTTAGTTTCATTAAAATATAATCTCTCATTATTTTCTCCTTTTTCTGTTTCTTTCTTCCATAGCTTCCTTTAATAAGATGTTAATCTCTTCTTCATTCAATAAACTATCATTATCAAAACACCATAGAAGTTTTTTCTTTAGAACTCCTTGCATAGATTTATCTATTTTTAACATTTCTACTGGAAGAGTTTCAATTCCTCCAAAAATAGTTTCTATTAAATTAGAGTTCATGTTTATTAACAGTCTTTTGTAACTATCTATAGTTCCAGTAGCTTCTATAATATGAATATGTTGCTCTGAATATTTACTATCCATACGAGTAATACGTCCTACCGCTTGTATAAAAGTTAAAACTGAAAATGGTACATCGTAAAATATCATACTATTAGATTTTTGAAGATTTATAGATTCTGTACCAGCAGAAGTAATTAAAACTACAGTTCCTTCTTTAATACTTTCTTCTACTACTTCTCTTTCTTTTAAAGATACTGAACCAGTAACTTTTAGAACTTGTTTTACTCCTGTAATAGATTTAGTTTTATTAAGCAGCATCTCTAATCTGTCTACTGCATCAGAATAATCTAAATAAGTTAAAACTGGATGTCCTTGTTTTATTTCATCTGCTACTACTTTCAAATATTCTTTCTCTTTGCTACTTAAATTAGATTTCATTATAGTAGTTTTTCTATGTTCGTTCATTTTTTCTAAGTTTTGTTTTACTAGCTTCTTTACTATTTCATCATCTACTTCTTTTCCCATTTCTTTTAACTTATCTTTTATTTGAAGTTCTAACACATTTCTATCTATAGGTATTACTAAATTGTCTATTACCATCTGTAAATCATGTATTCTTACTGCAAAATTCTTTTCTGAAGTCTCTCTTTTTAAACCCTGTCCAGCCATTAAATATTGCTCTGTTTCCTCTGGTGTTATATTAAATTTATGATAGTGCCATTTTAGATTATAAGATTTTTGCTTTATAATTACATAGTCTTTTAATATTTCAGCTAATCTATCTAAATTCTTATAACCTAATATAACTTCCTCTCTAAAAGTTCTTTTATATTTATGAGGGTATTTACCACACCATCTAACTACCGGATTATAAGTTCTAATAAAATATCTTTCCTTAAAATCTTCTAAGCTACCAACTATTTTTGGATTTAAAAAGAATAAAAGCCAATATAAACCAGTTAAACTGTTACCTAATGGAGTAGCTGTCATTTCCCATACTATATTAAAGTAATGTCTTCTTTGTGCTAGTATTTGATATAACTGATTATTACTATCATGCATAATTTGAGCTTCATCTATCATTAACAATAGTTTCTTGCCTTCATTATGAAGCCTATCTACGTAATCTTGATATTTTTTCATAGATGTATGGGTTATAACATGTATTCTAGCTCCAGGTTGAAATATCGGTTTACCACTGGTAAGCAGATTAAATCTAACTTTTAACTTTTCAGTAAGTTCTCTTTTAAAAGCTTTAATAGCACATTGTGGACATAGTACAATAGTATCTAAATCTTTACTTTGTAACATTGCTATAGTAGCTGCACTGAGCGTCATATAGGTCTTTCCCAGTCCGAGTTTGTGCAGCATTACATGCTTGAGGTCTTTGTAGTAAGAACTCTATAATTTCATTCTGGTCATTGCTCAAAGGGAACTTCTTGTTTATTGTATAATCTCTATTCATTATTACCACCTTTATTCTGTTGTTTTGTTTTATTATATTTTAATGCTAATATTTGTCTTATATCATTTTGATTTGATTTATGTTTAGCTCCTCCACAACATGGACATATTCCCTTTTTCATATAATCCCAATATGGAGAACTTGTAAAACTTCTAGGTTGTTCCATATAATCATCCTTTCACATTATATATTTATATTATGCTAATCATTTCTGCATTACAATTTAATAAAGATATTAGTAGAAAATACCACTAATATCTTTAATTTATTTCAGATTTAAATCTGATAAAAGTTAATACTTTATAATATAATTTATTATTTTAGCTATAAAAATGATTCAGATTTAATTCTGATAATTATCTTTTATTATATATTTCAACTATTTCAATAATTCTATTCCAAAGTTCATCTGGAAGTTCCATCAGCTCAGGAATTGTCTTTAATCTAGTAACTTTATCATCTGGCATAATCATAAGCTTGTCTACTAATTGTCTATATATTGTAGGCATAGAGCTAAAATCTCTAGACATTTTAATATAATCAAATATCTGTTTCTGAGCTTTTTCTTTTGCAGTATTTATAGTTGTAAATATAGATAATTCATCTTGTAAACTTAGAAATGAAATGTTATTGACTTTATATATAATATCGTTTAAAACAGTCTGTTCTAATGCTGCTAGTTTTGTTATATTTAATTGTGATTGAAGTGCATTTATAGTAGATATTTCTTTTATTCTAGCATCTCCATCAGATAGTAGCTTCTCTAATAATATAGGTTTGTCCTCATTATTAGCAAAAGCATATCTAACTAAACTTTCAGTAGTACTTAAACTGTCTATATCTGCAGCTCTATCTAATGCACTAATATTACTAACTACTTCTCCTACTTTCATAGAAGATGAATTACCACTATCTTCTCCATCTAACATTGAATTGATATCTATATTGCTTAAATCGATATCTAAGTCATTAGTTTTATTTATTGTTTCTTTCTTATCATCTTCGAATACTTTACTATCTTTCTTTATTTTTATATCAGGTTTAGGTATTTTATTGACATCTATACCGTCTGTAGAAGAAGTATACTCTATTTTTTCTTTATTCTTTTGATTCTTCTTTTTTGGCATTAAGTTTTCTCCTCTCTAAGTAAAGTAAGAACTTTTGAACTTCTATTTTCTTGCAATCACTACATATTCTTTTACCATTTACTCTTAGTCTTTCATTATCTTTTAATATTCTATTGCAATGACCACATTTCTCTTGTTTCTTTTTATCTACTTTATAATTTATAGACTGTTTTCTATTTAAAACTATGTCCATTATACCAGATTTAATATTGTAGTTCTCATTCATTATCATTCTAATTAAGTCTATGATTTCTTCATCTGTATATTCTTTCTTATCTGTATTATCAGATGAGGTTACCAGATTGACATCTGAAGCATTTTCAGAAGATGTTAATATAATTCTATTATTAGATTTGTCTAAATCTATGTATACTGGCTTACCTTTATCTAATCCTATTGATTTAGACATCTCAGCAGGAACTGGTATTCCCCATCTATCTTTAGGCATATCTTTCTTTAACATTGGTATCTATCCTTTCTTAAATAATCTTTGTATAAAAGTTTTCTTTGAAACTAGAACTCCATTCTGTTGATATGATATGTTATATTCTCTAGTGTCTATAAAAACTTCTATTTCATATTGAGAATTAGGCATTTGCTTTGCTAATACAGCTTCATTATTATTTAGATTAGTTAATTTGTTTGGATGAATATATAACTTTACTAACATTACCCTTTCAACACCTTTCTTTTAGTTTCTATATTATTTAATATGTTATCAGACTCATCTTTAATAATCATATCTTCAGATGATTTTATAATATCTAATTCAATATTCTTGTTTAATATTAAAACTTTATTGTCTTTAAAAATGTCTTTGACTTTTTGTTTTATATCAACTAGCTCTTCAATAGACATATTAGTGTTAGCTTTTATTATAATTACATCATTTGAATTTATGTCTACGATATTTGTGTCTAAAGCTTCTCCGTTTTCATTTATAATTTTAAACATTTAATCATCCTCCTCTACCCATATTATATCATTATATTCACATTCTTTACATATTTTATCACAAGGTAGCTTTTCTCCTGCTTGTGTATTGTTTAGTTTATCAATGTACTTATTATATTTATGACAGAAATGATATGCTGATTTACTCATTTTTATCTATCTCCCTTCTAAATTTATAATTACATTTAGTACAAGTATAAATCTCATAAGTTTTATATTTAACACCTTTAAGTTTGTTATTATCACATTTTGGACACTTGAATAACCAACAAGTAATATTGCTAGGTTTACTCATATTTTTCTTCCTCCCATGTGAATTTTACTTTCTCTTCTACTTCCTCTGAAGCTTCCTCTTCTACATTATCTTCTTCAGAAACTTTGAATGTATTACAAATAGTTTTCTTATCTACTGGGTCAGTTTTAGGTTCTACACCTGATATTTTACTAGTAGCACCTTCTACTTTTTCGATTTTAAATCTAAATGGAACTGATTGTCCCCATCTATTTCCCATCTCTAAACCAACTTCCATAGGGAATTCCCAATCTGGTCTTTGAACTCTCATAATGTCCATTACTTCAGGTAATAAATCAAATAGTTTGTCTTTTCTCATCTGATAGTTTATTTCATCATGTATCATATTTTTAAATCTAACTTCATTTGTTCTATTAGTTTTATAAAACTTTTGAAATACTTTTATTAGACAATATTTCATGATATCTGCACCAGTGCCTTGTATAGTACCATTTACACACATTCTTTTAGCGTAAGATTTCCACTTCCATTCTCCAGACTCAAAATAACTTCTTACTCTTATCGGTCTACCGAATAAAGTAGTTACATAACCTTGTTTTTCTCCTACTTTCTCCCATATATTAACCCATCTAAATAGTACTGGTAATGATGCTTTAAAATCTTCAACAAATTGATTACCTTCATCTATAGTCATATTAAATCTGTCTGCAAAGTTTCTTCCAGTTTGACCATATAAAATACCAAAGTTTGCAGATTTAGCTATTTTTCTTTTATTTTTATCATAGTTTTCTTCTCCCCATATAGCTAATGCAGTTTGTTTATGAATATCTTTATTGTGTTTAAAAGCATCTAACCATACTGGTTCTTTAGTTATTAAAGTAGGTATTCTAAGTTCTTCTGCATTAAAGTCTATACTTACCCAATAATGATTAGGGTCTGGTAAAAATGCTGCTCTAATATTCAAATAACTGTCAAATCCTTCCACTTCAGTTTCATCTATTCCATTTATAAACCAAGGATAGTTACTAAATACCCAATCTAATATTTTATAAGAATGTCTTTTAAATGTTTGTCCTTTTATTTTATCTACTATTTCTTGAGCTTTTACCTCTCCTGTGGTTTTAGCTATTTCTGATAATTGTTCTTCTGTATAAACTAAATCAGTATCACATTCTTCTCTAGTACCACTATTTAATATAGCTTCATATACATCTGGGTAAGCTTCTTTAATATCTTCAAATTTTACTACATAATGCATAGTTACATGTGGTTTAGTTATGTTTTGAATATTTAAATCACTGAAAAATGCATTCTTTTTATCTCCACCTGCTGCAAATCTTCCAGATGGAACCTCTGTATTTTTATATCTAAATCTTAATCTATTAGGGTGATTAGTTACTCTTTTGCACATTTCAATAACATTATCTACATAACTACTTCTTTGTTTAGATAAACTAGCGTAATCTACTAAATCTTTAAGTAATTGTCTAGCAGGGTCATCTTTACTTAAAGTTTTAAGACATCCTTCTATTGCTACTTTACTAGTACTCATTCCTCTAGATGTAGTTACTCCAGTGTGTATATTTAATTTAGTTAGTACTCTATTGTTATCTGTTGGACTTCCTAAGTTAAATTCTTCTCCAGCCATTTCCCAACATCTATGTTGACAAGCTTCTATTTGTTCAGTTAAATCTTTAGAATAATTCTTTAGTTTTTCTACATCTACTTCTGTCATTTCATTCTCAAATCTAGTAAGAGGTTGTAAACATTTAACATCTAATTCACCAGATTTTTTAGCAGCCTTTAAAAATGGCATTAGTTTATAACCTAATAATAAAGTTCCTAAAGCATCTGTTGCAGCGTAAAAATATGCTTTTTCAGGGTCTAATTGATAAAAGTTAGCTGCATCTCCTAAAGTTTCTTCAAAGCTATCTCCTCTCCATCCTAAGAAATATTGTTCTGATTTCTTTAATGATGGGAATTTATTATTAGTATCGACATCAAATACCATAGCTTGCACATCTATCGTATTTACCTCACTCATATCATATTTCATGTATTGTTTTTCTAATACTTTAGATTTTAATAATATCTTCTGTTCTTCTGTGTATTGTTCACTAGCATCTATTTTTTCCATCAACTCTTTAAAACCATGAAATTCCATTACTCTAACATCATATCTCATATTAAACATGAAAACTATTGGAGTATTTTTCATTTTTTCATATATCATATCTATTGCAGGTTCTCCTAATTGTCTAGAAAACTTAGCTTTCTCTAAAACTTCTATTTTGCTTCTTATATTGATATAATCTTCAGTGTTTTCATCTATATCTTTCATACTTTCTTCTAATTCAGATATTCTTAAATCTAAGTCCTCTACTGAATGTTTTACTGGTACATAATAAGCATTCTTTCCATCCATACAAAAAGAATAACCTACCATAAATATATCTTCATGATTTAGCCCTGTAGTTTCAGTATCAAAACCCATTGCTGGAGATTTTTGAGATAAAACTTGTTGTAATGTGTCTAAATCTCTAACTAAATGAAAATTATATTTACTAGGAAAATCATTAGACTCTGTAACTGGGTCTACCCACTGTTTATAATTGAACTTACTTTTACCTTCTGGCATTTTTATCTTCTCCTTTCTATAATTATATTATATAATATGTTCTTAATAAAAGATATCAGAATATTACTGATAACACTCTGATATCTCTTTACATAGTTGTTTATATGTTATTTTATTCTCTTTAAACTTTTTTAATGACTTTTCAAATGGTATAGAATTGTCTATTTCTATTTCTCCCAATTGCCTTTCTATTTCTTCTTTTCCGAATTTTTGAATTATTCCTAAAGCTAATTTTTGAGTATTAGTTTCTGGAAAATATTGCTTTATCAGATTCCAACTACCATACATCTTTTGCTCCGAATAACACCATAACAAATTCGAACTAACATGGAAATGCGCTGAAGGAGTATCAACATTGTAGTGAAATGACTTCAAGGACAAAACATATTAGAGTGAGTACTATAGTCTATATTTAATTTTTCAAATAAATCTACCATACTAATGTAATGATTTATGATTTTTCTTTCTAAACTCGTATCTATTATGTTTTCTTCCATAACATCACCTCTTTTCTACTCTACTTATCTTTAATCCTTTTAAAATTTTATGCTTACTGTGATGAGCTATAAATTCTTTACCCGTTCTTATAAGATGTTTTACTTCAGTTCCGCTTATTACACAATTATAATTTTCTTTTAAATAAGAAAAAATAGAGTCTTTACCTTTAACTATTATTTCTTTATTATTAAGTTCTATTTTATAAAAATTTTTTCTACTTTCAGACTGATTTTTTTGCCAAGATTCATTTTTAGGATTACCTTTAATCCAACCATTATTTATATACATATCTAAATCAGACGGGAATATATACTTCAAAGTGTTGTCTTTTTTAATAGAAATTTTACCTGTTGTAGAATTTACTTTTCTATTTTTTGCTGCTTTGCTAAGAATTTCTTTCTGCTTATTTGTCCAATGTTTACCTTTAATCCATGAAGATTTACCTAAATGAGATTCAGATAAATGTTTTCTATGTTCTTTAGTAAATGTATAACGTGAATGATGCATTGGATTTCTTTTTCCGCTCATAGTTCTATTAACTCTTCCACCATCAGCTATATTATACAGATTATCTTTATATATTTTTCTGTACTTTGCTATCCAATATATTTCTCTTTTATCTAAATTATCATAATCTTCACATTCTTCTATTAAAATAGTTTTAAAATTTTCTTCACCGTATTTTTCTATAGCTCTACATATATTTATTCCTGAGCCATGATAATTTTCATTAAAATTACCTCTATGTTGTCCTATATATTTCTTTCCGTTTACTAAATTAGTAGTTTCATAAATATAACCATACATTAGAATTACCTCCTAATGTAATATATAATATTTTGTCCATTTCATTTAAGTTTAAACGATTTATCTATTTCATTTTCTTCCACTTAATCACCTTCTATTAAAGAATCTCTATAACATTCTATGCATACAGTAGCTTCTTTACTCATATATTTTTCTGTATCTACTATTATTCCATCTTTTATTTCTAATACTGTTCTCTTAGATGCATCTTTTATCTGTCTTATAAATATTTTTAAATCTTCTGTAGATTCTGTTACTATATTGCTAGCATCATCAGCCCAAGCTATTATTTTACCATTAGTGTCATAATACACTTCTATCATCTCATAGTAACATCCAACAATTTTGTCTTTTTCATATATTGATTTTAACAAAAATCTGTAGTTCCACCAACCATTTTTAGGTTCTTTTTTAGTTTTTAATATATTCATTCAAATTCCTCCTATAAATCAAAGTTATCAGGCATAAACTCTTTAAATTCATCTAACATATTATCGTCTATTTTAGACAATGCTTCATTTGTGTCTTCACTAATATTAGGTGATATTTCTGAAGCTCCTTCTACTAAATCTCCGAATAAATAATATTGCAAATCTACATTTACTTCTGTAGGGTCATCTTCATTTCTATTATCTCTATATTTTAATATTTGAACTTTAGCTACACCCATATCTTTCATTTCTGTTTCTGCGTAAGTAGTTAATATTAAAGTAGAAGCTCTTTCTAACTCATTTGCCTCAGCCATAGCTGTTGAACTATATTTACCATTATGTTCTTTAGCCTCTGTATAACCAGCTCTGTTAGTCTGTGATAAACAAACGATAGCTACTTGTCTTGCAGTTTTAAGCCAGTTCATCGCCATTTGTCTAAACCAAGATACATATTCATTTATAATTTCTCCAGTATTAGTTACTCTATTTCCTCCAAACTTTAATAATTGAACATGGTCTATGTATACTACATCTATACCTTTACCAGTTTCTTCTATTGCTACTTTTTCTAATTCTCTAAATTTTGCTTCAAAAGAAAATTGTGAATAATTGTCAAACTCAGTTTCATCTACAATGTATAGTCTTCCACCCATATTTCTTAAATCTGGTCCGTATAACTTCTTTTACATAATCCCACTGTTCTGGTTTTAAAGATCTTTTCTTAAGTCCATAATGAGGTATTCTCATTTTAAATTTGTTGTCATTAGAATGTCTAGATAAAAAGTCATTATAAATACTTTCTTTAGGAACCTCAAATGAACAATATAAAACATTGAATCCAGATTTTAGTGCATTATAAGCAGAATTTACTGCTAATGTAGTTTTACAGTGACCAGCATAACCAGCTATACAAGTAACTTCTCCTTTATGTATACCTCCAACCATCTCATCTACAAATGATATTCCAGTAGGTATTCCTATCGCATACTCTTGATTCTCATATCTATCTATATATTCATCTGCTATGTCTGTAAATTTATGTTGAACTACTTCACTTTTAGTTAATTTTGAAAGTTCTGATACTATAGATTCATTTAAACCTTCACTTCTAACTTTAGCACTTAATTCCATTAAATTTTTTGACACTTGCATATTTTTCTTATTATACAAATATAACTGAATATAATCTGGAAGTGCTTCTTTCTCTATAGGGTCCACTTCAAAATTTCTACCTGGTATTTCTTTTTGTAATAATGCAACTGATGGTCTACCAGATATCTCATATAATTTCATATACTTTTGAATTATTATTTTTTCTGATGAGTCAACCTCTCTAGAATCTAAAATTGGAGTTAATAACGCTGAATCTTCTAAATCTATTGATTTTAAAATTACTTCTAGTTGTGGTATAGTGTCAAATTTTACAGGTTTATCACTCATTTTAATCTCTCCATTTCCTTTAATAGTTATAACTTTTGTTAATATAATTATTTAATGCATAAATTGAATTATTTGCAAGTATATCGTTAATATCATTTGATTGAGTAAAAATCCAAGTATCTTTATTAAAGCCTTTTCTAGTTTCTATAATTTCTACTAATACTCTTCTAATAGGTCCGTTATTTCTATCTAATGCATTTGTATCATGAAGTATTAGAACATCTACATTCCATATTACTTGCTTATATGGATTTCCAGCAACATTACTAAACCACATATCAACTATACTATCTACAGGGTATACTTTATAAGTAGTTTTAATGTTATAATATTTAGATAGAGCAGCTATAGATACATGTCTATAAATTTCATTTTTTGAGTTAATTACAATAGCTCCTTTAAATGAATGAAACTTCATTTTTTGCTCTATATCTTTAAACGATACAGTCTCATACTTAATATTTTTTAGTAATTCACTGAAATATTGTAAGTCTCTTTTTATAGTTTTATTAGTTTGAGCTTTTTTGATTTCTTCTGCATTATTGTGTATTTCTTTTTTCTTCATGAATATTTCCTCCTAAAATATTATATGTCTGTAACATAAAAATTGCTATAATACTTTTATGTAAATTATAGCAATTTTATTAACATTTAGTTGTACTTTATACTACTATGTCTCTTATAATATCATTTAAAACTTTTACAGAAATATTTGCTTGTTTTCCAGTAGATTCTTCTGTTATATTATATAATTGAGCATTCTCTAATAATATATATTTTAAGTCTTTTTTACTATTTACCATAACTGAAAACATCATAAGTGCATTAGAAGAAGATTTAGCAAATACTCTTGCTGGCCATATATAAGTGTGAGTATCTAAAACTGTAGATATAATATACCATTTATACTTAGAATAGTCTACTAACATAGTTGTAGGTGTTATTACAAATTGTTTTTTCTTATTATCTTCATCAATCTTAATATTTGTTAATGAAGCTGCGTCTAGTTCTTCATGGTCAGCATCTAATCTTAAATTTTTAGGTATAATTGAATTAACTCTTTTAACGTTAGAATTTTCTATATTATTCTGAGTCATTAGATTGACATCTGAAGCATTCTCTGAACTTTTATTTATAATTTTATTTTTAGGTTCTTTTATGACTTCTGAATACTCTCTAGAATTTTCATCTGCTAATTTATAAGTCATTTTAGTAATACTTCTAATTCTACTAAATTCTTTATTACATCTTTGTTTAGCTAAATCGCATACTTTATTTTCATCTGTACTCTCTATTATAAAACACTTCTTGTATTTTACATTGTCCATTTTAATTCTAAAAGTAACTTCATATTTCTTTGGAATTATTTTTAGAAGATGTAAATCATTCATATCTCCGTTTCTGCTTCTTCTATGATGTAGTTCTTCTATGTTAGTATAACCTTCATCTTCTAATTTCTTTTTAGTTTCTTCCAAAAAGTTTTCATCTGTGTCAGATACAAATGATGCTAAATATATTGCATCTTCTTTTTGTACTTTAAACTCTAAATAGTAACCTTTAGTCTTTCTTTTCTCTTTAGCCTCTTCTATGTCTTCGTTAGTTTGCTGTGGCTCTTGACTTCTGGGAGCCACTATCTCAGGCTCCTTATTGCCTGGAATACTCATCTGACAATTTATACACTGATATGTCTTTACTCATCCAAGTAAATTTAAATTGGTCTGGTCTGTCTTTTATAAATCTAATTACTTGATTTTTAGCCGCTTCTTCGTCATAAGCTAAAACAGTTCTATTAAATGTGGATATGTTACCTAAATAATTTGTTTTAATAACAACTTGATATCTACTCTTTCCAACATTTCTATTAGCTTTAAATCCTATACAAAAATCTTCAGACTCTACTAGTTTAGAAGCTTCAGCTTTGTAACTTCCATCAGTTAAGAAAGTTTGAGCTCTAGTCAGTCTTTCGTAGTAAGAATTAAACTTCTCCATAAATTCTGTATCTTTTATTAAATCTAATATAATAGCCCCTCCATTTTCATACTCTACTATTATATTTTTAATGTCTCTTCTATACATAAGTAATATATTGTGTCGTTCTTCCCAAATGTCTTTCTTTCTTTTTATTTCCAATCTTTTAGCTATATCATTACTTAATAAATATTCTTGATGCAAACTACTATAATGTTCTTTAGCATGTTTATAATCTACTTCCATTTTGTTTAAAGCATCTTCAGCATTTATAAAGTCTTTTATATAATCACTATAACCATCAAATAAAGATTTAAGCTGATGAAATATAGGTACAATTGAATTTATTTCTAAAGGATACTTAATATTTCTGCTTTTAAATACTTGTTTTATGTCTTCTAAAACAGCTTCTTTTTCTGTATTTATAGTTTTTGGTTCTTGTTTTTCAATTACATTTTCTATATTTCTATTCTTTCGTTTATGTATCTCTCTTTGCATTAAAACTGTCTGTCTCTCTTCTTCTGATAAATTTATAATTTTTATGTACTCTTTATTGTGCTTTTTAGCATTTACTCTACGTTGATAACAAGAAAAACATATCTCTTCTTTTTTGTTACCGTATTTTTCTATAGGTAGTCCGCAGTGTTTACACATTTCTTTCATTTAAATCACTTCTTTCTATAAATTTTCTATAAATATTACTATAAAATTATATTAACTATTATGTAAAATAGACTCAGATTTTATTCTGAGTCCTCATCTTCATCTTCTAAACCATCATTTCCCATCATTTTATTCATAAATTTATTAAATTGACTCATAGCTATCTGTTTAGCATACTCTTCTTCATCTATAACATATTTTGCATCAGTATTATGTAACTTGTTAATTATTCGTTGTTCTCTACTATACTGTCTTACACTTTGATAATAGCTTTCAGCTCTTCCTATTACTTCATTAGTTATTTCTAAATCACCTTTTTCTATCTTGTCACATATTTCATCTATAGAATAATCTGACAGTAATGCTACAGATACTTTAGCTGCATAATGAATTGCATTACATATAGTTTGATATAGCATGTTGTCCATTTCTTCATCTGTCATATCTTTTTTATTATTTAAATCTGTAGTATTTGCAAATAAACTTACTCCATTATCATGACTAGCTATTAAACAAAAATCCGTTGACTTTTCTTTTACAACATTATTATCGCTGTCTACTATTTGAACTTTATATTTTGTATCTGGTTTTAACTTATCATATTTTATCTTTTCATCTAAATTCTCTGTAACTGCTGAACTTAGCATACTCATCATAGTTCTTATGTTATCTCTAGCATTTAAAACTACTTCTTTACTATAATATTTAGGTAGTTCTTCAAATAATTGTGCTGTAGGTGCTTGCATTCCTTCTTGTATAATGTTTAAAAATTGAGATTCTAACAATGTAGCTAATAATGTTAATCTTTCTACATAATTAGGATTTCCTATAGTAAAGTTACCATTTTCTGTAGTTCCTAAAACATGATTACTAACGAATCTATCTACTTCTTTACCCGTAGTTTTATTTTTAATTATTACTTCGTATTTATTATCTGACATAATTTCTCCTTTTAATTCAATACTTTTAAATAAACTGTTCTTCTTCCAAAGTTTAAAGCTTCTTGATGGCTATCAAAATAAATATCTATTCTATTACCTTGAATAGCTCCACCTCTATCTTCTACTACATAAGTTCCCATGCCTTTTATTTCAATATTAGTACCAAAAGCATAATTCTTACTCATTGCTACAGTTCTACCTGCTGTAGCTCTAGTTCCAGAAGCTGTTATACCAGTTTGTACATCACAGCATTTTGCACAAGGACAATAACCAGTAGCTTCAAAAGCAATATATGTACCATCATTCTCTGTACTAGGTGTAGCAGTATTTCTACTAATAGTTCCACCTCTTGATGTTGTAGAAGTTTTCTTCTTTAGTTCAGTTATTTCACTATTTAAATTTTCTATTGTACCTTCTAATTCAGTTATTTTTGTGTTTGCATCATTTAATTGATTTGTAGTTTCTGTTAATTTAGTATTCGTATCATTCAATTGATTCGTAGTTTCCTCTAATTTAGTTTTAGTATTGTCTAATTCATTATTTAATTCTTCTGTTTGATTATTATAATATGTAATAGTATTCTTTTTGTTATTATTTTCATTATGTAATGATATAAAACTTATAATCAATCCTATAATACATAGTAAAACTATTATTCTATCCCATCTTAATTTCTTACTATGTTTACCATGATTTATAGATTTCTTTCTTAAATTGTTTTTTCTATTATAAACTTTAGCTTTCTTAACTTTTCTCGATTTTCTTCCTAATAAATTCTTTAATAAATTTTTAAAATTCTTTTTCATTTTAATATGTACCTCCTATAATATAGTTTAAACTATATCTTAAATTTCTTTAGTTTTTAAAACTTTAACTTAATAATTTTTCTAATATTTGCATAAAGAACCATCCATAAAATATTTCTACTGTTAAAAACATTATTAGTGTTCCTATTGCCTCTCTTACTAATTTCTTTTTTCTTTTGTTTGATTTTCTTTTCATACTATTTACCTCCTCCATATTTATTATGTTATCATTATATCACATTATTTTAAGTTTGTAAATAGTTTTTTCAAAATTTCTTCAAAAATTTTAAAGTTTTTCTAGATATAGTAAACTAATTATTATAGGTTTATTGCATTAAATTATTGATGAATAAATTTATAGTTTTCAACGCTTCATCTTCATCTTTTAAAACGTAGTATGCTTGTATAGTTTCCAACATCATTTTATAATTTATGTAGTCTTTCTTATATCTATGTTCAGAATATCTAATCCAGTCTAAATATTCTTCGATAGTCATTTTCATGTCTATATCTTTTTCTCTAGTTTTATCTTTTAAAGTCATTATTATAACTAACATTATATCATCATTCATATCTATTCTCCACCTCCTTAAAATCTATCTTATTATCTGTTATGTTGATATTGTTTAAGTATATTTCACATAAACCTCCAACTAAACAAAGAGTAGTAATAACTTGTGTATAAAAGTCTTCAGAAGTATCAACAAGCTCATTTAATAAGCCATATAATACTTCTCTAATTCTATTTGAACTTACCGTTGATTTATCTATATTTAGCTCTTTTAAAGTTTCATTTACTGAAACTTCTCCAGTAGTCTTCAGTTTGACTTCTGTTATATTTTTATCTATTTTATTTAATTCTTTACATATATCTTTAAATCTTTCATCTAGAATTATTATATCGTCTTTGCTAAAATTATTTTTTTCGTCTAATAATCTTGCTATAAATAATAACTCTGTATCTACTAAGTTTTTAATTCTTCTATTACTATTGTCTATCTTTAGAAACATTTTTAGAAACATCACCAAAATCCTCCAATCCTTCTCTAAATTTCTTTTCTAATTTAGTTAGTCTATTCTTAGCAGTTTTTAATTGATTTCTATATTTATCTCTAGTCTCTGTAGTAAGATGTCCTGATAAAGAATCTTCTAAAAATTCTATAAAAGCTTCTGTCTCCATTATCTTGTCCATCTGTTTTATCTGCTCTTCAGTTAAAATCTTCAAATTGTTCATATAATCACCTCCAATAATTATGTTTTAATCTTCTAGTTTCATTTCTAATTCAATTGTTCTTTTTATAATTTCGTATTGAATTTCATTCATTTTTTCTAATGTTTCTTGATTTACTTCATCTTGTTCTTTTAGAAATTTATCTTTTATATTTTTAGTATCTTCATCGTATCTATTAGCTATTTCTAAAGCTTCTTCTAAAGTAAATTTACTTAGTTTAGCTTTCATTAAAAATTCTTTGTCTGTATAAGTTGTTAAGCATTCTTTATATGTTTTTCCAGAAGTATATGCTTTTATAAAATCATTCATTCTTATTATATGATGCAATTGTTTTCCATCGTAACCATACTTTTCTATTTTATCTATTAAAGTAGGGTATGGATGACATAAAGCTTTCTTCTTTTCCATTGACATGCCTGACATACATCTTAACGCTTGGTTTTCATTTAGATGAGCTATATCTTCTTTCATATCTATAAGTTCTAATATTAAATCTTTATACTTATCATTTATAATTCTAAATTTTGTAAACAATATTTCTATAAAGTTTATATTCTGTTTCTTAAAATTATCTAGCATTAAGCGGATGTCTTTGACGTCTATATGTTCATTATTCGGTAAAACAATTGTAGTAGATATTGATTTTCTATTTAAAGCTATATCTTTTAGTGAAGGTACTACTATTGCCTTTGTATCAACATCTGACATATATTCTTCTGTATACGTATCTAATTCATAGTTTTGACTACCCTGCAATCCTATATAAACTACATTATAACTAGGATAGTTTTCTTTAAGATAATTTAAGTGCTCTCTAACTCTATTAAGTATTTTTTCATATCTAACCATTATATCACCTCTTTTATAATCTAGATTATTATAATTCAAATTATAACTATCTTCTTATGTATAATATAGAACCAGAATTAAACATCATTACGTTATCTAATTTATTATGTAAAATGTTTTTAAATTGTTCCATCTCTTCATAGTATCTAAATCTAATACCTGTTTTTCCTCTAGTTCTTATATAATATTTTATTTGCTCTAAATTTAATTCTACTTCTTTTTCTACGTCTATATGTCTCTGAAATTCTATATCATAAAATAATAAACCCATTTGTTATATACTCCTTTTATTAGTTTTTGTATAATATTTTATATAATCTGACCATGCTTCAGCTAAACCACAAGCTGAACATATTTCTGTTTTATTGTCTACTCTACTTAAAGCTGGATGTTCACTATATTTTTTCTTACATATTGGACAAACTCTAACTTCTTTACTCATATTATAATTCATAATAAGCTCCTTTCAACTTAGAACCAAAATCTACCCTTGCTTCTATGATAATCTCTAAGTGCTGCATTCATCATTCTTTCATTTTCTAATTCTCTGTCTTGTCTCCATGCTTCTGATGTATTATTCATACCGTCAATTAAATCATCTTCAGTTCCAGTTAAAAATGCTTTGATAGTTCCTACAACTGCTACAAACATTAAGAATGCAGAAATTGCTAAAGTTATGTACAATGCCCATGTCCAAACATAATCTCCTAAGTTAAAGAATAATCCTAATAATGTAGCTACTCCAAAAGCGATTGCTCCTATGCTAAGACAAACTACTCCCATTTGCAATATTGCATAAAATAATACTCCTATAAATTTAAATAATCTTCCTATAATTCTAAACATTTTAATCTACCTCCATTATATAATATGTTTTAGTAAGTCTCATAACCTACTATTTTATCATTTTCAAATTTTATAAATACTGTTAACTCAGTGTCTAATACTTCTCCAGTATAGTAATAAATTTCAATTCTTTCTGATTTTGAATGACTGTCTGAAATTCTTTTATCAAAAACTTCTAGCAATTTTCCTTTTTCTATTATGCTATTAAGCCATTCTAAATCGTTTTCTTCTAAATTTTCCATAAAAATTTTACCTCCATTATAATATTATTTTACTAAAATTTTTCAAGTTTTATACATTTTTCTAAAACTTCGATTTTTCCAGTTACTCTATCGAAAGACTTTTTAGCTGCTTCATTACCAGTTTTTGCATATTCATTATACAACATTTTCTGATAACTTTTTAAATCCTTCAATTTTTCTTTCCAATTTTTCAATAACTCTTCCATCATTTATACCTCCTTTGTTATTGTTAAGTCAATTATAATACATTATTTTAAGTTTGTAAATAGTTTTTTCAAAATTTCTTTAAGTTTTTTCATATTTTTATATAAAATGTGTTAGAATGCATCAAAAGGTATTATCTGTTAAAATAATACCTTCATTATATAATTTATTTAATTAGTTTTTAAAATGTCTCAGATTTTAATCTGATGATTCATTTTTATGACTCTGTATTGAATTTGATATCTTATTAGCTCTTAAGTTGTTAAAATGTTCTTTTAAACGTTTTTGAATAGGTTTTATCTCATCTTCATATTTTATAACTGCTTCTTTGTATTTAGTATAAGATAAGTTATTCTCTTTTAGATATTCTACTAAAGTTTTATCAGTATATAGAGCTTTTTCTAAAACTCTTTTTAAATCTTCTGTTAAGACTAAATCTTTAGAATGTGAAAATCTCTTGTTTACTTCTATGTGTTCTAATATGTTTATTTTAGGTAAACTTTCTAAAGTCTCTTTATCTAAACCTAGTCTGCAAGTATCACATATAAAAGTAACTAAATAGGGATCTTCTTCATTATGAACTATAGTAGTAGGTTCTTTCCCACAGTTTACACATGCTTTACTTCCTAAATAATGTCTATTTATAAAGTTTCTAATATATACTCTTTGTTGCGCTAAATTTTCGAATTCTGTTTTCATTTGAATTTGCTCCTTTCTTATTTTATAAATCAGGAAATACTATGTGGTCGTAATTAGCATTAGGGTTTTCTTCATCCCATATTTTGTATATACATTTTCTGCAATATTGTTTACCATTACGCCAAAACATACATCCCCAATATTCAGGTTCATCACAATTTTTACAAAATACTATCTTTAAACTTCTATTTACTTCTTGCACTGTATTTACCTCACTTCAAACTTTACTCCAGCTACGTTACCTTCTGTATCGTATAGCTTCACAACATTTACACCTTTTTCTGCTGCTTTTTCAGTAAACTCTACTAAATCTTCTTTTTCATTATCAAGTATTTGTGAATTTATTATTAACTCTTTTTTATCTTTTATAAATCCTTGCATGTAACTACCTCCTTTATATAATATATTATATAACATTATTTTCAATTTGTAAACATTTTCTGTTAAATTTTCAAAATAAAAGAGCTACCTACTTATATTAGTAAATAGCTCTTTATGAACAAAGCTATATTATTTATATGCATTTATATTTACGTATCCAACTCTTCCAGTCGCTAATACGTATATTTTATCTACTGAACTGCTAACATTTTCTAATATTTTAACTGAAGTGTTTGGTAAGTAATTGTATCTAGTTCCAGTTAAATTACTATTACTAAATATTACAGTATTATCTTTAAATCTTTTTACTTGACCTTCAGTATGTCTACCAGAAGATGGTTGAGAATCTGCTAAGTATTCAGAACTTACCCATCCATTTACTGGACTAGTGATTTGACTCCATCCATTTTGTTCTGCTACTACTGTTACTTCTGTACCTTTAGCTAAACTGTTAATTACTGAACCACCTGGAGCATTTCTAACGTTTAGATTTAAAGATTGAGTATTTACATACATAGTTCTAGAAGTTACAGGTTTAGAACTTGATAAATAATCAGAACTTACCCATTTATTATCACCTATTCTAGACCATCCAGAATATTCTTCATAAACTAAAACTTGAGTTCCTTTTGGAAGACTTCCTATTACATCTCCACCTGGAGCATTTCTAACGTTTAGATTTAAAGATTGAGTATTTACATATTTTATTTGAGGGTCTATTATTGGTTCTGGTATAGGTGCACTATCTACTTTAAAAGCGTAGAATCTTTGAGCATTAGAGTTAGCCTTAAATACGTCTATATTTACCCATGCAGAATTTCCTATTAGATTTACTTTACCAGCTCTTCCATATCTATCGAATTTTCCTGCATATAAATATGGGTCATAAATCTCTATATCACTATTATTTGCTCCTACTGCTAATATAAAGTGTCCTCCAGTAGTCCATAACCCAGCTCCACAACAAATTACTACAAAATAGCCTTCTTTACATGCTTGATGAGCTTCATAAGATGAATGTAAAACTTTCATCTCTATTCCCCATCTTTGAGCTACATAGCTAAATAAACCGTCAGATGTTCCTCCTGATACTCTGTAACCATTTTCTTTAGATATATCACACATTGTATCTGGTCTTATAGTTTCTCTACAGCTAGAAACTACCATTGCAGCACAAGTAGGTCCACATCCAGCAGAAGCTACAGTAGCATTTTCATAGCCTGGTGCAGGGTATGGGTGACTTCCCCATCTAGGGTCTGCTTGATTATAATAAACTTTTCCCATTATTATAAACCTCCTTCCTGTACTATCTCTATATTTTCATATTCTCTATTATCTGCTTCTTCATCTGTCATTACTGGAATTTCTAGACTGTCTACTATAGAATCTACAAAAACTCCGTTCTCTGTTTTTAATTCGTTATCTTTATTGTTTGTTTCTTCATTTCCCATAAACTTACTACCTCCTTATCCGACATTTTTAGTGTCTGATGATTTACCGTTCAACATTGATATAATTTTAGTTATAAAGTCGTATACATAGTTTGAACCTTTGCTTATTACTAAACCAGTTAGTACTTGTCCTACAAATGGAACTGCAAAGTTAATTCCTACTAATGTAAATGCGTCTAGTCCTGATAAAATAGCTAAAAATATACCTATAATAGCTGTTATAATTGAGTTGATATCTAATTTATTATCTTTATAAAAAGATTTAATAATATCATAAATAGATACAACTACAAAAGACATTATGAATAATTTACTGAATTGTTCCATAACTATCTACCTCCTTATATTATAATATATTAAATAAAATTATAATTAGCTTTAATCAGAATGAAAACAGAGACACAAAAATAGCCAAGATATAAAATTATATATTAAATACCTTGACTATTATCAGAGTTAAATCTATTTTATGGCTACGTAACGACAGTAATCGTACCCTACCGGGTCTATTAACAATGTGTAAGCTGAACCATTAGAAGTTACTTTTACTACATTAAATGCATAGTTCTTTCTATCTACTGGTTCTACTCCTTGTAAGAAGCTTTGAGCTTTAGATAAATCTGAAGTTAGACTATTCATATCTTCTGGACTTAAAGTTACTTCTTTTACTACTATATATTCAGATTCTTGAGAGTTTGACATACTAGATGTTTTATCTGCTAATTGTTCTACACTTATAGGTTCTCTCTGTCTTATTTTATAAAAGCTAGCACTTCCAGTCTCTTGTTGAGCATCCTCATTTAAAGAACTTTCATCTTCTATATCTACAGCTTCTTCGTCTGTTTCTGCAGTTTCTACATCATCTGATTTTTCTATAGGTTCTCCTTGAGGTTGTTCATCTGGAGTAGGCTCTGGATTTTCTGCTGGTTCTTCTTGTGATTGAACTACTCCATAGTTCTTTTCTATATAATCTTTTATTATAGTATCTGTATCATAAGGAGTTTCTACTGAAGGAACTTTATCTAAAGATATTTTCTTATCTACTACATTTTTAGATGGAATAGAGTACATTGCTTCTCCAGTAGATGGATTAAATGTCCCTTCTATTTCTCCTATTTTAAAACTTTCATACCCTTCTTTTAGTGAAGAACTTTTTAGAACTTTTTTATTTTGTTTCTTTAATTCTTTTTCTTCTTTCTTCTCTTCTCTAACATAAGATTCTCCAAACAATGCTTTTACTATCTCATCTACTGTATCAAATTCTTGTGTGTATTCATTGTCTTTATTTCCTTTTACGTTAGTATTTGCAGGGAATTCTACTGCTATACCATAAGCTAAATCAGCTAATTCATCTTTACTATCTTCTAATACTCCAGCATCTTTTAATAATTTTTCTTGAGCTTTTATAACGTCTATTCTAACTTTTAAATCTGGATGTTGTTTTAAATAACTTTCTATAGAATCTTTTAATTCTGCTTGTCTAGCTTCTATTTTAGCTTGAAAGTCTTTTACCATTTCATCATATAAATATTCTGATTCTAGCCATCTTGCAAATACCTTTGCAGGTTCTCTAGTTTTTTGACTAAATCTAGTAGTTCCGGCTAAAGTATTAACTTTAAAATTAACTAAAGATTTTGAATTAGGAACACTTTCTATTATAACAGTTTTAGAAACTGCTCTGTCTTTTATTTTATTTTCTTCAGCTTCTCTAAGAATTGAAGGAGTTACTATATCTATAATAGCATATTGTAAGTTTTCTTTCATTGATATAGATTTAGCTTTCATGTAACCCCAAGTACTTCCATATTTATTATTTAAACTTTCGTTTACTAATGATAGTAAACCTTCTATAGATGGAGCTTCTACATCTTCATCTGTTAAATCTTTAAGCTCTGTAACATCTTGTATTAAATAATCAGGGTCCTCTTTTCTTCCATCATTTATTGTAATATAAGCTTCTTCATTTAAATCTTGAATTTTATCATCTAACAAATCAGATGTTACTATTGAATATGCAGTTTCTACATCGTCTCCATCAGTTTCACATTGACTGATTAACGTATTAACATCTGCTTTTAAATCTTCATCTGCTATTTTGTTAGCTGCATTATATAATTCTGAGTAATCAGTAGCATTCTCCATTTCTCTGATAATTTCTTCAAAAGAAACATCTTCTTCATTTAGTGTTTCTTCTGCAGCAGTTCTAGTTAATACAGATTCATCTACTATCTCTATTCTATCTTGAGGTTCTCTACCTGCGTTAATAACATCTACTTTAGAACCAGAACCGAATTCTTTATTAAACTCTTCTTGAGTCATTTTTCTAGGTTCTACTTCTACTGATTCTTTAATTATCAATTTTAGTAGTTTTTTCATTGTTTATCTCCTTTCTCTATTTATTTAAATTATTTGAATAGTGTTCTATTTTATTGTCTATGTCTGCTTGAATATCAGCATCTAATGGTATCTTTGAACCATCACTTGTATCTTTTTCAGAAGATAATTCTTCAGCTCTTTTAGGGTCTTTTTCTACTAAACATTTCATCAAATATTCCATAACCGCTTCATGGTCCGGATTTAATTCATCTCCGTATCTTGGACTTAATTTAGCTAAATCTTCATATTTATCTGGTATTCTAACAAAATCAAATCTATTTTCTTTAGATTCATCATTTACTTCGTCATTGTTAGTTTCTGTATCTTCTAATTCATCTACTTCTCTGTTATCTTCATCTTCTGGTAGTTCATCATTTATAGTTGAAGGTTCATCTATATCTTTAGTTGGATTATTATCTATTAACATCAATACATCATTATTATCTTCAGCTACTTTACCTATAAAATAAAAGATTTTATTTGTATCTTCTTTGTCTGTTACTTGATAGAGATTTAAATCTAAATCTGGAAGAACTTCTCTTAAGTCTTCTAACTCTGAATCTAATACGTTAGACTTTTCTTCTTCCTCTGCTGGAGTTTCATCTTGCATTTCATCTGCTATTTCTTCAGCTGTATCATTCTCTTCATCTTTTCCAGTGTCTACATCTTCTGTTAATTCACTTGCAGGGTATAAACCTCTTTTAGCACTATCTTCTTTAGCTTTCTTTTCATCAGCAGTCTCTTGTCCAAATATATTTTCTTCATTTTTAGCTAATTCTTTTCTAACCATATCTTGTATTTCTTGATAGCTATATGCTTCTAATTCATTAAACATATCTAATTCATCGAATGAAAGCTTATCTATAAAATCATTATCAGATAAAGCTTCCATATTATCTATATTTAAAAATCCCTTTTTAGCCATACTATTACAGAAATTTTTCCATCTATCCTTTTTATTATCTGATTCTACTAACTTTAGAGTCTTTTTCATCTTTACTCCTTTCTGCCAGATTTTAAATATCTCTAGATAATCTTTGATAATAGTAAATTTTATTTTGTATTCCCATTCTTAATTGTTCTAATGGTTTAGTTCTATTCTCTAATATATCTAATGATTTTCTTAACATATTCTTTTGATTTATCTCTATCTCTAAATTATTACCTAAAACTGATATAGCCTCCTTTATTTGTGATTGTAAATATTCAGAGGCTAATATCGTTCTAGTTAAATCATCTTCTATATTAAGATATTTTGTCCATTCTCTATCTACTATCTCTTTGTTGTGTTTTTGATTCCAATCTAGATTAACTTTTAAATCTGGTAAATTATTTATAAAGTTATCTATTTGTGTAATCTGTTCTTTTATCGCTTGTTTTACACTTGTAATTTCCATAACATTCATCCTCCTATATAGGATTATATGTTACTTATTTTAATCTATCAAATGCTTTTCTTGCGATTTTTTCTGTTTTATATGTTTCAGCTTCTTCTATTAAACCAGTAGCTTTATTATAGTTTTTACCTACGATATAACCAGCTGATTCTTTTAGTAAGAATTTGTTATTAGCAACGTCTACTATCTCTAAACCTTCTACCATTTTTTCTTCTGCTTTATCTTTTTCACATTCACAAGGTTCTTTTCCACATTTTTCACAGATTTTAGCAGATTCTTCTACTATTTCTTCACCTTCTACTGGTTCTTCTACTGGAAGTTCTTCAGTAGCTTCTGCTTCTCCAGCTACTAAATCTGTTAATTCTGCTCTAGCAGCTTCTCTTTCTTCTTCACTAACTTCTACACCAAATACTTTAGCTAATAACTCTGTAGCTTTAGCTAATTTTTCATTTGGGTCTTCAGCTGCTGGTTCTTCTACTGGAAGTTCTTCACCTTCTATTTCATCTTCTTGTAAAGGTTCTTTACCTTCACCTGGAACTGGGTCTTCAGCTCCTTCTGGTTGTGTAGGTTCTACTGATTCATTTAATTTTTCATCTTTAACTTCTTCTTTTTCTTCTACACTTTCTTCTAATATTCTAGTTTCTACTGTGCCTTGTTTATCTGTTAAAACTCTTTTCTTAATTGATAAATGTTCTGCTTCTGTTAAATTTGCAAGTATTCCTCCTGCAGCTTTTCTTACACCTTCATTATTTAATCTACTCATAATTATTTACCTCCTTCAAATTATTTATTACGAGCTTCTCTTTTTCTATTTAATATATCTTGCTTAGCTTGTTTAGCTTGTTCTTCTCCTGAAACATGAGAGTTATAATTTTCTTTTGCTCTATCTATGTTTCTTTGTAATTCTGCTATTTTGTCAGATATACTAGCTTGAAAATCAGCTAATTTCTTATTGGCTGAATCTACATCATCTTGAGACCATCCTTTAGCTCTACTATGAAAGTCTTCATTACCTTGAGCTTGTTTATAATCTCTAATATCTTTAGAACCGCCTCTTAAATCATCGAAATTGTATCCCATAGAATTTCTTTGTCTTCTATCGTACTCTTTTCTAGAATAATCTGTACCTGGTTCCCACTCATGTGTTTCTTTATTATAGTGATGCCATTTATCTTGTCTTTGAATTGGTTTAGAATTTCTTAAATCTTTATTTTGCCAATTTTTATCATTATCTACTTCTTTAGTTAACATATTGTAATAATCAGCTACTTTATTATTGTTAGAGTTAAATCTAGCACTTTTACCACCCATAAAAGCATCTTTAGATAACTTTCTACCATTGCTTCCTATTACATTCCAGCTATTTTCATATTTATTAGGTTCTACTTTTAGTCCAGCTGCTTCTAAATCTGATTTATATCTTGGTTCTACATCTGATTTAGTTCTTATAGTACTTAATATCTTTTTGTTAATGTCATCGTTTTCTGGATTAGGAGCTTCTGTTAAAGCTGATTCTCCTAAATGTAAATCATCTTCAGATGGTTCTTCGATTTCTGGTAAACCATTTTCAAAATAGTTTATTTCATCTAATAATTCATCTATTTCTGATTGAATTGCTTGTCTTTCATCATCTGCTATTTCTGGTGTATTATCTAAATAATCTTGTAATCCAGCTACTCTATTCTGTAATTCTTGAAGTTTATCTTCTGAAGAAATATCTTCTACTAATTCTTCAGTTTCTGTTAATTTTATTACTTTAGCAGCTCTTATTTCACTTTTATATTCATCTTGAAAAGCATCTTTTACTTTATTTACAGCTACTTCATTAGCTTCTTCTTCACTGTTTGCATCTACATCTACATCAATTTGTCCAAATGGAGTATATACTACAACTCTATATTGAGTTCCAGGTTCTCCAGCTGACTCTTTAATGTGCTCTTTATGAGGAACCTCTGGTTTTTGAACCTTCTTAACTAAAGCTTCTTTAGTTTCTTTTGGAGCTTCCTCTGGTTTATCTGTATTTATTTGTCTTTCTGTTGAAGTTTTAGCTGATGCATTTTCTAATAGATTGTGTAAAATATTACCACTAACTCTTTTAGCTTCTCCGTCTAATCTACTCATGTTTATTCTCCTTTCTTATACTAAATCTTTCTTTAAAACTATATCTATACTAGTTTTTTCTTCTCCAGAAATTACTACTTCTGAGAAATGTGGGTAACTAGCTATATCAAACCCATTACTTATACTAGAGCTTCTTGCAATAATTATAGCTTTTATAGCTTGATTTACTGCAGGTACCCCTAAACAACTTAAAACTAGACTATCTGTATTCTTCAAATTTGAGAATATTGCAGATGCTAGTTTTTTAGTATCAGTATCTTTAGCTACTCTAAATATTACATCAGATTTTTCCATAAAAGTTACTACCTCCATATAACAATTTCCTATTATAATAAATAACGAAGAGGTTATTTTATAACCTCCTTTAAAATTTTAATAATATAATTTATTTGACTAAATCTGAAAATGTCTCAGATTTTATTCTGATGTCCACTTTTGGTCTACTCTGTTTAAATCTTGCAATAAATTATACACTTTTAGGTCTTTGTTCCAAATATTTACTCTAATATATTTATCTATCGCTTGTTTTAATAAATGCTTTTTAGCTCTACTATATTGTTTTAAAATTTTCTTATACCAATATGTATTTACTGAAGAACCAGCAGCTATTTTTTCTAAGAAACTAAGAATAGATTTCTCCATATAAGCCCCAGTGTTATATTTGCTTTCTAAAAGCTTTATATATGTAGCTAATATATTAGGAGTGTCAGTCATAAAACTTTCTGCTAATGTTATAAAAGCTCCGTTTCTTAGAGTATTTTCTTATAGTCCATTTACCAGTAACCCAATGTATTTTTACTGCATTTAATAATTCATCGTAGTCTAAATCATCTATAAATTTAACTAATCTAGCCGGTACTTCTTGATTCCATTTTGAAAATGTCATATCTACTAAAGTTCTATTATCAGATAAATCAAACTCTCCTAAAGAAGTTACTGATATTACAGAATGACCAAAATTCTTAATTCTATTCAAATAAGCAGTATCTCCAGTATATATTACTGGTCCATCTACAATCATTACATTATCACTAATAGTTTTAAAATCTGGATAGAAAAAGCTCAATAACTCTACATTATTAGGCTTTACACTGTGATTTATTATATCTATTTTTCTAGGTTCGTATGCTAAACTTTTACTCATTATATCACCTTAATGCTTTCTTTATATAATCTACTTTCGTAAAAGATACTCTATCATCATTATCATTTCTAGTATAAAGAGTAACCGGTGAAAGTCTAAGTCTCATATACTCAGTTAATTGTTTTGCAGTCGGATATATTCCAACTTCTTTAAAATCTTCTAAAGACTGTTTAGTATAACTAACTGTAGCTCCTGTTTTATTAGCTACCTTCTTTATCAGATTTCTATCTCTATCTTCCATTTATACCACCTTCCATATTTGCTAAAATGTTAACAAGTCTTTCTTTGTATTTTAGGAATTGAGTATCTATCATATCTCTCATGAGTGATGGACAATTTTCTGCTAAATATTTATTTGAGTTATCAGCATTCATTCCATCAATAGCACTTAATGCAGAAGTTTTACTAATATATTTACATTCTGTAACTTCTATATCTGGAATTTTTAAAATTGATTTACATCTACTCATTAAAGTATCTGATAAATTATCTTTATATGCTAATAATATAAATTGCAAATTACTTTCTTCAATTAACTTTAATATGTCTTCATCAGTATATAAACTAGATAAATCTTCTATTACTATAGCTCTATTCAATTTACTAATATTCATATTATTTATATCTTGAACATCATCTTCATTTTTAATATCATAAACTCTTCCAGAGTACATATCTTTAAATATAGATGCTGCTTTAGCTAAAAGCAAAATAGGAGTTCTACCTTTTATATTACTCATGAATTGTATTACCTGTTCTCTATTTGTCATCTGAAGCCCTTTCTTTACTTATTTTATAATAATTATATGCTGACTTTAAAGATTCTTCTAGAGGTATTCTAATTTCAAATCCAATCTCTATTTTATTTCATTAGTTTTAATTTCTGGTAAACTACCTAAATACTCTTCTGTTTCTTCTAACATCTCTTCAGCTGCTGGAGTAACTTTTATTTCTTCAGTTAAATCTCCAAACTTGTTATTGTAGTGAATCTCTGATAGTGATGTCAAATAATATAACTGATTTGAAAAAGATACAAAATACTCTCTTTCAAAATTTTCTATAAGTTTTAAACCTTGTTCTGAAAATTTATCTAATTGTTGTAAATAACTCTCTTCTCCACAGTCATCTGTAGTACCAGTGCTATCACTATAACCTATTTTCTCAAATACTACTTGAATTTTATTTAATGAAGTTATAATGTTTTTAAGTGCATTCTTTACTTTATCTAAACTTTCTACACTGTCTATAATATTATCAGTATCACTATCAAAATCAGTATTATATAAGTTATTTTCTCTAAGTTCATGCTTATAATATTCTACTGAATTATCATAATCTTTTATTAGTGACTTAAGATTATTCTTTAATATTTCCATATTAGAGCTTTGTTGTATTGCTTCTAAAATACTCATATAAATTACCTCCTATATTATAATATATGTAGAAAGGGTACTAAAACATACTAGCACCCTTTTTCATTTCTTCTAATGTTACCGGTTCATAGTTTCTAACATCTACTCCTGCGTTAAATCTGTTAGGTAAGTGTGATATAATATCTCTACCATGTATGTGGCCATGAACATGCATAGTTCCATGATGTTTTCCATCCCAATCTTCTATAGGATAGTGACAAAGAACTACTATATCATTACCATCTTTAATCTCTAAATAATCTACTGGTTTGTACTCTAACTTATCTGCTACTTTGTCTATCCAATCTAAATCATGATTACCGATAATCAATATCTTTTTACCATTAAGTCTGTTATAAAATTCTATTATTCTGTCTAAATTCATATTTGCTCCTCTAAAAGCAAAATCTCCTAAATGATATACTATATCTTCTGGTTTTACTTTAGCATTCCAGTTTGCTATAAGTTTTTCATTCATTTCTTCTACGTTTTCAAACGGTCTATTCTCATATTTAATGATATTTTTGTGACCGAAAATGTAAATCTGATGTATAATAAATCATTTATTTCACCTCCATAATATAAATATATTATTTGTCTATATCTTTTATTTCTGATTTATTCTCGTGTAAATCATTATATTTTAAATTCTATAATATTAAGCTTTCTAAGAAGCTCTTTTTAATTTGACAATCATCTGCATTTTTGTCCATTCTCCATCTTTTAATCAATGAGTGTGATAATCTTAAGTTTTTAGAACTTACGTCTTGTCCATCAATTTCAGCTACTTTATTATACCAATCTTTCTTTAATCTAGGTAGACCATCTGGTCCTATCTCTGTCATTTGAATTCTTTCATCTAATGTTAAACCTGAAACAGTAGCTATATGATGTATAACAGGCATTCCCATATCATCTGTGACAAAATTACCTTCTTCATCTAAAAGATATATACCAAAATCTACTGCTCCAACGTATTGTTCTATATTAGTACCTTCATTACCTCTTTTAAATCCAATAATGAAAGCATCTATAGTATCTCCAGCTTGTTCTTCTAGTATAGAACCAGATACAGAACGTTTAGCTTTTACCCAAGTTTTTTCTCTTTTACCTACGTATATAGAATTTAAGTCTTTAACTACACATCCTTCTCCACCTTTAGAAGCTATATCTTTATAGAATTTTGTTTTATTAACAGTAGTTCCTTTTACTAATTGTATTTTATCTTCTAATCCATTGTTTCTAAGAATTGTCATTATTTTAGCTAACTGTAATAATCTCTCTTTTAAAGGTTTTTGAGTTAAATCTTCTCCATTCAATGATATTATATCAAAAGCCATCAATTTCATAGGGTTAGTTTCTTGCATTCTATGAGATAAATCATCTAGTGCTCCTAAAACTGAAGTAGTAAGTGATAATCCAGTATCTGCTACTGGGTATTCTAAAACCTCTTTCCATTCTCCATCTATTCTTCTAAGATTACTAAATTGATTTATATGGTCATAATATGGAACTAATTCAGTATCTATTATAAAATCATGTATTCCTGCAGCTTTAAGTGCATTCATATCTGGTCTTGGAATAGTTAATTTACTAGAATATCTAAGTGGAAGATAATCTCCATCGTTACCTTCTGATAGATTTCTAGAAAAATATTCTACTCCATAATTTTCATTATAACAATATCTCATTCTATTTCCATCTATTTTCTCTGTAGCCATCCAATTATTATTGTCTACCCAAAGCTTTGATTGTTCATCTTCTTTTAAAGCTTTCATTTGAGCTGCTAACATCGGTTTAAACTCTAATATTCTTTCTACAAAAGGATTTAATACTCCTTCACTTCTATATTTTTCAATATAATAATTTTGTAAAGTTAAAATACAACTGTCTATTGTACTTTCTCTATATCTTTCACCAGTCTCTTTATTTACTCTATTTCTAGTTTTCTCTGGTTCTAAACCTAGAACTTCACATTTCTTGCGAAGATTGTCTAATTGTGCCAATTTAATTACCTCTCTTTCTAAAATTTCTATTATATAATATGTTAGTAGGAGATTTTATTGCTAATAACTAGCCTTTATTTATATATGCTCTTATATAGTGCATCACAGAGTTATAAGTTAAACCTAATCTTTTAGCTATATCTTTTTGTGTCATGTCTTTTAGATTATGATGTAAATAAATAAATTGTTTTTGTTCTTCAGTTAGCCTATCACATAATTTAGATTTTCTATATTTTCTAGCATGTTTAGATACAAAAGTTTCTGACCTACCTAATATATTTCCAATTTCAAGATTAGTCATTTCATTACAATTATTTTTAATAAATTCTTTCTCTTCATGTGTAGCATAACCGCTTGTTTACTCTTTTAAAGTTTAAATTATTTTTAGTGCAAAAACTATATATTGTATAAGTAGCAACATTTAGAATGTCAGACATCTCTTTTACTGTATATTTATAGCTATTATTTCTAATAAACTCTTTTTGCTCATCTGATAAATTCTCACTACATAAATTTTTTATATTTATATACTCTCTAATCACTGAATCATTATGATGTAATGCCCTACTAATTTCTTTTTTTGTCATATCTTTACCATAATGTTGTACAATAAATGCTTTTTCACTATCACTTAAATCATTTACAGTAAACTTTTTAGAACTAATAAAATCATAATTATTTTTATTAAGATATCTTTGCAATGTTTGTCTGGTTACTGTTATGTTACATATATTCATCATTTCATCTATAGTATATTTATAGCTATTATTTCTAATAAACTCTTTTTGCTCATCTGATAAATAAGTTCTAGTATTTCGTCCTAGATGTATACGTCTATGACTACTTATTGTAGTATGACTAACACCTAAAATTTTTTCTAATTCTATATCAGTCATTTCTGGGTGATTTTTTATATATATCTTATCTTTTTCTGTAAGATGTCTTAATTCACTTTTATATTTATAAAAATTCTTTTTGCAAAAGCCTCTAACTGACTGCATACTTCTATTTGTTTTAAATAGAGCATTTATATTATCTCTCATTTGTCTAATAGTCATTTCTGAATGATTTATAATAAAATTTCTTTCTTCCAATGTATAATTATCTTTTCTTATAAAATCTACTATATATTTCAATTTTTCTATTAAATCTTCCTGATGAGTGGTAATTTTTAAATATTCTCCATTTTTAGTAACCAGTTGTTCTGTTCTAACTCCTAGCTGATTAGCTCTTTCTTTAAAAATAGAAGCATACCCATTATCTAAATTATCTATATTATTTACTAAATCAAATACTTTAGGATTTTCTATAGTGTCTGCTACTATTCTTCCGAGTTGTTGATTATATAAAACGTTACTAGAAGTTTTTCTTAAAAATATAACAGTATCTACTTTATTTAAATGAACTCCCTCATTAAGAATATTTACTGCGAACATTATAGCTAAATTTCTATCGTTTTGAAAGTCATTTATAGTTTTTAAGTTTTTTTCTTCAGCTATTTTGCTATGAACTTTATAAACACTAAAGTTTATATTCAACCATTTTTTAACATTAAATATAGCTTCTTCTATATTAGATATTTTATCTACAAAAACTATAATCCTATGAGATTGACTTAAATCTAAGTTTTCTTTAAATATTTCTGAAACTCCTTCATCTATGTTATATCTTAAAATTTGTTGAGCTAAAGGAGTATCTTTTAATTTAAGTTTATTTCTATCTTTATCTATTATTTCATAAATACTAGAATGATATTCTATATTAGGAAGTATTCCATCTAATATAGCATCTTGTAAATAATATGGTTCTGTTTGAACTCCTTTAAAGATTTCTTCAACTACATCTCTATTATCACTTCTAATAGGTGTAGCACTAAAACCTAATATTTTATAATTTGCTTTTATATTATCTAATACTGTAAAAACTTTTTCTAATTGTTTACCCCATTTTTCAGCTAATGCTCTATGCATTTCATCTAAGAATATATAATCGTATTCTTTGAAATATTTAGCTAAATCTTCAATAGAAGGTCTTAGCAAGCTATGATATGTAATATAAGTAGTATCTGGTGTATCAATACTAAATTCTTGCATGTAGTCTATTACTGCAGTTCCAGGTTCTAAAACTAACTTCTTTCCTTTCAATTCATTACAAAGTTGAGCTATACAGTGCGATTTACCTATTCCGGTAGGTTGTACACAAGCTACTCTTTGTTCAGTTTTTAATAAATCTAAAATATCTTGTTTCATTTTTTCTCTATGCTTCTGTAGCCCATCATAATCAATCATTTGTATTTACCTCCTTAAATTTTATTATGTAATAATTATATAACATCTTTTTAAATTTGTAAATAGTTTTTTCAAAATTTCTTAAATTTCTTTACTTTCAGTATTAACTTCTATCACTTCTATTTCAGAATTTTCCTCGTCATTATTATAAATGTATAATTCTATCTTGCCAGTAAACTCTGTTTCTGCCTCACATACAGCACTTCTAATTCCCATACAACCCGATTTCTCAAAGTCTTTTAAATCTTTACAAAGTTGGTTAAACCAATTGTATATTTCTTTAGTGCTATCGAAGTCTCTCAAATCTCCAAAAATAGCTAAAGTATGAGAAGCTATGCTATGCACATCTGGATTTCTATACAATGCTACGTGTAAAGTACCTTCACTTCCACAAGGTAACTTTATATTATCATCTTTGTTAGTTTCTGTCCAGTATTTATTATTTAATTCTTCATCATTTTTATATGGTAAGTATACTGGTCCTATTAAATCTTTAAGTTTTCGTTTTATTGAACCAACACCTCCAAATAATGACTCCATACTGTCTAATCTAATTACAGCATTTACATGTGTCCATGTACTCATTTAATTTACCTCCTTTATAATATCTAATTCAAAATCCATATAACCTACAGTAAATGTTGCTATACTACGTGTTTTGTTTTTAGCAAATCTACCAGTATTTATTATGTCTACCTCAGTTTCTCTAAATTCTTTAATATCAGAATGATTTCTAAGGTCTTTATATTTTTCAACAATATAATTATATAGGTCATCTGATGATTTAATCTCGTGATTGTCAAACTTTATAATAATAGAATAATCTCCATGTCTTCTATCTATAGTTTGCATATTAAATTCTGCTTTGTTGCTATCGTATCTATCTCTTAACTTAAATAAATCTTTTATAAGTAATTTAGCTTCACTCATTGTTTGTTACCTCCTATTTTTGATTTTATTTCTGACAACAATCTAAGTCTTCTCATTTCAAATAGTTGTTGTCTATATTTTCTTAATATGTACTCCATAATGTTATCGAATACTACTCTAATTAAATAATCAGAATCTGGTACTTTTAAAACTGTTGTAGACAAAGATTTTTTCTTGAAATATTTTAAGTTAGTATCTACTATATCTATATAAATAGTTTCTCCTATAAAATCACTTGTAACATCTATATCTTCTATGTATATATTGTTATATTTTTCAGATATAAACATTATCTCTGGTACTGTTCTACAATTTTTCCAATCATTATAACTTTCTAAATCAATCTTTCTTAGAGTTTGCATTTTCTTTCTCCTTCTCTTCTTTTAGTATATCTACTACATCAGATAAAGTTTCTTTCAATCCATCTAATATATTATTTAATTCATCTTTAAAGTATTTTCCAGTAATTACTGATATTTTATCTATATCACTTAATTCATTAAATTCTTTATCACTGTGTTTTGCTATAAATTTTTGAACTCCATTATCATATATTCCATCGCCTTGACTTATAAATTCAAAAGTACGACCTTTTAGCTGAATATTTATCATTTTAAAAGAAGTACTTCTACTTTCTATGTAATAGAATTCTCCATCTTTATAATACATTAAATCTTCTTTATCTTCTCTTCCTATAGTATAAATTTTAAACAAATCATAGTTATCTAATTTATTGTCTGCTTGCAGCTGTTTTAGTACCTCATAAGATATAACTCTATTGTCTAATAGAGCATATCTCTTTTCTGTACCATTTTCTTCATAATCATAATAAGGTTTCATAGTTATCACCTCTTTATTTTATATTATGTCTTTTATCTATATCTCTTAGTTCTATTTCAATAATATCTAAGCTATCATGTATAGTAGTTGTACCATAATCAGTTTCATAGGGTTCTGCTAAATAACACCAATAATCTTTATCTCCAATATATTCATTACTCTTCTCTATACTTTCAATATACTTACTATATTTTTTCTTTAATTGATTTAATGTCATTCTAATCTACTCCCTTTAAAACTTTTATTTTATCTATACTATTACTATTAGCTGCATCAAATATTATTTCTATATACCCTTTCTTCTCTAATGCTCTTATAGTATTTGAATTAGCATAAGTTCTAACCATATTATTCTTTCCCATTTCATATACTTTTATATAAAATTTTATTTCATCATCACTTAGTTTATCAAATCTATTCTTTTCATGTTTCTTTATTTCTTCATAATCTTGTCTTTCTCCTATATATCTCATTCTTGAGTTAACATAAAACTCTTTTAAGTTATTACTTTCTTTAGCAGTTTTAATAGTATCTACTAATTCATTAAATAATTCTAATTGTGGTTTTGATAAATCCATCATTTTAAATACCTCCATCATTCTATTTTAGTTTAAAGTAGTTGCATGCATAAATCCATAGATAAACATTCCTACCCATACAGCTTCAAAAGCTATAAATAAAAATACTCTTCCTAAAATTCTTTTAATTAACTTTCTTTTCATTGATTTTGTAATTCTTTTGTTTCCTTTCATTGTTTTCATTTGATTTTTCCTCCTTCAAATTATTTATTATGATATTATTATAATACATTATTTTAAGTTTGTAAACAGTTTTTATAAAATTTCTGAAATTTACATCAGAATTTTAAATAAATCAGATTATGTTTTAGATATATAATTTATTTAACTAACACAGAAAAAGCATCAGATTTATTCTGATGCCTTAGAATTATCTTTCAAATATAAGTTTTTAAATTTATTATAATCATTAGGGTCTGAAGAATGAAAATTGTATTCTTGCAGGTTTTCTATCCATATAGCTTTATAGTCTACTACTAGTTCATAGTTATTAGCTGTTACTATAATAAATGGAGTTAGTTCACTACTTTTACAATCAGAATTTATTAAATCTAGAAAATTTCTTATAAAATGAATTAAATCTATAGAAACTCCTGAGTCTGCACCGTCTATTATAACTATAGGGTCCAGCTTAGTCTCTTTACAATATCTAATATATTGACCTATACTAGTTGCTAAAAATTCTAGATTATCATATACTCTTTGACCGTTCAGATGCAGTTAGCCATCTTCCGAATGTTTTTATCTTCTCTAAAATCTCCGATAATTTCTCTTAGTTTCATCTACTATATCTATAAAATAAGCGTGTTTGAATTTGTGCTTTATTTGACTACAACAATAAGTTTTACCGTGTTCCGATTCTTACCTATCAATATAGTTATTCCAGGTTCTATTTTTAAATCTGTGTTTTTATATAATTTTCTTCTTCCGCTGTATTGGTCTAATTTCATCTCTAATTTCTTCATATTCTTCACCTCTTAATATAATATATTTTATGTTCATGACATTTAAAGCTCAGACTTCTGCTCGCGCGTATATAATTATAATTAAATCTAAAATAATAAATATAGTAGAGAATATATATTTAAGATCGTGTGTTACCGCAAACAATCTAAGAACTATTTTCTTACTAAATAGACTGAATGATTTGATAGATTAAAACAGATTTAATTACTAAGACAACGATAGCAGTATAACTTAATATACTGCTATTTTATTAAGCTGATTGACTAACTTTATCTTCAGATTTAGTATTTTTCTCTTTAAATATTGTAATTACTAAATTATTCTTTTTTGTATCTATCTCATAATCAGTTTTATCATATTTTAAGCTACTCATTATAGAATTTATAAAATCTGTAAGTTCTATTAAATCTTTTGGATTATTAGTTTTATCTGAAATTATTATTCCATTGACTATATTAGAATCTCCAGTTTTAACTTCATATCTATCGTTATATTTCTCTTCTACTTTATCTTTTATAATTTTTGAAATATCTTTCGGTTGATTTATTTTTTCTATAACTGCTTCTTTTAACTTAGATTTATGAATGACTGTTAATTTATTAGTAGCAGATTCTTTAACTAAAACATAATTACCTCTTTTATAGAATCCATCTACATCTTTTATAAAACCTGTAAGATTTAGATAAGTGCTTTCATCTAGCTCTTTAATTTCTATAGCTTCATATTTTCTTTTACTGGATGGATTAGCTGGAGTAGGAGCAGACTGAAAGCTATAATCTACTTTAGCAGCTATATCAAAAGCTTGTGTTCCTTCTTGTAAATCTGATGATATATATTCAGATTTATTAGGAGCATCTTCTAAATCATCTATCCAAGCATCTGAAAAGTTTTCTTCATTTCTAGTCTCATAACCACAATAAGGGCATTTAAAAGATATAGGGTCATTATCTATAGGTCCATTATAATCATCTGGATAGTCATTGTAGTCTTCTATTAAAGCATCTTCTTCAAATACATTTTTACATTTCGGACAAGTTATAAATCCCTTAATTACATCATCATATTCTCTAGTTTTAAGAAATTCTGGTGTAATATCATTTATGTCTACATCTTCTTTTAAGTTAAAACTTTCTTTTATCTTTTTAACTCCATCTCCTCTTAATATATAATTGGAAGCTTCATATATAGGATAGTCTCCTATTTTAGTAAGTAATGGAGCTTTCTCATTAACTACTCTACATCTAGAGTGAAGTAGTACATTTATATCTTCTAATAAGTCATTTTTATTTATATCATTATCTATATTAAAATTCTCTACAAAATACAATAAAGTAGATGCATACGCATATTTATCTATTAAATCCTTTAGTATAGATGGTTCAGCATTTTCTTTCATTGTACCTGTAAGAATTATGTTTTTGTCAGAATTTCCAGATTCAATATATATTCCATAATGATTGTTTGGTGCTGTAGAAATAGGCAAAATTTTTAAAATTCTTCTAGGTATTATTTTCATATATGAAATTCTCCTTTCATAACTCCTTTATTATAATATATTAAATCTTTTATAAAAGTTATAGTTAAAGAGAGCCACATTAAAGTAACCCTCTTTAGACTTTATTCTTTAATGATTAATCAATTGTTTTGGTGTATTCGAGAATGACATTTATGTCTGTAATGTCAAACCCATGAGCTACACCAGAAATGTTACCATTAGAATGTACCACAAAAGGCATGTTTTGTTTAAGTACTAAATCAGTTGAACCAGACTCTGCATAAGTATAACCAAGTGGAAAACAGTTATTATCAGCATTATTTTTGAAAGTACCTTGAAAGGTAACAACGTCTGCAATTGCTGGAACATTACCAATTACGGTACTATTACCAGAAGTAATTATGCCTGTATAATGAATAACTTTTCTATAAATAGGTTTATCATTTATCCAATATTTTCCTGTCCATCGTTCACCTGTAGAATACTTCTCTCCTTCTACCTCTGCGTCTGTTTCTTTAGATACTATTTTAGCTTTAATGATGAAGTTTACACCTAACTGTTTACCGTGAGTAGTTGTACCTGTGCGACCTGTATCATTACCACTATTAGTGTTAGATGGTTCAGATGTGCTACCAGTCCAATTTCGTGAGGCTATAAAATCAATGCCTAGCACGTTAACGTCACCAGAGGGTATTGGGCTATGAGCGTAGCTACCTGTAATACTATTGTGGACAAAAGCTCCGCTTGCATCATAGTAACCAGATGCAGCGTTGGTTGCATTGTAGTTTGTTAGACTACCAGTTATTTCCATTGTTCCACGAGTATGTGTATGAGAAATTGTGTGAGTGTGAGTTTGCTTTTGGTCATCTTTAAACTGACCCACTGTATAAGTGTCATGGTCAGTAACACCATTCCCTCTCGTACCACTACCAACTGGTGCAGTCTCTCTTAAATCAGGAACATTAAATGTAGTTGAACCGTCACCAACACCGAAAGCTGTCCCAATTACATCAAATAAAACTTTATACTCTGTTCTACTTACTGCTCTACCGTCACATAATAACCACCCGTTAGGTATTAAAGTTCCTCCAAAAGGAGTAATTGCACCTATCGGAGCATATTGTGCAATTGGTCCTCCAGCAATAAGTTCTAGATTATTGTTATTATTTCTATAAACTCCCATTGTTTATCTCCTTTCTATAAGGGCGACCTATATTGAGTCGCCAACAAAATTTAGTTTTCAGTTTGATAACTAAATAATAACTGAATATCCCAGTCGCTTTCTATATTCTCTGTATAGGCAGATGTGTAAAAATCACCTGCTGCATTTAAGTACCCCATTCTCATCTCCGTTACATTAGTGGTTCTGTTTCTGATAGCGAAAGGAATATCAAGATATGGATAGTTATCAGGTACCAATGGGTTAAAGAAACCGCTAAACATTTTAGTAGCAGCTGCCACAACACCGTTGGTGTGCCCCTTTAGCATTACACAAACATTTTTGCCATTTTTACTACAAATATGATCGCCAATAGTAACAGCTGCATTTTCGCTTGATATGGTGGCAAATATAGTAGAAGAAGCATCTTCAATATCATCTAATAAGCAAACTATCTCATATTCTGCTTTTTCTGTCGCTGTTAAAGCTTCCCATTCACTTCTTAATCCTGTAAATCTTTTAGTTTTATCTGCTACTATTTCTATATCACCTGTAGTTTCATCTACTGCATCTATTTGTGTTTTATCAGTTAAAACTGCTAATTGATATTTAGTTTTCTCTGTTTCTGCTTCCCATTCAGCTTCTGTTCCAATAAATACTTTAGTTGCATTTTGAATTGCTTCATATACTCCTCCAGATGTTACTAGATTAGTACTGTTTTCTGTAGGAGCTGAGTCTGGATTGTTTACTTTGTTTTGAAGTGCTGTATAGCCTTCAAGTTCCACCAGTCTAACAGCATACCAGTGACAGTCCATATCTGCTGTAACCGGTGTGCTTATCGTGTTTCTAAATGTACAATAAAATTTTCCTGTTTCGGGTCTTTGAGCAACTACCGAAAAATTAGAGTTAGTACTACCATTGAAAACGACAAAGTATTTCGTATCAGGCATTGCAGGCGATAATTGAATTTCCAAAGTCTTATAATCTTCTCCTGCAACTGTGCCTATCTGATCAGCGGTTATTACACCTTCTCTTATTTCTGATGCTGTTGCGTCTAATATAATGGTAGAACCAGCTATTCTTTGCAAACCAGTAGGTGTTTTAATGTTTAAACTCATAATTCATTTTCTCCTTTCTATATTTTATATTAACACTCATAATTCATTTTCTCCTTTATGCTGGTAATTCAGCAAATTTAATCATTCTATATGAACCATGATACGTTGCCTGATAATTACCAAGACCACTAAGACATTTGATTTGTGCTTTTTCATTTTTTCTAAGCCCAAGGTAGCCAACGTATGTCTGCCACAAACCAGTGTCAGGTAAATGAACCTGATAATTATACAAGCCATTCTGCGTAGTTGTAATAAGATATGTATAATTACCTGTATTATTATGTGTTATATATGCACAGAAAATTACCATGTACATACCGTCTTCCTGTGCTGTAAGTTCACAAATTACTTCACCTTCACCTTTTGTAACATCAACAGACATTGTTTGTTCAAGAGGTGGTTTAACAAACTCATACACTGCGTTGCTTGTAACAGGATTCATATTATCTTCTTCAACAACATCTACTACTTCAAGTCCTTCATCATAATCGTCTGTAAAACTTACATAAGTTCCTACAGGAAGTGTATCTTTTACAACTTCATATTCTGCTCTTGTACCACTCCAATGAGGTACACCATCTTCTTGTTCTTGAGTTAAAGCTTGAATCCATTCATATTCTTTAGGGTCACTACCTGCTACTTCTTGACATTTATAAAAGTAACCATTAGTATAATTAGCTGTAGTTGTTCCTATATATTGAACTAGCATTCCTTCATATTCTTCTTTGTCTGTTGGTAATGTTTCTAATTGAACTTTTCTAGTATACATTTTATCGTTTAATAAAGTTATAGCATTAGTTTCATTTTCTGATATTTCTGCTGAATATTTTATTTCTTCCCAACTATATGTTGCTGGGTCTTCACCATCACTTACACATTTATAAAAATGTCCATTAGTTAAAGTAGATGTTGTAGCTCCTATATATTGATAAATCTTATCTTCTTCTGTTGCACTTGCTGTTGGCAATGTTTCTACTTGAATTGTTTCACCATCAGATATAGTAATAGTTTTAACTGTAATTTCATTGTTAGTATCATCAATAGCTGTTACTATTGCTACAGTTCCGCTTGCATCGTATATCTGTGTTTCATTTATAACTACTTTTGCTAGAACTAATCCAGCTATATTAGTAACATCTAAAACTGTAGTAGCGTCTATTGTAGTTGAAATAGTGTCTGTAGTTTTATAAGTTCCATCACTTGGTTCTACACTTACTTTAGTAATTGTGGTTACAGTGACTGTATCATTTGTTGTATCTATAGCTGTTACTTTAGCTAAAGTACCAGCATCATCATAAATCAAAGTTTCATTTAAAACTACTTTGTCTAAATCTATATTAGTAATATTATTTACATCTAATTCAGTTGTATCTCCTACATCATTTGATATTACATCTGATGTGTTATAAATACCGTCTGATTTAGTGTCTTTAGTTATTCTAGTTACTATTACTCCAGTAGTTCCAGCTAATGCGATTACTGTTCCAATATAACCATCGTTAGAATAAATTATAGTTTTACCTATAATCATATCTCTAGATGTTGGGACTACAGTATTATCATCTACTCTGGTTAAATTAGCTAGTGGAACTGTTACTTGAGTTGTAACTGAAGAAGCTAAATCTGTGCTACATTTCCAAATAAATGAACTCTTATCTCCACTCATATCAATCCAGTTAGTTCCATTATAGTAAGTAGTAGATGCTTCATCTTGAATATAATAAGTATCTCCAGTAGCCATTCCAGTAGTAGGTAAATGAGCTCTATCTGCAACTTCACCTTTGTAAACTAAAGAGTCTTCTCTAGCTTTTACTATTATAGAAATTACATTGTTTGTAGAATCTACTGCAGTAATATTTGCTATTGCTACAATGACATTATTAGAAGTATCTATAACAAATGCGAAAGCTGCTCTATTAACTTCTTTCCATTCTGGCTCTAAACCTTCTGCATTTGTAAAATTGGCTTTAGATAAATCTATACTTGTAGCATTAAAAGTTACTACGTCTTTACTAACAAATAAATAATTTCTACCAACTAATTTGAATAATTCATCAGATAGTTGTTGTACTGAAATTTTTGTTGTTGCCATATTCTACTTTCCTCCTTTATCTAAATATAATATAATTTATTGAAATGTCTTCACTAGGTTGACTTTCAGCATAAATTGTAAATTGTCCATTGCTAACTGATATTATATCTTTTATATCTGCAGCTAAAGCGTCTTCTACAGATGTAGATTTGTAACTAACTTTAACTACACTAGTAGCTTTTACTTTACTGTCAGATATTGTATAAGCATATTTTGTTCCAGCTGCTACCCAGTTTGTTTGCTCTAAATCTATACTTCTCTTGAAAGTATTTTCTTGTTCTTGTTTTCCAGATATAGTTCCAACAATTAAATATAAGTGTTTGTTTTCTCTAGTATTAGGTGCTTCATCTAATAAAGTAGTTAAAGTATGATTATCATAATCTACTTCATAATTAACATCCTCTATTAAATGTTGACCTGCATAGAAAGCTAATATTGTATCTGTTGATTTAATGTTTGAATCTATATTAAATATCTGAGTAGTTCCATCTATTTGAGATGTTAAATCATAGATATTAGTAACTGGTACTTCACAATTATTTCCATCTATAATTTGTAATAAGTTTTCATCTTCTATATCTTTATCAAATGATTCTTGAACTGTACTCTCTGTATCATCTGATGTAAAATCATCAACTACTTTAACTAAAACGTTATTATAATATAATATCATATTTTTGAAATAATCTTGTCCCTGAATGTATTCTGATACCTCAGAAGCTAAATAATTCCACTTTACATTATCTGAAGTATATTTTATAGAATTAGGTGTTACATATAAAGTATTTAATTTTGCTGTAGCTACAGGTACTACATCAGTTATTATTGTATGAACCGGCTCTATATAAACCTCATTAGTAGAATCCCATATTCTTAATTCAGTTATATCTTCTATATAGTATATTGCATTTTCACTACCTTCAACTGGTAAATTAGCTAAACTAGCTACTCTTACTAAATATTTTATAGCATCTATATCTATTGTAGTTACTCCAGTTATAGGGTCTACTTCTAGTGCAAAAGTAACTGCATTATTAGTAGATTTAACTTTTATTTTCTTTTCTTGTGAAGTATTATCTGTAACGTCTAAAATCTTTTTAGTTATTTCTAACTCTTCAGTTATTGAATTCAATTCTACTTCTGAACTTCCAAGTATTTTATGATTTGTATCATCTGCTACAGCTTTATCTACTTTAAGTTCATCTTCACTTCTAACAATTATTTTTAAGTTTTCATCGGTAATATCTTTATTGAAAGATTCTTGAACTGTTGTTTCTGTATTATCAGAAGTAAAGTTTAGTAAAGAAACTGCTAAAGTATTATGGTAATATACTAATCTTCCAGCATAGTAAGTAGTGTCTTGTGCATATTCTGCTATATCTAATACTAAGTATTCCCAGTTAATATTGTCTCTAGTAAATTTAGCTACTCCATTTACTACATATAAAGTATTTAACTTTGCATTTGCTACTGTTGTATCTGTAGTGATTAAAGTTTTAACAGGCTCTACATAAACTGTTCCAGTCCAAACTCTAAGTTCATTTATGTCTTTTACATAGTAAAGTGTATCTAAATCTCCTTCAACTGGTAAATTAGCTAAAGTATTTACAACTTTAAATAGTTTTTTAGAAGTAATATCTACTGTAGTAACTCCAGTTAATGAGTCTGTTTCTGCTTCAAATGATACAGATTCATCTGAAGAAGTAATTATAGTGTGTTTTTCAGATGAAGTATTATCTGTTACATCTAAAAGCGTTTTAGTAACGTTTAAATCTTCTACATTTGTTGTATCTTGTGCTACTTCTATGTTTCCAACTATTTTGTTATTTGTGTTTGCTGCTACTATTTTATCTACTTTAGTTTCGTCTTCACTTCTAACAATTATTTCTAAACTATCATCTTCTATGTCTTTATCGAAAGATTCTTGTGTAGTAGCTTCAGTATCATCAGAATGAAAATCAGTTAAAACTTTTACTAGAGTATTATGATAATATAATAACTTACCTTCATAATAATCTGTGTCTTGTGCATATTCATCTATGTCTAATAATAAATATTTCCAGTTAATATTATCAGTAGTGAATTTAGCTATACCATCTATCACATATAAAGTATTAAGTTTAGCTAAAGCTGCAGTAGTATCAGTAGTTATAAGTGTTTTAACTGGTTCTACATAAGCTACACCTGTCCAAACTCTTAATTCTCTGATATCTTTTACATAGTAAAGTGTATCTACACTACCTGTAACTGGTAAATCATTTAAAGTATTTACTGCTACAAAATAAATTTTAGAAGTGATATCTATTTCTTTACCACCAGCTGTTTCTCTAACTTCAAAACTTATAGAATTATTTGAAGATGTTATAGTAGTTGCAACATCTTCTGAAGTATTATCTGTTACATCTAAAAGCGTTTTAGTGAATGTTAAATCATTTTCTCCAGTCTCTTGAGTTGCTTCTACTTTACCTATTATCTTATTATTTGTATCTGTTGCTACAGCTTTATCTACTTTCTCTTCATCATGACTAACTACTATTACTTCTAAGTTACCATCTTCTATGTCTTTATTAAAAGAGTCTAATGCTTCAACTTCTGTATCATCAGAATGAAAATCAGATAAAACTTTTACTAAAGTGTTATTATAATATAATAATTTTTCTGCTTTATAATCTGTGTCTTGTGCGTACATATCAGTAGTTGGAAATTCTACTGGTATTTCTTCTATTATATATTCTAGATTCAATAACTCAACATCTTTTTTCAAAGAATCTATAGCTTCTGTTTCAGTATTGTCAGAGATGAAGTCTTTTAAAGCTTTAACTAAATTATTTCCTAAATATAATAGTTTATCTTTCTTATAAGCTGTATTTTGAGTGTATCTATCAGCTACTGGATTTTCAGTTATAACTACTAAATTTCCTAATCTTATATCTTTCTTAAATGCGTCTTCTTTGTTTACTTCTACATTATCAGATGTAAAGTCTCTAATAGCTTTAACCACTGTATTGTTATAGTATAATACTTTTTCTGTCTTGTAAGCTGTATTCTTTTCATATTCATCTATAGTAGGCATTACTGGTTCTTCTACTATATATTCTACATTTAAAAGTTCTACATCCTTCTTTAAAGCATCTATTATTTCTGTTTGAGTATTATCAGATGTAAAATCTTTCAATGCTTTAACTACGTTATTTCCATAGTATAATACTTTATCTTTTTTATATTCAGTATTTTTAGCATATTTATCGATTGTTGGTATTTCTTTATCTTCTATTATAACTTCTAAATTTCCTAAAGTAATATCTCTTTCAAAAGCTAAATTTATATCGACATTACTGTCAGATGTAAAATCTCTAGTAGCTTTAACTAAATTGTTATTTAAGTACAACAATTTATCTTTCTTATAAGCTGTACTAATACGATATTCATCTACTGTTGGTATTTCTTTATCTTCTATTATAACTTCTAAATTTAAATCTTCAATATCTTTCTTAAGTGCTTCTATCGGTAAAGTTAGATTAGAAGATGTAAAGTCTTTAGTAGCTTTAACTAAATAATTATCTAAGTATAACAAAGCTCCCTTTTTGTATGCAGTATTCTTTTGATATTTATTTATATCTGTATTTATATAAATCCAATTTATATTATCTGTAGTGTATTTCATAATACCATCAATTATGTATAAAGTATCCTTCTTAGCTGAAGCTACTGGTGAGTCTACTGTTATCATAGTTTTCATAGGTTCTATATAAGCATTTTTAGTAGAACTCCATAGTCTAAATTCATTTATATCTTTTACATAATATAATACTTCTTCTCTATGATTTGTAGGTAAACTAGCTATATTAGCTACTGCATCAAAAGATTTAGTAACTGAAACATAAGTAGTAACTACGTTTACGTTACTAGCACTAATAGAAGTTATCATACCTTCATTAGAATTTATATCTATAACTAAAGAACCTTCTAAATAAGGTGTAGATGGTTCTATAATAGCTGTTAAATCAGCTTTATCTATTACTTTAGTTCCACCTAGAGTACTGTTAAGCTTATCATTATACATATAAGTTCCAGTAGTACCAGATTCACCTACTGCTACGTATTTTTGCTGAGCAGCATTCCAGTAATAAGTTATACCAGTGCTTCTTTCAATATAAATATATTTTGAGTTTCCTGGTATAGGGAATTCTGATTTATAATCTCTTTGAACAACCCCACCAGCTGATTCTCCACCGCCTCCACCAGAATTAAGAAGTAAGTCTATAACTTCTTCTAATCTACTGTTAGCTGAAGCTGCACTACTAAATGATTCAATATATGTTTCGTCATTCTTAAAATACCATAAAACTTGAGTTGAATCTTCTGGATTTATAACTACAGTTTGAATCAATGTAACATTTACTGGCTTGCCATCATCTCTTTGAATGAATAATCCCATTTCTATGTATACCTCCTAACTTAATAATTCTTCTCTAATTTCATTTGCAGCTGCTTCTGCCTCTGCCATTGTACCATAAAGTGTATCTTCAAATATTTCTCCATCAGCTTGAATATAAGCTAAAGCATATTTACCAGGTTCTTTTTCTGATTCTATAGCTTTTACATATTGTAATAATAAAAGATTTTGAGGTTTTCCAGATGCAGTTAAAATAAATAATCCCATAATTATCTACCTCCTAGTCTTTTGGCTCTAACTCTATATCTATAGTAATATTTATCTGGTCTATATCTTCTTGAGTTATTTCAAACTCTTCTTCTTTTTGTTTATAATCTAATTTAGAAGCTTTGTATCTATAAACACCTAGTGGTAATAGATAAGTTCCATCTTCTTCAACTTTTATCATAGTATCATTATTATCTAAAACTACTAATCTGTCTGGTTCTGGAGTTACACTTAATGTAACTATTGCTTCTGTTCTTTCAACTACTTCTATTTTAATTTCTCCATATAAAGGCTCAAATCCTTCTTCTCTAATTTCATACTTTAAAGTATCTTCTACTATGTCCGGTGATTTAATAGTTATTGTATTACCAATAGAAGTAATATCTAATTTATCGTAATGTTCATATTTAATTAAAATATTAACATCTTCTGGAACTGGGAATTTATAAGTTAATAATTCATTTTTATAAGGTTTCAATATAGTTTCTATAGCTTCAGTTGGTTCTACTGTTTTTGGTACTATTGGATTTACATTTATAATTACACCATCAAAATCTCCAGTTTCTCCATCTAACTCAGAAAAAGCTATTTCAGCATTTTTAGAATTTTCTGCTATCTGTTGAAGTAAAACTTTTTCATTACTATCTAGTCTGTTAATTAAAATTTTAGTTGAATCCTTTATCATTGCATACATAGTCTATTCTCCTTTCCTAGTTTTCTTTATGAACTAAATTAAGAATTGCTTCTATTTTGTTCTTTTTGTCAGTTAAGCAATGTTCTATTTGCTCTAAATTTACTTCTGGTGTACTCATGTACTCTACACCTATAAAACCTATAATGTGATTATCATTATCTTTTATAGCTTTACTATAAATACTGATTACTCCTCTTGAGTTCATAAAATCGAAAAAGCTAGAATCTGCTTTTTCTAAGTTTTTGTAGTCTTGAATATAGCAAAATCCTTTTTCTCCAAGTTCATTACAAAGATATGATAATGTGTTTCTAAAAACATTTTGAAATTCTGGTTGTAATGGTTTAATGCTTGGAGCAGTTATCTCATTTCGCATACTCATTTTTAAGAATGATAATCCGCTCAAGTCTTTACCTCCATTATGAAATGTAACTAAATAAGCTCTAGATGAACCAAGAGAGTCTTTAAGTCTTTGAAGAATGATGTTTATCTCTTTGTCTATCGCTACATTTTCGTCATATTTCTTAGGAGTGATAGTGTAGGGAGTGTACTCTAACAATCTTTCTAATATTTTCTTGCTTTGTTCATCTTGTGACTGTCTTAATTTATCTGTGTCTTTCATCTGCTTTTCTATAAGTTTGTAAAATACATAAATCATTAAACCAGAAATAACTGTACTAATGCCTGTTTCAACAATAAACTTCATAATTGTTTCAAATGTCATTTAACACTCCTCCTAAGATTTAGTTAAAATAATTTTCGTTTAATCAACGAATCTATATTTCTTCTTATTATAATATATTAGAAGTTATTCTATAATAACAAAAATGCAGATTACATAAAATAATCTACATTTTTACTATATAATTTATTTAATTAAATCTGAAAGTGTACTAGAATTTATTCTGATGATTGACTCTTGATTACTCTGACTATATTTGAATAAATTCTTGTGTTTTCTTCATCAGTAGTATATAATTGAAAATAGTTTATTTTGCCTTCTAAATCTGCATCCTCTATCATAAAACCTTCTTTAATTTCTTTCCAATTATTATTGTTCATCTTCAAATATATCTTAGATTTAGTATTACTATAAAAGCTAAAGTTGTGAGTTAGTCCTCTCTTATAATAATCAAATTTTATATAAACTTTAGAATCTTTCACTGGTTCTACTGAAACTAATTCACTTACTGAAGTATAATCTATCTTTCCATTCTTTATGTCATCTATTTCTAGTTTAAACATTCTGTCTTCTGATTGACTGTTAATCATCTCTATATCTTTCTCAAATATTTTTTCTGTTTCTTCAGCTAAATCTACCTGAACGTTTTCTCTGAATATAACTTCATCATCTAAATATAGTTTCACTGTAAATATTTCTAAACTATGTGCAGCTTCTAGCTCTTTATTAGGAGATATTTTAACTTTTGCAGATATATTCATGTACTTTTTATTCCCTATAAATAAATCACTAAGTTTAAGTTCTACATAACTATTTTTAATATCTACTAAACCTAATATTTCTGATTTTAAAGTTTTTCTCATATTTTACACCTCTTTTGATTTAGAATATGTATCTAAAGTTTTTACTAACTCATATACACCCTTTAAAGATAAGTCTTTTTCTGGTAAACCATCAATATACAAGTGAGTCATATTAGCTGAGTATCTTTTGTTTACTTTAACATTATATTCTACTAATAAATCATTTATCTTAATTCTTAGTGATTTTACTAAGTCTGCATTATTGCTTTCACTAGCTAATATTAGCTGTTGATTTAGTCTATCTACTGCACTTCTTAACGTCGGTACTCTTTTTGATTCTTCTCTTATATCTTTATTAACATAACTTTCTATGTGAACTATAGTTTGATTTCTTACTAAATTATATTCTACTCTCTGTATTCTATGATAGTTAACTTTAACTCCATTAGTTAATTCTATTTCTTTTTGTAATGCCATAATTATTCTCCTTTCTTAACTTCATATTTAACTGCTCCATTAAATATGTTTAGTTTTAAAAGCTCTTCTATGATATATTCATCAGTAATTTTTATATCTTCTGTATATGGTATTTCTACTGTTATAGTTTCAATTACTAATTCATCATACTTAGGAGCATTATCAATTTTATTAGCCATTTCATTTATCTGCTCTTGTAATTTGTCTAATTTATTTTGCTCTGTTTTAGTAGGATTCTCTTTATAAACTAGTTTCTCAAACTGTTCTACTATTTTGTCTTGTTCTGCTCTTAATGTAAATTCTGATAATGCAGCATCTGCTTTTTCAGCATTTGCAAATCCATCTAAAACGATTTCAAATTTTTTGTCTTCAGTTATAGTAAATATTCCAGCAATGAAATGTTTTACCTCCACTCCATTATCTAAAACTACTTTAGTATTATCTAATCTAATTAGCATTTAATTTTCCTCCTTTATTCATAGTGTGTAGTGTACATATCAATAACTCTTTTAGTTCCTGACATATCTTTCACGAGAATGTATCTAGATTTATTTTTAGTGCCACCACTTATATTTTTATTATATGCAGAAGTACATTCAATTTTAGTACCACTACCATTCTTATAATATACTATGCCATCTTTATAAAGTAATATTCTTCCTAGTTCAGTTCTTCCTAACCAATAGCTATTGTCTATCAATATATTTAAGAAAAACACGTAAGTTTCTCCTGGTTTACATTTAGGAAGATACGTTTCAAAGTTATATCTAACGTTCTTACCAACATTAGCTACTGTAGCTACTATAGTATTTAAATCAGTGCTTTTATAGATATCTAAATTATATTGAGATATTGTGTGAGTACCAGCAGATTCTCCTCCCCAATTTACATAGAATTCTCTATCTGGTTTTTCGTTACCATTTTGAACTCCACTTTGATTATATACTGCTCCCCAAGTAATATTAGTAGGAGGTACTTCTGGACTAGGTACATCAAAAGTGATTGAACCGACTATTTTAGTATAGCCTGGAGTATAGGGACAAGAGGCAGAGTCTCCACACTCCATTACTACTGTTATGGTATGAATTCCAGGGTCTACAGTTCTAGAGCCAGATAAACTTCTAGAACCACCTGGAACCATTGGTACAGTAGTACTATCTACATCTACTCCATCTATCTGTAAATGTATAATATCACTATAAGCAGAATAACCAGTAGCAGTATTATATTGATTTATATCAGTAGAACAAGATATAGTTAAACCATCGTAACTTGCACTAAGAGTTCCTTCAACTTTTCTTCTAGGCGGATAATCGGTATGCCAATTATCATCTATTCCAACACTTTCTGAACCTGATGCCATAATAGTTTACCTCCCTTCTACCAACATACTACTACAGTTCCGTTTTGATAACTTCCCCAGCTTGCATCTGCTGCAGTTCTACTACTTGCTTCTAACCAATTTACTGTAGGACTCTTTTGATTTGTTCCTCCAGATTTTACATATACTGCTCCATCTTTAGTTTTAAGAGTTCCTCCAATAGTAACATCTCCTGATGCATCTATATTTTTAACATATAAAGTTCTCCATCTTTTAGCACTACTTCCTAAATCTATTGCTTCATTGTTCTGTGGAAGTAAACTTCCTGTCATACTTTGACTTCCATCTCTAGCTAGTTTATTTTGATTTAGAATATAACCTTGATATGCAGATAAAGCATGTTTGTTATTATAAGCGTTTTCATTTAAGTTATTAACTATAGTTATTCTATTTCTTAAATTATCGTAATTTAAGAAAAAGTCTCCATCGTCATATTCTATTATTGTTCCAGTTATTAAATCTGTATGTTTTAATGTGTCTGCTTTTCCTACTGGATAAGTTCCATCTAATATTCCATAGATATATTTCAGTGCTTTATTTGCTAATGCTCTAGCTACATAGTCTGCAAATCCTTCTTGTTCTACATCAGCATACATATATTGTTTTATTATAAACACAGTTTCTGGGTCTAAATTTAAGTCTGTACATCCTTGTTTTACAATTAAAGCAGATAGCGGAATATAGAATAAATGTCCCCAAGGAACTGGGTAAAGAACATTTCCTACATCTCCTACAGCATCTTCTATACTATCATAAACAGTATCTCCATATTGAACTATTAAACATTGTTCATATATGTCCCATAAAATTCTTTGAATAGTATGCTTACCTTCTGGAACATCTTTTAGAATTCCTCTAGCTACTACTAAAGCAGCAACTTTATCGTAAAGTACTTTCATTATTTCTTCTATAGGGTCAGCACATACACTAGCATTACCAGGTACCAAGAAATAAGCTGCCTCTCTTATTCTTTTTACTGTATCTTCAGTAATTTCTACTGTATCTGCAAAATAAGTTTCTGAATATGTGTTATAATCTATAATATTTTGATTCATTTCAGTTAAATCTATAGTTGAGAAATAACTATCTGACATATAGCTTCCAAGTTCTCCAATTATTAAATATATGTTGTCCATGTGGTCTTGAAACACATTAACTATATCTCTTAAATCATCTTGGTCACTAGTTATTACTAATGCATGATTTAAATCTTCAGAAGTTTCTCTAGCATATTTTTCTATTCCATATATAGCGTTAAATACATTTCTGATTCTTTCAGCTGCATTAGTCTTTTTCTTAGCATTAAAATCATAGCTCATATAATGATTAGGGTCTACATCATAAACTACTGGTTCATTGTAGTCTATTTCATTATTTAAGTCTGCATATCTAATCGGACATCTAGTAGCTGAATTACTATAATCATGATGTAGGTCTGGGCTAAAACTATCATTAAATTCAATTCCAGATCGTCTTACTTGACCGTCTGTATGAGACAACTCTAATCCTCCTGGGCTTTTAACATTTATTCCATCTAATTCATAAAACTCTTCTCCTGCATGATATATAGGAGTTCCAGCTCTTTGAGCTGTAATGTACATTTGATTCCAAGTGCTGTCTTCATTTATTATAAATCTACAAATCATTACTTCGTCTGATTGACCAAATATATAATCAGATACTCTGTAAGATTTATCTTCTTTAAAATACAAGAAGTGCGGTTTATTATCATTAAATGCTGTTAAATCTACTGGGAAGTTATCTAATTCTACTATATGATTTGTTTCTCTAAAATACATCCTAAAGTTATCGAATATAGTATTAGAATTTACTACTCCAGTAAGATGAACTCTAGTTAAAGGTATTACTAAAGAACCTTCTACTGATTCCATACCTGTAAACAATAAACCGTTGCTCATTATAGTACCAGTAACATAATCTAAAAATCTAGCACTATTAGCATTTACGTTAAAACTTTCTATTACTTCTCTAGTCGTTACATTTACTGGTATCGTTCTCCATTCCCTCATTTAGGTTTCTCCTTTCTGTTAATAATATAATTTAATTACTTTGTTATAAAAATGTATCAGAATTTATTCTGATGTACTCTAAAAACTAATAAGTATATATACGACCTCTAACTGGTCAGACTGTCTACTAATAGGCTGTCTATTATCAACTGCTACTAACATTCCCTTATCTTCTTGCGATTTATTATTCCACTGTGCTGGTGTTATACCATATTTGATTTCATCTTGTGTAGCTACTACTGAGTCATATAAACCTACTTGTCTAAATTGAACATTTACTGGTATAGCTGGAACAGTATCTCTATCAAATGTAATACCAATCATTACATCTGTATAACCTTCTTGTTCTGCTATGTTTTTGTCTTGAGTTACGTTATAATACAAACCTTTGTAATATATTCCAACTTTTTTATCTAGGGATGTTGGATTAGGTATTACTTTAGCATATTTATAAAAATCTACTCTTTGTAAACCTATCAATTCATCTAATTCTTGTTTAGTATCATCTGGAACTGGTGGGTCAGTTTCTACTGGCCAAGAAGTTTGTTTTCCTAAAGCTATAAATCTATAATTCTTTTCCACTTCCATAAATTCAAACATCATCCTTTGTCGACATTTCAGCGTTACTTTTCCAGACACTTTACATCGCTCCTTTCTTTCTATTATAATCATACTTTACTTCAGGTAATTCTCTATAGGCTTTCTTAGGTAAACAATCAAGTTCTGCAAAAAATTCTCTTTCATCAGCTTCGTTCTTTAAATGTATTACTCCTGATGAGTCTACTTTAAATCTTCCAATTTCTTTTAACATTAGTATCACCTCTATAAAATTATTGTTTAATTACCATATCTAGACCATAAATCATCTAGTTTATTTCTGTAGTCATTTGAAAAATCATTCTGAGACAATCCATAACCTGGAGTTACATCTATTTTTCCATCAAGAGCTAATTCTACATCTGTTAATCTATCAGAAATTATGTCAAATCTATTCATTAAATCAGCTTGATTACCTATATCTCCAAATATTTGTCCCCAATCTATTCCAAGTGTAGATGCTACTGGATGCCAAGTAGTACCATTAGTTGTATACTCTAACATCCCTTCAGCTACCTCTCTAACAGCCATTACTGTAGAAGAAGTTATTTTAGTATTCATTTCATTCTCTATTTCAGTAACTCTTACTATTAAACCAGTAGAAACATTCTCTACTTCATTCTTTAAGGTGTCTACATCAGCTCCTAAAACATTTAATGTGTTATTTATAGTAACGATGTCTGTTTCCAAGTTATCTACTTTGTCTGAAACTACATTAAAAGTGATAGTAGTAACATAGTTACTAAATTTTTCTACTAAGGCAGCACAATCATCAGGACTACCTGATATATTAGAAAATGCTGGTCCCAAAGAAACCCAGTCAGTACCATTAACTGTAAAATAAGCTACACCTCTATCTACTTTTATCTCTTTAATTTGTTTAGACATAATTCTAGTTTGAATGTCTTCATCTAAAGATTTTAGAAAAGTCTTTATCATATTAAAGTTAGTAGACCATCTAGCTTCTAATTGGTCACCAGTAGTTCCTGTAGTTCCATCTCCAGCTTGTATATATAAAAAGTTAATCTCTGGTAAAGCCATGCTTAGCTCTCCTTTCTTTTAGTATTCTTAATATAATATATTAAAACTAATTTCAACCATAGAAAAAACGTAGAATAATCAGATTTATTCTACGTTTTATATTTATTTTTATCTATATAATTTTAAATACTTAATTCCAAAATGCATCAGATTTCATTCTGATTTCATCTATTATATTGAAATTATTTCTTTTGATATAATATTAAAGTTAGTATCGCTTCAGCTACGTCTTTTGAACTATATTTATCTACGTCTTTAGATAAATTATAAGATTCTATAATTATTGCATTTTCTTTTATAGGTCTTTTATTTTTAGATAAATTATTTATATTTATTTCTTCTGAGTGCATTATTAAGAAGAAAGCTAGTAATTTTAGTAAAATAGCTTTGTTTTTGTTTGAAACAGTATATTTACTCTTTATTGTATTTATACAACTTTCTAGTTCTTCTTTTCTTACATCAAAAATCTTATTTAAGTCTTCCATTATATCAGAAGCTTGAGTTTCGTTTTTGTGTTTCTCTAATTTCAATTGATTTATTAAATCACTATTTCTAGACTTAATAATCTCTAGTTCTTTATTTTTATCTTCTAATCTTATTATCAATTTGTTATTTTCGTTAGTACGTTTTATCAATGAAAATGCCAACATTAAGAATATTATTAGTACTATTGCAATAACAATTGTCATTATGATAAGCAATGTATTCATAATATCTCCTCCTAATAATTATTTGAGGAGAGTTAGCCTCTCCTCTTTTTCTATATATCTAAATCTTGATTTCCCATAGCATTATTTTCTATTATACTGTTTACTACACTATTTGCTTGTTCTTGAGCTGCATAATTATTAACTATAGTTTCTTCAGAAACTACTTTTCTAGCTTCTTTTAAAGCAGTTGTATAGAACTCTTGATTGAATTTTGCTATCTCTGCTTGAATATTAGCTTCAAAATTTCCTCTTAAACATTTTGGTGAAGTACTTATACTTATAGTTTTAAATCTAGATGTTGTATCTTTGTGTAATAAAAAGTCTACTGTAGTTAAATCTGCTGTAGATAAATCATCTGGGTCTTCAGCACATCCTTTTACAGCTGTTAATAAATCTCCCCATTCTACTGCATTCATATTCCACATTTTTAATACTGGAGTTTGCCCTGGAACTACTTTATTTGCATTAGATTTATCTACCGGGTATTCTATAACTGGAACTAAATATCTATTTTTAGCTTTTATTTCATTTCCATCTTCATCTAGTCTTGGAATCATTTCTCCTGTAGGACCTATCTTTCTACAACATTGAGCTGGTTGGTCTAACCATCCTTCTGGTGTGTAGCTAGATAAACATTTTACAAATCCAAGACCCTTAATATAATGAACTTTTATTGGAATTACTTTTTGTAAATCTAATATAAGTACTCTACTCCACTCATTATCTTTTAATCTCATCCAAGGTGTTTTTTGAGTATTTACTGCTCTAGCTAAATCAATAAATACTACTTCATTATTGTCTGTAGCAGGTTTAGCAGCTGGCTTTGCAGTTTGAACTGTATTTTGAGCTACAGTATTTACTGCTTTTTGTACTGTATTAGATACTTGAGGTTGTGGTACTACTTGAGTTGTAGTTGTTTGAACTACTTGTGCTGCAGCTTGTGCATTAACTTGTTCTTGAATTACTGGTTGTGGTACTACATTATTAGTAACTATTCCTGCATTTGTAGGGTTTTCTGGTGTTTGTGGTGTTGGTACTGTGTTTTGTACCGGTACAGTTGTTGATACTGTGCTTGGAGCTGCTGTTGCTCCATTACCTAAGTCTACTCCTAAGATTGCTAATTGTTCTTCTAAGTCTAAATCTTCATTTACGTTTGCCATAATTTTATTCCTCCTATAATTTAAATTTGCCTATCGCTTTAATTTGCTATCGGCTTCTAATTATATTATGTTTAGTCTTCTTTCTTTTCTTCATGTTTTAATTCTCCAGTCTTTTCATCCATAGTAATTCCTTGTTGTGCCATTAACTCTTCAATGTACTCTTGTGGAGTTTTCTTAAGTTCTTCAGCTAATTTTTCTTTTTGTTCATCTGTTAATGATAATGTTTTATAAGCTCTTAACTCATTTTCTAATGATGCTGTACCTTCAGATAAAGTTTCTAAGCCGTTAATTAAAGCCCATACACCTATAAATAATTGTATACAGTTAGTCTCATTCATACACATCATTTTGAAGAAATTAGCTCCAAATGTTCTATAGCCAGTTTGTAGTAATTGATAATAGAATCCTACTTGGCTATCTGTAATTTGTCCTAAGCTTTGGAACTTATCTCCTTTAGCTAAAGTAACTGCTTTATATTCTTCTAATAATGATGCTTCATTTAATTTATCATTGTCTATTGCTGTATTAGATATAATTCTTATAGCATATTTTAAGAATTCATTTTGTTCTATTTGAGCTTTTACTTCTGTTACATTAGCTTCTACTCTGTCTTTTTCCTCTTTAGCTTTATTAAAGTCCACTATGTTGTCTCTATTTTCCATTTCTAAATCACCTCCTCACCTTTACTATATAATTTATTATGTTAAAGTTGAAAATGTCTCTAAAATCATTCTAGTTTCCCGCGCGTATATAATTATAATTAAATCTAAAATAATAAATATAGTAGAGAATATATATTTAAGATCGTGTGTTACCGCTTGAGCGGTATACAATCATTATCTAAGAACTATTTTCTTACTAAATATAAAATTAAAACAGTTAAAACTTAGAATAAATCTGAATAATCTAGTTTTAACTGTTAATAATATAAATATAATAAATATAACTTATTTGAAAACATATTTATCATATTCTTCAGAAGGTATTATTTCTATAATATCTGATAATTGAATATAATAACCTTTAAATCCTCTTATTTTAGTAACACGTTTTACTACAATAACAGATTTAAATAATTGAGACATACTGATTTGATTATTATGCATATCAGTTTTACTAGTAATTTTATTTAATGCATCAGCATCTATATCAATTATTTTACAAAACATATATGGAGATGTATCATCATATTTTTCTAACATTCCATCTACTTGCATGTTATCAGTAAGTTCTTTTACTTTAATATAATTGTTCAGCAAAGCCATATCTAATTTTCTCCTTTCCTTTATTCATATAAGTAGAAGTATTTACTATACCTGTTTCTAATAAAAACTTCTTAAATGAAGATATAAATCCACCGATATATCTAACATTATCTTGAGATAATTCTTCATTCTCTTTATATTTAATATGTTTTATTATTTCTCCAGAAGATATTCTTTTACCATTAGCTAAATAGCTATATAAATATAATAAGTTACCATAAGATAAAACTCTTTCTTCTCTTCCGAATTTAATAACATAATCTTCATTTATATTATCATCTACCATATCACTTAATAAATTTAGATTTATATCATCTTCTACTTCTTTAAAAGTATTATTAGTATCTGCAATTTTCTCTATCATTTTTACATTGTCATCATTCTCATAATCTAGAGATATTGAATTATTATGTATATTTTGAAATTTAACATTTCTAGTATGCCAAGATATATGATTTCTTAATTCTTGAAACATCATATTACTGAAATGTTGTATTGTTAAAGATGACTCTTTCATTCTTTTAAAACCTTTACATTCTGTTCTAGGTCTCCATTCTTTAAAATATTTACCTGATTTTTCATCATAAAATGGGAATTCGAATTTTTCAACAAATTTGTCTAATTTATCATCATATACTTTATACTTCTTTCCTTGAGTATCTGATACAATATCTAAATTCTTTTCAAAATCTCTAGAGAAAAAATTTCTATAGATAATTCCTGCTGCATCTTCAAAGGTGTGGTCTTGACTTAAAACTGGATTTCTACTAAAAGTTATTTCTGAAACCCTTAATATAATCTTATAAACTTCATCTTCTGTTAATTCACTAAATAGTTTTCTTTCTCCTACTAAATTATTCAACCACTTTGTGTAGTTTGAATCTCCATTATTTTCTACTTTTGTTTCTTTTAAATTTTTCATAATATAATTCCTCCATCATTTTTTAAAATTTCTATAAAGCTAGTTCTTAGCATTAGTTAATTTACTACGAATTTTGCTTTCTTTCAAGTAAGATTTTGTAGTGCAATCCATCATCTATTTTCCTCCTTTCTGAAGTCATTATATACTAACATTTTTAGTTTGTAAATAGGTATTTTGAAATAACTTTTTCAAAAGTTTCTGAGATTAAAGATCTCTAAAAGAAAAAATTTTTAAAAACTTTTTGTTAACCATTTATGGAAACAAATCTGATAATTAACACAACAAGAGCCAATATCTAAGTATTGGCTCTCTAATAATTTAATTAACGAATATTATCATACACTATAGCATAAGTTGTGATTGCATGAGCAGCAGTTATAAAGCTATTTCTTATTACTTGCGAAATAACTAGAGCTGAATCTATAGCATCTGCATCTGCTTGTCCGTTAAATATATTTTGATTTATATATCTTAATGCATCAGATATAAAACTAGGAGTTCCCACATCATCTATATCAGTTGCTAAAGAAGAATATGGACTACCATAACCACCGAAAAAAGCTCCATGTTCTATTGCTCCTGCTAATGAATATATAGCATCTTCTAATCTTCTATAAGTATCTTCCATATCTATTTTAGTAGCTCCACCGACTCTAATTATACAAGCTTTCTTTGAAATAAATTTATAATCATATTCTGGAGCTTCTTCTCTAATTAAAACTAAAGATTCTTGACTTAATATAGCTTTACCTGCAAAACCTATCTTTATCTTAGATATATCAGTAGCTTTTAATTTACCTCCATCTATAATATCTGTTTCTGTATATTTAGCTATCTCATCAAACATGTTGTTCATATCTTTACCATAGTTCTTCATACATATAGGAATTATTTTGCTTCTATCTTGTGATAAATTAAATAATAAATTTTCTAATGCTGATGAACTAATTTCATTATATAATAGTACAGTATATTTATCTTTATTTTGATTTAATAATTTGACTAATTGAAACATCTCTTCAAATCTATCTATACATTGAAACATTGTTATAACTTGAACATTTTTCAATTCTTTACTTGGAAGTAAATCTATAAACATAGAGCTAGCTACACTAGTTTTAGTTAAGTTTACACCTTCTATATATTCTACTTCTACTCCAGGTATATCAGATTTTACTAAAGCTGGAATACCGTTACTATTTAGAAAATTAAAGGTTTCTGATATCATTTCTGAATACTCAGATGAACCTAGAGATACTTTAGCTACTTTATTATATAAATTATTATCTATAGTAGCTTTTTGTCTCAGAATTAAATCTTGTAATTTCTTTTCAGTTTCTAATATTCTATTAGCTAACCAAACTCTACTTTTATCTGGATTTTCTTCTAAATATTCTTTTGCTCCTTGAATTAGTTTGTCCATTATAACTATAGTACTAGTAGTTCCGTCTCCAGCTTTTCTGTTAGTTTCAAAAGATGATTGTTTCAAAGTCTCTATAGCTGGTGCTATTTCAGGGTCTAACGATGTTAATTGTTCTATTATAGATTTACCATCGTTAATAATGTTATAATAATTGTGAAAATGAACTGCAGTATTAGTTCCTTCTGGACCTAAAGTATGTTCTACTGCTTTATTTAATATAGCAGAAGCTTCACTAAACACTTCTAATGGGTCACGTTCTGAAAGTATTTTCATTTTATTCTCTCCTTTCTCTTATACTAGGTATTTGACCTAAATCAGTCATAGTAGATTGTCTTTCTCCAGACTCATAAGCTTCTTTATGTCTAAAATATTCTTCTACTTCTTCATCTATATCTTCTAATGATATAGTAAGCCAATTAGTATCAATTTTGTTTTCTAGTATCTCTTTAAATCTAATAGCTTTATCTTCACTGTTAAATCCACTATTTAATATAAATACATTAGGATTTCCATAAGCTAACGGTTGATTGTTTGATTTTAAAACAGCTAAAACATTATACACAATATTGTCTCCTACTCTGTCGGAGTCTACTTTTAAATAAGCTATAGAGTCAACGAATATTGTAAACTTGTCATTATATATTTTCTTAAATTGTGACATAATTGCACCTCCTATAATATATTATGCTACTGTTTATTACTTTTAATTTTAAAATATATAGTATAAAATATATCTAATGGCCAAAGAACTGCTAAACCTGCAAACATTTCTGCTATGTAAAATCTATTATATTTATGATTGTTTTCTTTTGCAAATTCTTCTAATGCTTCTAAGTAAGAAGATAAATTACGAGCTATATCGATAGTTTCGAATATAGCTCCCATTACATATATTATAACTATTTTAATCAGTGTAGTATCAATTTCACTCATATTATTTCTTTTTAGTTTCTGAAATTTTAATACTATCAGAAACGTTTGTTACTCCTACATATTTTTTGTACATTGCAGTGTCTGGTGCATAGTCTTCATAAAATTTCTTAGTATCAAAGTTCTTTTTAGTATAAGGTGCTGTATATTTAGCTGTGAATCTAACACCTACTTCTTGTGGAATATTAGCTTCTCTCATTGCTTGTTTTAAATCTTCTTTAACTTTAGATTGTTCATCTTCAAATTGTTGTATTTTAGCTCTAAATTCTTCTAACTTATCAAATATCTCTTTATTAGCTTTTATAAAATCATCTTGCTCTATAACTACTTTAGATATTTCTAAATCTATGTCTGTATATCTAGCTAATAATGCTGCTGGAGTGTTTTCATCCTCCTTAGCTTCAGTTAAAGCTCCTATACCAACTATTTCTCCAGTCTCTTTATCTATTACTGGAACTAAATCATCTTTTTTGTTTTCTTCCATATTACTACCTTCTTTCTATAAATTTTCTATAATTTTATTATGTTATGTTTATATTATATCACATTATTTTTAGTTTGTAAATAGTTTCTACTAAATTTCTTAAATTATTTATATAGTATATGCTCATGTTGTATTACACCATCTGGCTGTACAAATCCCCTGTAGTTAGTTAATCCTGGAGTATTTAGTATAAAGCCATTTTTCCACGGGTCTTTATAATAAGTAAGAATTTGAATACCAGCTACTAAGTTACCGTGATGTAAATCATCTAATGTATGTGGTTTATGCTCTATAGGTTCTGCATTGTTAGCTATATTTCCTCTAATGCCATGTGTCCACTGATGGTCCAATATTTGAGATAATACTGTGTCCCATCCAAACTCTCCTAAATCTTTCATAATTGGATTATAACCTTGTATTACTCTATCTGGAGTAATTACTATTTTGTAACCTATATAAAATTTCATTTCCATGTGCCATATACCAATAAATATATAATACTGAAAGAATATTCTAGTACCAGCTAGTTTAGTATCAAATATAGAGTCTCTTAAAATACTAGAAAACTCTGGAACTCTAATTATAATATCTCCAGGAAACATTACTGGTTCTAACGTTTCTGGTCCACCTTGACCATATTCTATAATCTCTACTCCTCTTAAATCAGCATTAGAGTAAAATTGTTTCATTGTTTGACCAAAACTTCTAATTAAATTCTCTAATCCGAATTTACTACCTCTGTTTCTTCTAATTAAACAATATAAGCTTATACCTACTCTTTGTTGCTCTGTAGATAAATTAGGATTCCATCTATAACCTATTAAAGAACCTAATGCTTCTAAATCTTCTGCTGGACATTTATCAGTGTCTATTTGCCAAGGTAACAAACCAGTTCTCATGTATAAATCTCCAAAAATCTCAGTTATCAATCTAACTACTACATCTAAGTCTTCTCTAGTTAAAACATCAGACATAGTGTATTTTAAGAAGTCATATATTTGTACTCTAAATTCTGGGAAATTTCTGTCTACTAAGCTTCTAAAGCCAACTGCTTGTGTAATATTATTTAAATGATTCATTCTGCACCTCTTTTCTAATCATCAGAATTAAATCTGAGTTATTTTTAGATTTAATTAAATAAATTATATATCTAATACAAAATCGTCATCTTCAAAATCTTCATCTGCTAAGTTTTGAGGTAGTTTTATCTCTTTACCTTTATCATCTTTCATTACTATTTGTGGAGTTATTCTTAATTTATCTGATACTTTGTTAGCATAGTTAATACATTCTTGAGTATTACATATAGTTTCTATTTTAGGTTTTATCTTTTGAGTTTCTACTAAAAAGTTCTCTCCAGATACACAAGTAAAATGCATTTCTATGTGAACGAATTCTCTAGTAGTTTTGTCTGAATCTGGTAAAGCTAACCACTCTAATTCTACCTTTGCTCCTTCTCCTATTTTAGATACATATTTTAGCTTATTGTCTAAATCTTCTACATAATCTGTTCTGTCTTCGTCATAATTGTCTTCCTCTGGCTCTTCTTCCTCTGGCTCTTCATCTTGAGTTTGTTTTTGTAATTCAGCTTGTTTTCTTAATTCTTCTTTTCTTTTAGCTGCATCTTCAGCAGCTTTCTTTTTAGCTTCTTCATCTTGTTGTTTCTTTAATTCAGCTTCTTGTCTTTCTTTCTCTATATCTTCTGGTGTTTTAAATCCTAATTCTTGTAATGAATATTGTGTTACGTTTACTGCATCTTCTACATCATTTAAGTTAACTATACCTACATCCTCTTTCATGTGGTCATAAGATACAGCTACATAAAGTTCTCCTCTATTTTGTATATTTCTATTATTACTTGATATCTCTAAATCTATTCCATTGTCTGAGTCTTCATATACTGCATAAGTTTCTCTAGTCATTTTTGGATAGTTATTTATATTAGTACCTAATTGATTATTAAGTGCTGGTATATATCTTTGTTCTATATCTTTCATATAATTAGCAATTGTTGCTTTAGGTTTCCCATAATTAGTAAATAAAGGCATCTTTTCTCCCTCCTAACTTAAATTACCTGTACCTTCTGTATTAGTAAGTCCATAAGTCTGTTTAAAATAATCATCTAAGTCTTTTTCTTCTACTCCTATTTTATTAGCTAAATCTTGAAGAGTAATTCCAAACTCATCTTCTAAGAATTCATCTAGAGTCAGTTCTTCTCCAGTTTTAGTTAATCTATCTATTTCATCGTTTATACTTCTTTTAATATTATTCTGTCTTAAGAATTTAGCCATATTATGTTGAGCCCATAATGCTTTATCAACAAAGCTATCCATACTTTTCCAATCAATCTCTTTCTCTCTTTTATTATATTGTCCCATGTTACGTCCTCTGTTGAATGATTTATAAGCATTACCTAAAGTATAATTACTCCAGTTTGTAACATCTTTTGCCATTTGTTCATAATATTCTCCAGCTTCTAAATGTTCTGCAATAGCAGTTAAATGTTTACATAAACCACCAGCTAACTTAGTATTATTTCTTTTAGGAGCTCTAGTTTCTGGCTGTTTAGGGTCATTATAATCTCTTTGAGTTCCCATGAATTGGAATGCCCAATACAGATATGACTCACAGCTACAGTACAAGTTTACATCTGCTATTTCAAACCACTTTCTTATTAAATCTGGAGTTATATTATCTACTGATTGTGCTAAAGTTCTTAAGTTCTTTATTTCTATAGTTTGATACCAACTATAACCAGGTCTACTCTGTGAATTAGTCTTAAAATGAAATATACCAGTCTTGCTTAGACCGATATATTTAGGAGTGATAAAGTCAGCTCTTGCTGCTAATTTTGGAGTATCACGCTCAGTTTTATTCAATAAATTAAAAATTCTCTCTTCAATTAGTTTCATTTTCTCCCTCCTTATATGTACTGTATACACATTTATATTCTTCACAATAAGAGTATTTATATTTACTATATTTGTCTTGAGTTTTAATTTTTTCTTTAAATTTCTTTTTATTACATATATCTTTTAATATACAATAAGGACATAAAGTTTCATCATAACTAGGTATTGTCATATAAACCTCCTATGATAACTCATTAGTATTAACCTCTACGTCTGCTACTGGCCCTGTCTCTGGTCCTACTTCAATATTATCTAAATCTTCTTCATCTGGACCTGATGCTGGTTCTGGACCTCCATTCATATCTGGACCTTCTATATTTATATTAGTATCTCCACCCTCATTATCTCCATTTTTATTATTAGCCATCTCTGTAGGAGATGATACTGCTGTTATAGCTTCATCATCTTTTATTGCTTGAGCTAATGTACTTCCAAAGAATTGATTTATTAGTATATCTCTAGTTTTCTTATAAGCTTCTGGATTAGAATCTATAGCTATACCTAAAGCTTTTAAACCATCGATAGATTTCCCTAAAGTCTCCATAAACTTTTGTTGTAAATCAGCTCTAGACATATCTTCAGCTGAGTTAGTACTTACGAATCTAATTCTAAAGTCTGGAAGTTCAGCTAAAGCTCTTTCACCTATAGTTAATTCTAGATATCTAATACATATATCTTTTAATCCTTCAGCTAATATAGCTTTTATTCTAGCTACTGTTCTAGCATATCTAATGTCCATTCTAGTAAGTGAGCTATCTCCTATACCTCCAGGAAGACTTTCTGTATAAGATAAATATGGTGCTGGTATTCTTAAAGCAGAATGTAGTTTATCTCTAAAATAATCTAAGTCTATAGCATCTCTAAGATTTACATCTCCACCTACTGTTTTAACATCAGTAACTCCAATACCATTATGAGTTGGTATAAATACTGAATCTGCTAAAGGAACTTGAGTTAATGTACTACTATATATTCTACTTCTAATATCTACTGTTTCTTCCATTTTTAATCTATTCTTTAGTCTATCTAATATTTGAGCAGTTTCTTTATTTCCTTTATTACCAACTTCTATAGAGAATATTCTATATAAAATACTTCTAGTCATTCTAGTAAGTAATAAAATATCTTCTAAAGCAGATAATACTTGCCAAGCTACCATTGCATTCTCTAAAAATCCTTCTCCTCTTTCTAAAGAATAATATTCTTTATTAGTAGCATTTTCATAAATATCTCCTACTTCAAATGATACTCTATGTTTACCAGTATTATTTGCAAAATTTATAATATTGTCTGGTTTTATAAATTTATTAGGAGCATCTCTATCTATATAAGCTACTACTTTTTGCTTACTAGATAGCTCATACAAGTTAGTACCATGACCTAAAATTTCAGTATACCATCTACCAGATACTGTCTTTTCTTCTTTCTTTGTTCCGTTTAAAACTTCTTCTTTTAAAACTTTACCATTTTTATCTATATGTAAAGATTCTCTTAATGACTTTTTATATTCATCTGATATTTTAAATACTGATTTAGACATTTCTTCTAAATCTACTTTATAATTTTCTTTTAATGCTCCATTATCTAACATTTTAGAAGGATGGTCAAAAGCATAATCTAATTTAGCTTGAGAATCATTTGTCATCATACTGTAAGTTTTGCCAGCTATTTTAGTAAACATATCTTTACCACTAACTGATTCTTTAAGCTTTAATTTTTCGTCTGTTAATTTATCAGCAAAATCAAGTTTTATCATACAATTACCATACTTTAAAACTCTTTTACACCAAGTAGCCAGATATTTCTCTGCTCTTAAATCCTTCTTTAATAATGTGCTTAGTCTTTTAGCTAAACCATCAGCTAGTTCTTTAGATACAGCGTCATCCTCTACTGAATCTACTTCTACAGTAAACATTTGCCCAGACATAGGGTCTTTTTGAAGAGCATCCTCTGTCCATATATCTAAAGCTGCAGAAATAACAGAATCTTGACACATTTTTTCAAGTAATAAATCATTGTTAATATAGTTACCATCTACACTTCTTATACCCTGTAAAAAGTTATAAGCCTGATGTCCATTAGTTGTAGCACTTTGGTCAGATTCTAGCAATGATGTAAAAGAACTATTACCCTCTGTCATATAACCAGCGTCTAAATTACTTCTATTTTCTCTTATAGGTTCAACTTTTTTGTTTCTTCTACTAAATATACTTGCCATACTACACCTCTATTCTATAATAAATTTGTCCTATAATAATATATTGGACGATATTTTAAGTGAACAATAAATCTAAATCTCCCTCTAATTGTGCATCTATTATGTTGTTTGGGTCTTCTATTGCATTCATGACTGCTCCAGCTACAGCATCTGAAACGTCCTTAGAACCACTAGGTAAATGGTCTACTTTATGTCTAGCTCTATAGTGCATTAAACCGAATAATTCTTTTTCAAATATAGGATGTTTTGGAAATTCTATTCTTCCATCATATATGTATTGACACAAAGTTAAATAAGCGTCATCTTTTATATCTACTGAACGTTTTTGAACTGGATAGCCAGATTTTTGTAATTCTTGCATAGCTTCTGCTGATTGAAATGTATCGTATGATATCATTCCCCAAGTAATTCCATGTTTTTCTTCAAAATATCTAATTAAAGTTCTTACTTTAGCTAAATCTATTTTTGCAGGTGGCTTTGGAGGATTTATTCTTATCATCCATTCAACTTTTAAAAATAGTAATAATAAACCATTAGCATCAATCATAACATCATCTACGTATACACAAGAGACTCCGATAACTATCTCCAGATAGTGACTGGTCGAAGTGAATATATCTCTTTTTATTAGGTTGCTCTGGTTTATAGTCTTTTCTTACATAATCTTGAGGTAGAATATCTGATGCAGTACTAATTACAATTTCATCTTTAGTAAATACTGGGTTTTTATCTGCATAAATACATTGTTTATAATGAACTCTACTGCTAAATAATCTACCTTCAGGTGCTACAGAAGTACCTGCTATATCTTGTAATGATTTTATTATGTTTTCTTCAAAGTCTTTTCTATAGTTTGTTGGTAGAGCTACTACTCTATCTTTATATTGTGATGGTATTTTTTCTACATCTTCTTTTATATTACCAGTTGCAGTTTCTGATATATACATTGCATTAAACACATTCTGCATCTCTTTCTTATTTGTAATTATAAATGGGTCTAATTCAGAGTTACCTGCAAATACATAAAATCTTTCTTTAGGGAATGTGCCTTCTGGCTTTACATCCCATACCCTTGCATTGATTATATAAGTATGAGGGTCTCCTTCAGTTTCTTTAATTCTTTCATTAGTAAATGAAGAATCATACATTGTAGATGAAACTAATATAGAAAGTGAATGATTCTCTCCAGAACTAGTAAAACGTGATTTTCCGTCTATTTCTTATAGCTGTATAAATCTGTTTAGCTTGAGATTGAGCTTCTCCAGCTTTAGATGTATCAGCTTGTCCATCTCCTTTATAGAAGTTGGCTTCGTCCAATATCGAGCCAAATAAATTTGTTCCGTATGATATGGCCTTCATTAGATGCAAATCTAACAATCATATTAGCTTGAGTAAATTCTATTGCTGAATTAGTTCTAGTATTTCTAGGGAATAATTCTTGAAAATATTTAGAACTATCTATCATATTTCTTAACTGACCATAACCAGTTAAGTTAGCTTGTGCTAAGTTTAAGTTAAAATAAGCAAATAACATCAATGAAGTTGGAAGCAAATTAAAAAGAGCTGGAACATTCATATAGCAACTCAGCTCATAAATCTTTCTTAGTATAACTGCATTAGCAAACGTAGTTTTACCAGTACCTAAACCACCAGTAAGAATTATCTCATTTATCAAGACAGGAGATTCATATATTCTAATTAAGTGCTCTTTCCAGAAAGGGTACAAATTAAATACTTCAGCTCCACAATAATACTCATTACTAAGCCATTCTCTTATTGGAACTATCGGTCTTATCAATTGAGCTTTTCTCTCTCCCTCTTTCATTTGTAATAATTCATCTACTAGTCCGTCTAAAGCATGTACTCTTTTATTATTGACTACTTTACTGCTAATCACTTCTTTTTTCTTCTTTTTCTTTTTGCTTTTACTTCTTTCTAAATTTTTAGTTTTACTTGCATATCTTAATGCTTCTTGAATTGATTCTTCCAATCTAACTCTATAGTCAACTGTATTTGACATTACTACGAACCTCCTACTAAATTACTACTCTTATAATAATTTATAAGAAGTTATAAACAATAAAATAGAGACTATTTCAAGTCTCTTAATCTAATATACTAGCAATTGGTAGGTTTTTGCTCAGTTTTCCTTCTAAGTGGTTTTTAAAACTATCCTGTTTATGAAAAATGTGGTGGAGTAGAGGGGAGTTGAACCCCTGTCCAAACTAAAATAGTAAATAATCTTTCTACAATCATAGTTTATTCATCTTTATTATCAGAATGACCTCAGAATAAACAAATTAGTCATACCTATATATCATATATACCCACTAGTTATGATAATCTCTAGTTTACGATTCTTCTAAATCGACATTTTAATAAATCTGAAGAATAAAGAGATTTACTAAAATGGTAGTGCTCTTAGGCAGCTACTTTTTCAGCTTCGTAATTAGCTTTTATATTTAATTGGAACCTTTTTAAAGAGCCAGGTTACCATCTCTTGATTGCTTAATTATTGTTCTCTTAATCTGTCGAAACCAATAATACTACCCCATATAATAAATGTTGGGTAGATTATTCTGTTAACGGAGAGCTACCCACTCTCTTACTATAAAATGATTTGACCCTAGTTACCGTGATAATCATTAAAACCGGCCAGGAAGTAAAGATGTTATAGTCATCTCTTGGTCCCCAAGATGTGGACTTGAACCAATGACCTTTCTATAGGTTTTCTTACTCTCAATCTCTTGTACTTCAAGATATATACACTAGACTAACTATAGATGCTCTACCAACTGAGCTACTTGGGGATATAGTAAATCTGAAGTGCTTTCTTATTATGTTGCATCGAGCTGGTCTTTATCGAGTAGCTACGTTCTCAGACCAGATTAACTAGTTAACTCTAGAATAACAACTTTTTAAAGTCTACTATTTTACTATCCGGAAAACTTAAACATTTCATCTTCAGATTTAATTTTTGGAAGATATAGGATTCGAACCTATTTATTACCAGTAAACTTTTCACATTTACATTTAAATCTTCCATATAAATAACTAGTCGAAATAACAATTAGAAAGTACTAGTAAAGCTTATATAACATTCTATTTTATAGACTGTGTCAATGTTATCTCCGCTAACTTTCTTTTTATAATTCATTTACAGTCTTATGAATTATTTATGCTAATTGATTTGCTATATACTGCTCCTATATAGTAGAGATTCCTATTCAGATTTTTTCAAAATCAACTGGATTAAATCTGCTAAACCACTCGATTTATTCTATACCGAGGAATTTACGGTACTGGTCAGGAAGGTTAGATTCGAACTAACTCTTTCTAGCTTTTCAGCGTAGATTACATAACTGCTTACTAAGTATCGACGTGCACCATACACTACTACCTGATATATTGGACTATATTGCTATAGTCCGTCTAGTTACTTATGATGGATTTATAAATAACTATATAAATGATGGATTTGAATATAACAACCCCTATCAAATTTATATTCTTGTTGTACCCCTTGAACTATGTACAACTTCCTCGGCTGGTAGCTACTGATGGATTCGAACCATCATCAACCTTCACTGGATTTTATAGCCTAGGATGAAGCTTTACCATTAAGCTAAGTAGCTATATAAATTCTAAATCTCTTAAAAACCTTCTAAAACAGAGATTTTGATAGAGTTATCTATCTAAGTATGGTCAATACTTGTTTTCGTTTTGATATGAAGGAGACCCGCATATTTCTTTATATGCTTTTCGAGTTTATGAATTATCTCGATCGAAATAGATAATTTATAGATTTTACTCTATATAAGATATTTGACCATTTCAGACACCTCATATTATCTATCGCATTTTACATTATTTCGTTTTAGACTATATCTATCCGACTTTTTGTAAAACCACTCCATAGACTGATGTTATCTTAATTCTAAGGACGTTTATAGAGAATGACTCTATACCAGGTACTTATCATGAGAGGATTATATTATTAAAAGATAAATAGATGATTTTGGGGACATCTAATGGTTTCTTTTTGATAAGCTTGATTACCTCAACCCTAATTATTATATGTTAGAACAACCCCAATTCTAACTATGAGTTTCCACATCAAAGTACGTTAAGCATACGCCGTACAATTTGACGAATCATTATATAAACTCTTCCTAATATTATAATAAATATTATGCTAAAACTTTCTATGCTTCTCATATTTATCATTAAATCTTTTAGTTAATATTTTCATTGCTATAAATTGAATTGCTAATATTGATAATGTTATTATTCCATATAGCCATGCTGGATAGTTTATTATAGATTTAACTATTATATTTATAGTAAAAAGAACTGCTATTATTAACCATATAATTATTATATGTATCATGTTTTTATCTCTAGCTCTATCTTTTTCATATTGTTCTTCTAATAGTCTTAAAAATTCATTTTCTTCGTGTGTTAATTTATTCATTATTATTTACCTCTTATTTATATTATGTGGTAGTAGAGATTTCTCCCTACTACCTACAAATTACTCTTTTACTGGTTTTCCGTTGTTATTAAACTTATAAACCCTTTCAGAATTAACCTTCATTTTCTTTATAATTTCTTCATAAAGGTCTATTCCAAGAATTTCAGAAATACCGAGTAAAAATATTGCTGCATCTGCTAACTCTTCTGGTAAAGATGATTTTTGCTTATAATATGCATCATAAGCTTCTGCGATCTCTCCATACAGATAACAGAATTCCTGTTCCACATTAGTTGTGTTGAAACCATGTTTTTTCTTGTTGTCTAAAACTGCTTCCTGTAACCGTTTCAATTCGTTCATAGAGATTCCTCCTTAAATGTGTTAGAATTTGCAATTTTCTAAAGATTTGTATTTACTTTATATTATCTATTATGTATTATATATCATTATTTCTATTTTGTAAATAGTTTTTATTAAAATTTGTTTAATTATTATTAGAATAAACTGTTTTAAATTTTATATGCTAAATAAGTAATTATATTAACTAACACAGAAAAAGCATCAGATTTTATTCTGATGCTTCATTTTTATCATTATTTTTAGTCTTTTTATTAGAAATGTCAGATAATGTTTTTCCTCCTAAGAAACCTGCTATCATGCTTTTTAAATCTAATCCCAAGGAATCTTTAGCAATATCTACTACTTTAGATATATTTTGAGTTCCAGATTTTATAAATTCTGAAGTTTGATCGCCATACATAGTAATATTTTCTATATTTCCTAGAGGAGTAGAAACTTCTTTTGCTATTTGAGGAAGAGCATTCATTGCCATTTCAACGATTGATGCTTCTTTCATTTTAGCTTGAGCTTCTGCTTTTTTCTCTATACCTTCTGCTTCAGCTAAGGCTTTTGCTTTGATACCTTCTGCTTCAGCTAATAAAATAGCTTTCTTTCCATCAGCTTCTGCTTCTAACTTAGCTTTTATACCAGCAGCTTCTAATTCTGCAGCTTCTCTATCTGCTTTTGCTTGAGCTACTTTAGCTTTAGCTGAATTTTCAGCTTCTATTAAATCAGCTTCTGCTTCTTGTTGTCTTACTATTTTTTCTGCTTGAGCTTTTTGTTCTGCTGCATATTTCTCTGCATCTGCTTGTTTTCTTACTAAAGCGTCTAATTCTTTTTCTTTTAGAATTACTTCTTTTTCTTTTAAATCTGCCATTCTTTCTGCTTTAGCTACTTCTGCAGCTACAGAAGTTTCATTTACAGTTTTTTGTTGTTCTGCTTGTTTTATTGAATATGCTGCGTCTGCTTCTGCTTTCTTTCTATCTTGTTCTATTTTAAATTCTGCTCTTTTTAACTCTAAATCTTTTTGTTGTTCTGCTATTTTAGCATCTGCTTCTGCTCTAGCTTTTGCTCCTTCTTCATCAGCTTTAGATTCTGCAATTTTAATTTCTTTCTCTGCTTGAGCTTTTGCTATTTTAGCTGATTTTTGAATTTGAGCTAAATTATCTATACCTAAATCATTGATTGCATTATTTTCATCTGTACAACTTTGTACATTTAAATTAACTATCTCTAATCCTATAGCTCTTATATCATCACTAGCATTCTCTTGAATCTTTTGACTAAAAGCTTGTTTATCATTTACTAATGCTTTTAAATCTAATTGTCCTATTATTTCCCTCATATTTCCTTCTAGTACTTGTTGTACGTTAGTTGAAATATATCTAGCATCTTGATTTAAGAAATGTCTAGCTGCTATTTGAATTAGTTCATTGTCTTTAGGTATTCTTACATTTGCTACAGCATCTACATCTACATTGATAAAATCTGCTGTAGGTACTCTAGAAGTTCTAACATCTATTTGAATTAACTCTAAAGTAAGTTTATCGACTCTTTCAAAAAACGGAATTCTAATTCCAGCTTTACCTATTAAAACTCTAGGTTCTTTTCTTAATCCAGATATTAAGTATACCATATCTGGAGGACATTTAATATAGCTCATTGCAATAAATAAAATTACTGCTAATACAGCTATTCCTATTATAATAGCTAAAATCATTATAATTACCTCTAACTTTCTATAAAATTTTCAATGTACTTGGTTACACCTCCACCAGGTAGATAGTTTGTAAACGCTTAAATCAAACTATCGACCGACTTGAACCGAAGCCAGTAGCTCCTCTTTCTGTGTTCATTACTTTTTCATACTCTTCTGGAGTATAATATTCTTTAGCTGGTACTAAGTTCATTTTAAATGTTAACTCTAGTTCTATAGAACATGGTCTATCACCTTTATGTATAGTTATAGGTTCATCAGTTATATTTTGTATTAAACAATTGATTTGTCCTCTATAACCTCTATCAACCCATGCAGAGCCAATATTTAAACCAGATATAAAGTTACCACTTCTAGTTTCAGCTTTTACTCCAAATGGTTCTGGAATTATTAAACCGATTCCTAAAGGTACTTTAGTTCCAGAGTGTGGTTCTATAGTTACTTCTTCTAATGCAAATGCATCATAACCACAATCTCCCTCTTTCTTTCTGTTTGGTAACTTAGTAGTGTCATCTATTCCAAAGTCTATATAAGGAACTGTTACTTCAAATTCTTTATCGTTTGGAATAATTCTTTGTTCTAGTCTTTGAACTCTTTTTGCTAATTCTTCTAATGTTGCCATATATTTCACCTCCTTAAAATTATTATAATTATATTATGTTAGCACAAATAAAGAGCAGATCTCTCTGCTCTATGTAATTATTCAGCTAAATCGTATTCTTTAAGTACTGCATTTTGAATTTTAGTTCTTGATTCTGCTGTTATTGGATGAGATATGTCTTTAAACTCTCCATTTTGAAGTCTTTTTGAAGGCATTGAGATGAATAAACCGTTTTGTCCTTCAATTACGTTAATATCATGAACTACAAATTCATTATCTATTGTAATAGAAGCAACTGCTTTCTTTCTTCCTCCATTTTCGATTTTTCTTAGTTTTACATCAGTAATTTGCATAGTTGTTTCTCCTTTCTTAAATTATATTCCATTTATTATTATGCACCTTAGATAAAATATCATTGAATATTTCATCATTATATACTTTTTCAGAATAAGATTTAATTTTAGCATCTAAATCTCTCATTTCTTCTTCAGTATATTTTCCAGTGTCTAATAACCATTTTCTAACTTTAGTTCCATTAGAACCAAAGTAACCAGTTTTTTCATTTACAGTATAAGTACATTCATTATTATACTTTTCTACCATAAATTTGTGTTCATCTTCTAATCTTTTCTTTGTTGATGCATTAAAATCAGTAGAACCAGACTGCAAACCACCAGCATTAGTTCCGAAAGAAAATTTAGCATATATTAAGTTAAATTTTAAGTCTAGTTCCTTGTTAAGCCAGCATTCTGTAGCTAAACATATATCATCTGCTTTAGTAGCTTCATCAGCTCTGCTTTTCATATTTCTACCAGTAAAGAATATTAGTCCTGAAGCTACAGAAAATTTAGTAAATAAACTTCTCTCTGTATGAGTGTATGTTGTTATAAAATTTCTTTTAGTACTAAAACTTACTACATCCTCACATAAAATTGAAGCTCTTTCTAATAAGTCATATACTAATGCAAAATCTAAAGTTTTAACTACTTTAAAGTCTGAGTATTTAGTTTTTCCTATAATGAATTGATTTATATCATCATCTAACATCATGCCAGATTCTCCAGATTCTGTTATAAAATCTATAATCATATTTCTTTTTCTAGTAAGATTTCTTCCATCTGGGAAATTTAATACATGAATGTTCATTTCTGGATAATTATCTCTATATTCTTTTTCTTGTTCTGCATATACCCATATATGAGTATTTAGTGATAAGCCCTGTTCTTTTAGATAATTTAGTGTTGTAGATATTCCAGCTCTACCTAAACTTGGTACATGAAAATTCCTCATTTAGTATTCTCCTTCCATATAATATATAATTTATTATGTTAGTTCTCTAAAAATTTAAAATGACGAGGGTATACGTGAAAATTATCAGCTCTCCAAAACATTACACCTTTTTCTAAATCGATATGAGTTTTTCTTAGCTCTTCTAACATTTTGTCAAATACATAATTAGCAAACGCATAATCATTATCATAGCCATATACACAATCATTACTTCTCATGTTTACTATCATATATAGTTTATTATCTTCTATTTTAAAGTTATAACAATACGTACAAATAAAATCATGCATTCCATTTCTTTTACTATCTTCATGCATTGTTGGTCTTATAAATATTATTACACCTTGTCTACTAGATTTGTGTTCTGATAATTCTTTAACTACTTTATCAAATTGATTATAATTTTCTTCAGAGAATGTAGTCCAACCATAGTTTGAATTTATAAAACCATCTTTGTCAGAAACGTCTTCCCATATTTTAGGAGTTTTACCTGGAATGTCGTGTACATTTAAACTTTCAGATAAATACCATTGTATTTCTCTTTCTACATATTCGTAATTAGGTTCTCTAATAATAAATGGTTTATTAGCAACAAAAGATGCTGCTAATATAGATACATTACCTGTTGCATCAAATTGTTCTGTTTTATATTTTTCTATTAAAGTGTTCTTTATATCATCACAATCAAAATAGTTAACACCTAGAATTTTAATCATTATAATTCCTCCTTTTTATTTAATATGTCGTTGAATATTTTAAAACAGTCTTCAATTACATCATCCATATCGAAATACTTATATTTACCTAATCTTCCTGCAAATATCACTTTATCATATTCATCAGAAGCCTCTTTATACTTATTATATAAATCTATATTAGCTTTATCAGAAAGTGGATAGAATGGGTCACCTGATGTACTAGGAAACTCGTAAGTGATATATGTTACATTAGATTTATCATTATTAAAATGTTTATGTTCTACTACTCTTGTATAAGGTACTTTTTTAGTTGTATAATTTACAACTGCATTACCTTGAAAATTATCGATGTCTAAGCTTTCAGTAACAAAATTTAAACTTCTATACTCTAACTTACCATGTATGTAGTCAAAAAATTCATCGATTCTTCCAGTGTATATAATATATTTAGCTTCATCCAATATTTCATCTTCATGTTCTTTATAATCATAGTTTAAAACTACTTCTATGTTTTGAAGCATTCTTCTTATCATATTAGTATAGCCATCTTCTGGTATACCTTGGTATTTGTCATTAAAATAATTGTTATTATAAGTAAATCTTAACGGTAGCCTCTTAATTATTTCTGGTGACAATTCTGTACATGATTTTCCCCACTGTTTTTCTGTATAACCTTTAATTAAAAGTTCATATATTGTAGTTCCTACCATATTTATAGCTTGGTCTTCTAAATTTTCTATAGTAGAATGCTCTTTTCTATACTCTTCTATTTCTTTATCTATTCTAAACTTAGCTTCATCGGGATGTACTATATTGAAAATTCTAGAAAAAGTATTCATATTAAAAGGCATATTGTAAACTCTATTATCTGCAGCTAAAGCTACAGGCTCATTTATAAAGTTATTAAAATCTGCAAATTTATTAACAAAATCCCAGACTTCTTTATTATTAGTATGAAATATATGAGGACCGTATACATGAATATTTATGTTGTCTTTATTTTCTGTATAACAGTTTCCTGCAATATGTTCTCTTTTATCTATTACTTTTACTTTATACCCTTTATTATGTAGTAAATAAGCTAGCGTAGAGCCAGCTAAGCCAGCTCCAACTATTACAAAATCATATTTATAATTCATTTATATCACCTTTATCAATAAAGTCTCCTAAAACTTCTCTATCTAATGGAGTTATATCATCTTCATATTTTGCAACTATATCTATAGTATTATCTCTTTCAAAATTATCTGGTACAGTTAATGATGCAGTATCATCTTCTGTTACTTCATCTAAAGTTTTAATTAAGCCTCTTTCTTTAGCTTCTTCTACTAGTTCATGAGCTTTCTCTTTAATTTCTTTAGATATTTCTTTTTTCTCTTTCTTTACTTTCTGTGGATGTTTTTCTAACCATTTTTCTATTTCAGGTCTCCATAATTCTGTAAATCCTATATAGTCTAAATTGTATGGATTATCATTAGTAGCATTCTCATATTCTTTATCTAATGCAAAATATTTTTTCCATTCTTCTTTATAAGTTATATTTAAGTGACCTAAAACTTGTAAGTCTTTCTTTATCTTAGACCAATTTATAGTAGTATTTAATTGACCCTTATCTGCTTTAAAACCTACATTATCTCCCCACTTTTGGTACAATCTCATAGATTTTTTAGTCCAAGTAAAGTCTCCACCAGAAGCTACTGAATTGTTAGGATTCATAGTATCACCAGCATAAGTTAACCATCTTATTTGAGATAATCCTAAACCTAGATGAGCTACTTGTAACATTACATCAAAGTCATCCCAAGATTTTTCTTCAATATATTTTATATTATTTTCTGCAAACTTTTTAGCATTTATATACATTATTTGACATATTCTACCAGTTTTATCTGTAACTGGTAATTTGTATAAGTTTTGTCCCCAGCTTGCAAATTCTGCAATAATTCCTCCTAAAGTAACTTCATAATCTACTAAATCATGAATTACATAATACCAAGTTTTAAAGAATCTTTCAGGGTCTAATTGAACTTTTTGAGCTTTATAAGAACCAGCTTTAGTAGTTCCTATTTCTGTATAGTACAAAGCTGATATATCATCATCTAAAATAAAATAATCTTCAAATCCTTTATTATACATAGTTTCTTGAACAAAATCTCTTTTCTTAGCTGCTCCTCTAAACTGTGCTGATGGGCATAAAACTACTTCTATATTTTTAGAATTTTCTACTGCATTTTTATAATTCTCATAATCATCATCATAAACAAAAAGATAAGTTTTAACGTTAGTATTATTTAATAATTTAATAGATGAAGCATTTCCTCCTCTCTTATATGAAATAATAACTACTGGAGCTATAGTACTAGCATCTACATATTTAGCATTTGCAGCTTCTACTACTTCTCTAGTCCATTCTTTGCTTCTTGTCTCCGGATTCAAGTCTAACATTTTCATCTTCTCCTCTCTTTTCTAATTTAGCTTTTCTTCTTAAAATTGCTGTATATATAATTACTATGTTGATAGAATTCTTTAGATAATCTGGTTTGTTTACTGGAAATGAATTAGAATGTATTAACTCCCATCCATCTAAAGAAGCTTTATTTAAACTATCCATAAAGCCGTCTTGTTCTTGAGATATCACAATATACTGATAAAATTCATCTTCTTTTAAATCTTCCACTACTTGTTCTCCTTTACTATATCTTCAAAGAATTTTACTTGGTCAGATACTTTAGATATATCTAGTGCATACACATTATCATAAAATGTTGAAAATTGTTCTGCTAATATTCTAAATGCCAGATTTATTTTTTCTGCATTTTCTAATACTTGTTGAGTATCTCCTCTTTTAAATAGTCTTTCTTTTAAAACATTAAAGTCAGATGAATAGAATATTATATAAATAACATCTTTATTTTGACATTCATTCATAAAATCTATTTGTTCATCCCAATTCATTTTAGATGCTCTATTATATATAGCTGGGTAAACTATTTCACCTAAGTTTGCTCTGTCTAAAACTACATCATCCTCTCTTAATAAATCTAAATGATACTCTAAATCGTTTTTAGTTTCAGAACTAGAATGTATCATTTTTAACCCATAATTTTCTTGTAAGTGTCTAACCAAAGTTGATTTGCCAGCCCCATCAGGACCCTCGAGTGCTACTATCATATAAATTACCTCCTATATTATAATATATGTATTTATCTAATTATCATCTAAGTTTCTTCTCTTTTTCTTTTATTCTCTTCTCTTTTAGCTTTCCTTTGAGCTCTTAATTTATCTTGAGCTTTAATTAAAGATGCATATTCTTCTTTATCTAATAATTGAGATATTCTCATAGTCTTATTTTTGACTACTGCAAGTTTTTCTCCAAACTGTTTAGATACGCTATTAAAAGCGTCTTCTGTAAATCCTCTCTTTTTAGCATAAGTATACATAAACGTTCTATCTAAATATTGAAAAGACTGTTTTCTATTAGGAAAACTAATAGATTCGCCTGCAAATACGTCAAGAATCTTAAGAAATAATAAGTCATCATTTAAGATATTTCTTAAGATATCTAATTTATAACTAATATTATCAGACAATTGTTTTATAAAAATATTATATTGTTCTTCATCCATCTTTCTGAATGTTACTAAACATCCTGGCTCATACTCTTTCTTGTCAGAAGGAACCAGCATATTTTCTAAATCAAACTCATTACTTTTTCCCATATTACTTCCCCCATTATCGCATTATATACTAGAGGAATATCTCCGTCATCTTCTGTATATTGTTTGACATTAACTCTAGTATTTATTGCTAATCTTTTAGCCAGTCTAGCCTCTGACTTTTGTAGTAAATCTTTTCCAAAGTTTTCAAATTTATCAGTAACTCTTTTTAAATCTTCTTGAGTAAATCTATAATCTTCTTGATACTCTAAATGAGTATATACTTTTCCTACATAGTAATCGTTACCAACCACATTCATATAGTCTTGCCAAGCAGCATCTTCTAAAGTATCGTTAGAAATATCATTTTTTGTTTTGTTTTTCTTATACATATAGTTAGTCATTGCATTTCTAACTCCAGTAAACAAGTAGTTTCTAAGATTTTTGCTAGGGTCATATTCTCCTTTTGCTAGTAACTCATAAGCCATCAGATAACCTTCTTGTTTTAAATCATCAATAGTATCTTTATCATATACATAAAAGAAGAACATTCTTTGTACTACTTCTACTATATTGTCAATCATCCCTTCTACAGATGAATAAACCATACTATTTTCCTCCTATTTAGTTAGTTGTTTTAATCTATCCGCAAGTAACCACATAAACGAAGTAAATCTGATGTCAGAATTAAACATATCATAATTTCTATAATCATTTAAAATATCTATAAAGTTATTCTTTTTATGTTTGAAATAAGATACAATGAAAATCATCTGTTTATCATCTGAAGCATTTTCATTATAAAATAATTTAATTATATTTAATACAAATAATTCATACTCAGATTTTAGTTCCGATAATCTATAGTGTAATAGTTTTTCTATAATTTCAGAAAGAATATCTGACCTCTTACATATTATAGCTCTAATGAACATGCCATATAGCTCTGTACAACTTCTATATAAGCTTATAAATTCTTCTCTGCCTAACATTTGGTACTGTTCTAATAACATGTGAGCGTTTCTTAAATGTCCTTTACTTCGTTCTGCTACTAGTTTAATTATATCATTATCAATATCAATTTGTAAATAGTTTTTAGCAATATTTTCTAAGTTGTCTTCTATCTCTTTTTGACTTAATAAATCAAATTTTAAAGTTAGTGCTCTAGAACGTATAGTATTTAATATTTTTGAACTATTTGTAGTGCATAAAACGAAAAATATTCCAGCAGGACTTTCTTCAAAAAGTTTTAAAAGAGCAGATTGAGCTTGAGGTGTTATTAAATGAGCTTCATCTAAAACTATTACTTTATAACCTAATGACTCATTAAAATAAAAAGTCTCTTTTAGCTCTTTAATGTCAGTTATATTACCTATGATAGATGAGTCATATTCTTCATAATAAATAGAGTTAGATATATCACTTTGACAGTCTTCACATTTACCACAAGCATCTCCGTCTTTTAGTTTGTATTTACAATTAAGAGCTTTTGCAAATATTCTAGCACAGGTAGTTTTACCAGTACCATACTCTCCTTCTAGTATAATAGTTCTAGGTGATGTAGCTGGTGATTTACATATTGCTTTTAAAACAGTTTTAGGTAAATTCTGTCCGCTGACTTCTCTAAAAAGTTTAGGTCTACATTCTTGAGTTATCATATACTACACCTCCTACAATTTTCTTGCTATTTCATTATTGTTTAATTCAAAATAATGTACTTCATATTTTGCTGTCAAAGCTTCTATTATGTAAATAATTTCGTTATTGTCTAGTAAATGTTTTTCTTTAATCACTCCAGTAATAGGTTTATGATTTAAAAAGAATAATACACTATCTCCTATTTCATACATAGATTTACTCCTTTATATATCTATAATTCTTATTATGCTAAATTCATGCTTTGTTCTATTGTTTTCTATATAATTTTTAGCATCTTCAAAATATTTAAATATTTTTGCGTTATCTAGATTACTAGTATATTTCATATTTTCAAATCTGTCATCAGCTACATATAAATTAGTATCTTTAACGTGTACTGCAAATGTCATGAGTAAAATACCTCCTGTTCTATTTGATTTTTATATTGCATTACCACCCAATCATACTCATCTTTATTGCTTATTTCTAGTTTATTTAAATCACCAGCATCTTTCATATTGGCTAAATGTTTTATTTCTGTTATTTTACAACCCTTCAATTTATAATAAGCATCTCTAGTACCAGCTCTACCAGCATCATCATTATCTAGCATCAATATAAAGTTATTAGTTAAAGATTTAAGAATCTCTGTCTGAGTATTAGATATTTTGTTAGTTGTTACAGCTAAAACATTTTTATAAAATTCTGACATTGTATCTCTATCTAAGTGTCCTTCTACTAATATTATAGGCATCCCAAATCTAAAGTTTTCATCTAGTTGGCCTAAACCATAGAACATATTTTTAGAAACTCCTATTTTTTGAAATTCTTTCTTAGTATCTATACTTCTTAAAACTATAGACATAATTTTATCATCTATAATATTAGCTATCATTAGAGCTTTTTGATGAAACTGCAAAAATTCTTTCATATAAGCTGGAACATCTAAGTCTTTACCATTTATCAATAATTCTCCATTAGTTATTACTCTATAATTATTTAATTTTAGTTTATAAGCTATATGTAAATATGGATTAAGAGAGTCACTTTCTATAACTCTCCCTAAATTAAATATAGCTGCTAAGTTCTCATGTTTAGTCATGATTTACTCCTTTATTACGATTATTAAAATTTTGTACATAATAATCTTGAATATCTCTTACTTTTTCTTTAAATCTAGAAGCTACTGATTTGTATACATTTAGCCACCCGTATATAGCACCTTCACATTTCATCATACCATAAGTTGATATAATATATAAGCAAAGTCTTCTAGAATATGGTATATTATCTAATTTATATTTATTACACCAATTGATAAATTTAGTTTTATCATCTAAATTAGATTCTAATGATTGTACTAAGTTGTCATCTTGTATAGAACCATTGAAAAATTTACATAAATAATTCATTTGAGCTTGTTCTTCCAAATCTTTTATACGATTATTTTCTTCAGATAAAAGACCGTTTAATTTCTTTTTCATTATTTCACCTACTCTCTAATCTTTAACAAACCACCAGTGTCCGTCTTTAATATCTATAATGTTTCCATCTTGTAAATATCTTCTATTATTTACATCTTCGTGAGTATTAAAGTCTATTTCTACGAATCTAGCTCTAACTTCTTTAGAATTCTCTTTATCTATTAAAGCTCTTATATGTCCTATTTCTTTTCTTGCAAATATAATATTATCTCTATTATAACCTTCAGCTTCACATAAATCTAAAATCTTTTGATTTTCTAATTTTCTAAACTCTACTGCATCCATTCCAAATTGAGTAGCTTTATGATTTGCTATCATTGCATTAGTTTTCTTCAATACTTTATGAGTGATAGCATCTAGAATATAAACTTTAGACTGTCTAGATTCAAAAGTTTGATATCTCATTTTATATTTGTCTTTGTACTTTTTAGCTTCTTCTGTTTGAGATAAATCATCTGGAACATTATATTTTGCATCATAATTTAAAAGCGCTAATTCAGCTAAATACATATCTAATGCTTCTATGTTCATTTCATCTACTAGTTTTTCTTTTCTTTCTATATGATAATATTTGAAAAATTCATCTGGAAGTTCTGCATCATTATCAACTATAGAAAACATCATTCTTTCTGTTAGTCCTACAGTTCTTAATCCAATTTCTGCTATACTACCGTATTGTCTATGTAACTTAGTATTATTAACGTAAGTTAAAGGACCAGGTTCTACTTTTAAATAACCTACTGCTGTCATTGGATAGATATTATCACCATATCTTTTAAAACTAAATGGTACTAAACATCTGTCTCCTATATTTGTCCATTCATCTAATCTTGCAGCTGTATTAAATATTTGTCCAGCAGCATCCTTAAAACTTATAGTTTGGTTACTATTTATATGGTCCACCTGTAAATAATGTAAATCAGTTTCGATAAAATTTCCAGCTTTATCTGTTTGAAATAAAGTGAATAAATCTGGATAGTTAACTAAATAATTAGTTATAAAGTAAATTCCATCTCGTCTTAACATATAATTTCCTCCTTTGAATTATTTGTTTAATATTATTGCTTTTATATTGTCTGAACTGATAGTTGTATATATTTTATTTAATGTTAGTGAAATAAAATCTGAATTGATTGAACTAATAATTTTATTCAAAGTATTAACATTTATCTTTATTTCATTACTTTCTGATACTCCGTTCCAACTTTTGAGTCATCAGATTAAATTCTGAGGCTCCTTTAGAATCATTTAATATAATTACTATATTATCATTTTTAACTTTTATTAAACAATCTTTATTCATGTCATTCAAAGTAAGTGCTATATTCATAATTCTTCTAAAAGCTTCTGCTGGAACTGAATATGTTGAAGTAGATATAAAAGCACTTAGCTTTTCAATATTATTTCTATTGATATTAGATAAAACATTAAGAAGTTCTATTTCTATATTTCCAACTTTTATTTGAAGCTTTGGAATCTGACTACTAGTAGAGAATATTTGTATTATATCTTCAGAATAATACTGTTCTAATCTAATAAGCAAATCTACATCTGTCATCAATAAGCACATTATAGGTGATTTAAATATTGTCTCTGCATAAAAATTTAAGCCACATAGGGATATTTTTTCTCCATCAAATGATAACCACTTGTCAGAATAATCATCAGACATATTTTTATAAGATTGAAGTAATTTACTAAAAGTATTTACTTTACTTTCAAAAATTAGATTTTCTATAGAAGTAGTAAAAGCTAGTTTTGTCATATTAGGAATTTTTGTAGTTAATAATAAATCACCATCCATTAGTCTAATGTAAAATTCACTGTCTTTCTTATATATCAGTATCTTCTCTCTAAAATATGGTTTTAACTTATTAAGAGTTTCTATTTTTATACTAAATATATCTTCTAATTTATGTGTATCTTCTCCTATTAGTTCTATTTTGTTTTTAAAATATGTTAAATCATTTGTAATAGATAATGTTAATGTTCTATGTAACCAATCTGGAATAAAAGATAGTGAATTACATTCTATAGATGCAGAATTTATATGAGCTATTCTAGAAACTAAATTTAAAGTCTTTATCAGTTCATCTCTATCTAGTATTATAGAATTATGCTCAGTTTTAAGATATTCTAAGTCTTGCATTTAACTCTCCCTTCTATACTACATAAAAATAGTAGTATACAATTTATTTATATACTACTATGTTACTTTGTTTAATTATTCTACTGAATTATTCTGAGATTGCTTTTCTGATATTTGAACTAAAGCTGAATTTTGGAACATCTTTTGCTGGGATGTCTATCTCTTCTTTAGTTGAAGGATTAACACCTTTTCTAGCAGCCCTGTGTTTTACTTCGAAGTTTCCGAATCCTACTAATGAGATTCTATTTCCTGCTACTAATTCTTCAGTAATAACTTGAACGATTGCTTCATATACATTAGAAGCTTCTTTCTTTGATACGTTTGCTTTTGTTGCTACTGCATCAATAAATTCACCTTTTCCCATTTTTCCCATAATGGTACCTCCTTTATTTTATTTAATATATAATAATATGCTATTTGCATATATTATCAGATTGATTGAAACTATCTTTTGAGAAAGTTCTTCTTATTATTTTTTCAGGATTACATGCATTTATAAATTCTATTGTTTGTTGTTCTAAATCTTTAATTTCAAAATTAAATTCATGTTTACCTTCTAATATTTCTTTTATGTTAGTTGCTGCCCATTTCACAAAATTTACTGGAACTCCTTGGGCTATGCATTGAATATAAGGTGCTTTAGAATCATTTACAAATTCAAATTCTTCAGGATAGCCCATAAGTCTAGCATATTCTCTAACTGTTAATGGTCTATTGTATGCCGGATGAATAAATTCAATTACTGATGCTAAACTAGGAGCTACAGAATCTAATTTTAATCTACTAGGAGACTTTTCAAATGCTCCTTTTCCAGCTTCTAACTTTTCTTTTAACTTAATAATAGTTTTAACTTTATCTTCTGGTACTCCCATAAGTTGTAATGACTCTTTAGAATATTTAGCTAAAGCCGTCATAATAGATTCTCCAGGAGATACTTGACCATAAAATTGTTCTAAATCTTTACAAGTTCTTTCTGGAACTAATTCATCTTCTGAAACTGATATTTTATCGTCAAATTTAGCAAATATATCTCCCACAGTTACTCTATGACTTTCATAATTTAATTCAGGTATTCCTAAGCATATTTCTTTCTTAAAGCCTAATATCATAGTTCTTTGTCTTTTCATAGGAACTTCATGATTACCAGCATAGTCTCTTAATATTATTATGTAATATTCACTACCTAAAGTTGAAACTAAATAATCTAATATAACTTTACCTCTACTAATTAAAGTAGGAGCATTCTCCATTAAAAATGATTTCGGTTCTACGTAATTCACCATATTTATAAAATTGTACATATATTTATTTACTTCATTGTTAGCTGAAGCATTTCTATTTATATTAGAAAGTCCGACTACATGGAGGATTACCGAATAATAAGTCATATTTTTGTTGATGTAGATAATTCTTATATGTAGTATCATCCCATTGTTCTGGCTTTATAATCGGTATTTCTGGATAGTTGTGTATAAAATGCTTAGCATTCTTTTCATTCATATCATTAGTTAATTCTAAAACTCTATCTACTTCAAATCCAGCTCTCATTACTCCTATAGACATACTTCCACAAAATACATACATTCCTAACGCTTTCATAGTTACCTCCTATATAAATTTTGCACCTGTTTGTATTCCAGTATCTATCTCTTCTTTTTTCTCTTTATATCTAATATCTAAGCTTAATACTATTGTATGAGGAAACTCCTCATCTCTTCTAATTTTTAAGTCAGTTAACTCTACATCTAGAACTTTATCAGACAAATGCAAATTGTAATTTGGGTCTGCAAAATTAGTATATTTTACTTCATATATGTCTGTATCTGTTTTAATTCTTACTATATCATGCTCTAATAATTTAAAAGCCATACCTCCAAAGTCTACTGCTCCATTTTTATTTATATGATATCTTAACTCATTTATTGTCATTATTTCCTCCTTCTATAAAGCCATAAGTATTCAAATACTGTTTTATAATATTAACTATGTCATAGTATCTATCTCCAAAGACTTCTTTTCCTCTAGCTTCTTGAGATTTAATAAACTTATAAATACCTATAGACTTATCATAACTATTCATATTTTTCAATATACTTTCTACATTTACATCTAATTCTTTCTCTAAAATAACTTTTTCTTTAAATACTTCTTGACCTGGAGCTACTGGTATCTGCTCATATTTCCAAGATAAATCTTCTGTGTTAAATACTGCTACTTGAGGTATTCTATTAACTTGACAAGTATGTGAAGTACCTCTCATTAAACTACCTGGTCTAATTATTTTAGTTCTTCTATTATAAGCTAATGGATTATCTATTTCTAATATGCTATAAGGAGTGTGGTCATGACCTAAAACTACAGCATCATATTTACCTAGTTGATTATTTATAGCATCTATAGTTAAATTCTCATTGCCTTTAGTACCATAAAAACTATCTTCAAAAAATGAATGAGCTACTATAATATTATAACATCCGCTTGGATTTAATAATTGAGGAAAATCTTTACTGTAGTCTACTCCATAAATATTTAAAATCATCGTAGTAACTGTACTACTGTTACTAGTACTTCCAGTTAAAACTTTAATAGGTATCTGTAAAGTATCTAAATGTTCTACTCCAGCTTTTAATAAATTATCTAATATTGTAGTGTTATTAACATCTTCATTTCTAAAATACATATCATGATTTCCTACAATAGTATAGGTTTTTCTAGTATTCATTAAATCTATAATGTCATTATAAAATTTAGGAGTTCCAGCCATCATAGATAAAGCTGATGAATGAAATACGTCTCCTGTAATTATTACTATGTCATCTTCATTTGCTAATTCATTGTATATGTAATTTAGCTTCTTATATTGTAGTTCTCTATACTCTTCATTAGTCTCTTTACGAGAACTTGGACAGTTTGCTGTTAAATGAGTATCACCAACAAATATTATTTTCATTTACATTCCTCTCTTTCTCTAATTATATTGTCTAAAACTTGTATTCTGTTAATAAGAGCTTTAGTATCATTATATAATATTATGTTATCTTCATCTATAAAGTCAGCTCCTTCAGAGTTTACCATATATCTTATTTTATTGTCTTCTCCTACAGATATTTCTATTATAGTATCAGAATATACAGTTACTTCTCCAGAAGGTCCTTGAAAATGGTCAGTATAAATAGATTGCTCATATACTATCCAAACTCTATCTCCCACATTATATTTTGTTTCTATCTGCATGTTATAAACCTCTCTTTATTAGTTGTTCTTCAAAATGTTGGTCACATTTTACTGTAGTTGAAAAATGATTATAATCTTCACCTTCTGTAAAGTATTTTGCTTTCGTATCTTGTATTATTTTACTATAAGCTTCTTTTAATCTACAAACATTTTTATGCATACAAGTTTCACATTTATCTGTATATACTTTCATTAAATTTACCTCCAATCTTCCAATAATGGTAATTCTTTTACTTTATCTTTAGGGAATGTTAATTCCTCTACTGATAAACTTGGTTTTATAACTAAAACTCTAGATACGCCAGATTTAGTTTTAATTTTTAATACTTCCCCTTCTTTTAAAAATCTATCTGTTTTATAAGTATACTTAGTAGCATTACCATAAATTTCTACTCTAAAATCAGCATTTTCTAATATTCTAGGGTCATCAAAAGGATACCATTTGTTTTCGAAAATCACAGATATATAATTATATATCTTTGGTTCCTCATTTAATTCTGATTCATTCTCGTTATTTTCTGTTACCATTTTATACTCCTCCTAAGTTATATTCTTTAACAAATTTTCTAAATCCCCAAAGTTCAAATTCTTCAGTTATTATATTAAATGCATTATCTACTAACGCTTCATCTTCTACATTAAATGATATTTTAGACAGCTTCATAATTCTATAGTTATTATAGAGTTTAGTAAAAGTCTCTCTGTCATTAACTATTTGATTTAACCACTTTTCATGAGATTTTTTAGTAATTCTATGCTCTAAATGCTCTAATAACAAAGCTGCTAAATTGTCTTCTTTTTTAACCATCCAAAAATCATAATAGTCTTGACATAACTCTTTAAGTAAATCTTTAGGGAATCTCTTTATAGGAGCATCTAGATTATCAGAACCATCTCCTTTAAATGCTCTATAAAATGGTAAACATACTGGTTTTATATCTTCAAAATTCTTTTTATAATACTCAGAATCTGAAGTAACTATCTCTTGAGGTCCTTTAAGTGTAAATTTATGTGCTATAGTTATAAATTCATCTAAAGATTGACATAAATCCTTATCAGTAGATAATATGTAACAATGTATGTTATTCTCACTACAATGTTTAGCTGCAGAAAACATTATATCATCTGCTTCATAGTTAGTTCTAGATAAAACATGTACATTCTGTAGTTCACTTATTAAAGGGTTTATAGCTCTATCTAATAAGTCATGTATACTTATGCCTCCATCTTCTGAATGTCTGTTTGCTTTATAGTTCTCATTTAAATTTTGTCTAAAATTAGATTGTAAATCTCTACATAAATAAACTTCATAATTTAAAGTTAATAACGTTTTAATGTTTTGACATATACCAAATAAATGTCCGTTAGGTATACCTTGAGATGTTTTAAATTTATCTGGCGTAAATACAAAAGCGCTTCTATATGCAATATTGCTTAAAGGTCTACGAAAACAGGTATTCTTTTATTTTGATTATATCTTTCTATTATATAATCTTCATTATAACAACTATTATTCATAGATAATCATCACCTCTTTCTTGGTCTAACTGCTCCAAATCTCCAATCTTTATTATTAGATAGAAAGTTCAAAGCGTCTTCTTTTTTCATAAATTTATTTTCTTTTTCATTGGTAATCCATACTCTTCCAGTGTTACTCTTAGATGTGTTATTTCCTATTTTATTTTTATGTTCTTCTGATAGTGTTCTTCCTAGTAATGGAGAGGGACTATTTTTATATCTGTTTTTTTCTCCAATAGATATTTTATTTTTATGTTCTTCTGATAATGTTCTTCCTAACAAGTGTTGTCTATTCAATTCTCCCACTCTTTTTCTAACATCTTCCGGAAGTATTATACCTAAACCCTTTCCTTTTCTACTTTCTGATATTTTTCTTCTATGCTCTTCTGTAAATATTCTACCAGAATTAGCTTTAGATATTTTATCTTTTGTTTCTTGCGATACTTTATAGCCAAGTTTTCTAGGTTTACCCCAAAAGTATCCACCTCTAGCTACATTATAATAATTTTTATCTTTTACTGCATTATAAAACTTAATCCAATAAATTTCTTGCTCATTAAGTTCTTCCTTGCTATAGCATTCTTCTATAATTCTCACATCAAAATTTTCTTTACCATACTTCTCTACTGCTTTAGCTATTATTACACCGCTACCTAAATATTGTTTATTCAACTTAGAAGACTTATGCTGACCTATATATTTTTTACCATTTACTAAATTAGTTGTTTCATAAATATAACCATACATTATATATTACCTCCTAATGTAATATATAACTTATCATAAAATGTCTATATTGCTCAAATCTATAAATACAGGTATTCTTTTATTTTGGTTATATCTTTCTATTATATAATCTTCATTATAGTTTTCCAATTAAATTACCTCCTATGTACAAAAACTTGTCATAAATTTATATTCGCTTAAGTCTATATTTTTATTTATTTCTATATACTTTGATGAATTATTATCTTTATTATTTTTAATATATTTAAATTCTAAATAACAAATCACCATAAATCTTCTGAAAAAAGCTCTTTACTATATTTAATTCGTTCTTTATAGAGCTCTTTAGAAATTTGCTTATATCTATATGCATATTCTAAAGCTTGAACTCTATTCAAGAAGTCTCCATCATCTGTAAGAAAACCTTGAATGCTATTTTATTAAAGAAACCTTTTTCATGAGAATTTATAATATTATTATGTCTTTTTCCAATATAAATCACTTTCTCTTTAAATATAGCCGATGCAATTATCATAATAGCACCTCCTATAATAGTAGATAAGAGAGGAATAAACTATTTCCTCTCTTCTATAAATAGTACCATTTCATATTCAGGTATTATATCTTCTTTTATAACTTCATAATCTTCTAACGAGTTTATTGAAATTGTAAAATCATTACCTGAAGCCAATCTTATACTACAAGATAATGAACCTCCATCTTTAAGATGTTGTATTATCTCAGCTTCTGAAAAATCTTTTGCGTTCATCTTATTACCTCCTATATTTATACTATGTTTATATTATATAATATCTTTTTAAGATTGTAAATAAGATTTCTAAAATTCTATAAGTCCTGATATCTGATCTACTATATTACCTAGTTTTACTTCTAATTCATCTATATTCATATAATCTTGAGTATTAGATACTGGATAGTCCCCAGATTCTCTATACTTATCATAATCTTCCTCAGTTAAAACTTTACCATCTTTAACTACTATAATAGAGTCGTCATATATTTTTCTATTATATACTGCACTTCTAAAATTTATTAAATCATATAGTGCAGAAGCTAGTTTATGTCTATTAACTACTAAATTAACCTCATCTCTATCTTCTATATCATCAAACTCAAAAGTAACTTTCGCCATTCTAATAACCTCCTGTAAGTTTTTTCTTATTTTCTACCCATTCATTTACGTTAAATGTTTTATATTCATACTTATCTAATCTTACAATTACTCTTTTTATTCCAGAGTTTATAATCATTCTTTTACATAATGCACATGGTTCTGGGTTATCTACATATTTTTTAATTTGTTGTGAAATATATGGAGAAAATGGAACGTTCTCTGCTCTTTTAGAAATAAACTGTTCTTCTAAACCTACTAAATATAAATCTGAATCTATCATCTGTTCTCTACTTGCATGAATTATACAATTTTGTTCTGCATGAACAGATAAACAATTACTATAATCAGTGCCTCTTTCAGCTTTTTCTCTTAAACAGTAACCACACTCTAAACAGCTTTCTACTCCTCTACTAGCTCCATTAAAACCAGTAGATATAATAGCATCATTTTTAACTATTATAGCTCCATATTTTCTCTTTAAACATGTTGAACGTTCAGTAACTGTTTCTGCAATATTTAAATAGTAATTTGTTTTATCTATTCTCTTATTCATTATTATATTCCTCCAATAAATTTTTATATTTTTCTTCTTCCTCCATATAGAATATAGTTTTATTATGTTCTTTAGCAAATTCTATCTCAGACTTAGTTGATTCTCCTATATAATTATCTTTATTTATAACATATATAGCATCTGATATTCTAATTTTGTCCTTATGTATTTTATCTAATTCTATTTTCTGTTTTTCTGTAATTTCAATATCAGTATTATGAACAAATACTCCTACAGATAAAACTATCCAACCTTCTAATGTTAATTCTTGTTGTTTTCTAATAAAGTCATCTTTAAACTTAGTACTACCGCAAAGAGTTATAACTTTATGTCCTCTAGGTCTATATTTTATTTTATCGAAAGATACTCCGTCTTTTTTCAGTTCTTCTAAATATTCTTCTGGTTTGTATTCTCCAGTTCTATATAAATCTAAAGTTACAAATAAGTCTTCCATAAAATCTGGAAGTGTCTCTGAATTAAGAAGAGTAGATTCACAATATTTAGCTGTATATGCTACTGCTATCATAAAGTTATCTATAGAATTAGCTAATTCATCTTGATATCTAGCTTCATATTCTTTTCTTAAAAGAAAACTTATTTGATTTTCATAATTTTTTGCCCATTCAGCTAAATGTTTTTTGTCTTTCTCTCTTGCAGCTTTCTCTAATCTTCTTAACTCATTTCTATTCACTTTAATCCTCCTCTACTATTACCCAATCATTAGAAAGCATATCTGCTTGACTAGCTAACCATCCTAATTGAACTCCAGAAGTTCCTACAAATGCAATAGCTGCATTACCTATGGTATCATGCTCTGCATTTACAACTTCTCCTTTTGTATTTATATAACTTATACCAGTTGCTAATTCTATATATTGATTTTTACCATTCCAACCTTCTCTTTTTACTTTATAACCTTCGTTTAAAGCTTTTATTGCATCTCCAAAATCCATTGTTAATCCTCCTTAAAATCTTTTCTTATAAATCTATTGTATATTATAGTTTTGTATTTGTCGTAATCTATAGTTTTACCAGATTTAACTTCATTTAAGAATAAAATCATTAAATCAGCTAAATCCTCAAAGTCCTTTTTATTAAATCCTTTAGTAGTCATTGCTGCTGTACCTATTCTAACTCCTGAAGATTTTAGAGGTGGTAATTCATCATTAGGTATTTGATTCTTATTTAATGTTATGTTAATTTTATCTAACTCTGTTTCTACCTCTTTACCAGTTAATCCTATAGAATGATATACATCTAACACAAACATGTGATTATCTGTTCCATTAGAAATTACTTTCCAATTATTGTCTATAAATTTTTGAGCAAAAGCTTTTGAATTGTCTACTACATTTTGAGCATATATTTTGAATAATGCTGTACTAGCTTCTTCAAAGCAAATTCCTTTAGCAGCTATAATATGTTCTAATGGTCCACCTTGAATTCCAGGAAATACTGCAGAATTTATCTTTTTAGTTAAATCTTCATTATTCCATAAAATTAAACCACCTCTAGGTCCTCTTAATGTTTTATGAGTTGTACTAGTAACTACATCTGCCCAGCCTAATGGAGATGGATGTACTCCTGCAGCTACTAAACCAGCAACATGTGCCATATCTACCATATAATATGGTTTACTTCCAGTTTTGTTATAATAATCTTCTATTATTCTAGCTACTCTTTCATAGTCTATAATTCTTGAATATGAACTTGCTCCAACTAATATCATTTTTGGGTTGTATTTGTATAATTTATTCTCAATATCTTCATAATCTATAATACCATTATCATCTAATCCATAAGAAATGATATTATAGTCTTGACCTGAAAAACTCATTTTATGTCCATGAGTTAAATGTCCTCCAGCTCCTAAATCCATACCTAAAACTGTATCACCTTTTTCTAGTAATGCTCTATAAACAGCTTGATTTGCAGATGAACCGCAATGGGGTTGAACATTTGCAAATTTACAATTAAATAATTTACAAGCATCATCTATAGCTTTTTGTTCTATCATATCTATAAATTGACATCCTCCATAATATCTTTTTCCAGGATAGCCTTCTGCATATTTATTAGTTAATATACTTCCTGCTGCATCTAAAACTCTTCTACTTGGGAAGTTTTCTGATGCGATCAATTCAATATTGTTACTTTGTCTATAGTCTTCTTGTTTTATTAGTGCTTCATAACTAACTGTTTCATAATCTGTTTTTTCTAACATAATTATTCCTCCTTATTATTTTTATTAAATATATACTTATCTACCCAATAAAATATAATTCCTCCAATTAAATTAGCAATAATAGTATTTATTAGAGTAGAAAAATTTAACATACTTAAGCATAATGCTAATATTGGAGTGCTTAATTGCCATCTAAGTAAATATAACATAAATCTATACTTTTCTTTCATTTATATTCCTCCTAATATTCAGTACTAGCTATTACCTCTGGTTTCTGCATATTTCTACCAGATTTTAAATATTTATCACAATAATTTTCAAATGAAATATATCTACATAAATTACCATCTATAATTCTAACATTATTAAACTGATTTTTTCTATCTTTAATAATAAGTTCTTCAAAATCCTTTATATAAAATAGATAAGAAAGCGACTCAAAATCATCATCTTCATCACCTATCTCATCCCACATTCCCTCATTTCTGATGTCTACATATTTTACATTTAAATTATCAGTTTCATCATACCCATATTCTTTTCTGTACCAGTTTAATGTTTTCTCATAATCCCAAGGAGAAGCTATTATATCACATTCTACTTCTAAAATTAGAATTGATTTTAAAACTTGATATAAATAATTTGATTTAGTTCTATTCATTAAAGGCTCCATAATTTCTTCTTTTTCTATCATACTTCTCTTACCTCTCCATCTTTTACTTCGTACTTGTAATCCGCAATATCAATAAATCTAGGGTCATGAGCTACTAGTACAAAATTAAAATTATATTGTTTAGATAATGCGTCTACTAACTCTTTAAAATAAGACAGGTACTGTGACGAAAGTGTACTCATGGCCTCATCCATCACTAAAATAGGAGCTAATTTATGATACATTATAAAGTACACTTGTAAAACAAATCCTATGACTCCTTGTATTCCAAAGCCATTATTCTTGATATCAGTAATTATTTCACCTTCATCAGTATCTTCTTTCAAAAGAATATTTAAACAATTACCATTTCTAAACTCTGATATCTCTAATTTTATAGAATAGTTCTTATCATAAAATATAGTTTTAACTGCAGAGTCTAACAATTTTTCTATATGTTCTATATGCTGTCTACTAATTAACTCTATAATTTCCTTTAAATAATCAATTGCATCTTCATAGTTTTTATGTTTATTTAATAAAGACTTTAATTGATTTTCATACTCTAATCTTTGATTCTCAGCTCTCTCTTTTATTTGTTTAGTTGTTTCGTACTCTTGTCTTTTCTTAAGAGCTAAATTATAAAATGTTTCAAAATTATCTATAGTCACCCTATTCCTCCATTCTAGTATACATTTATCTATAAATCTTAAAATGCCTTTGTATACACCCTTCATACTACCATAATCACTAAGCCATATACAATCGTCAAAATCAGCTTCATCTACTGTATCATGATTTGCGATTCTAAGCTTAGTTTTACTACCATTTATATTTAAAGTAAAATACCAAGCTTCAGACTTTCTAGATTTGTACCAATAGTCTTTTAGCTCTGTTTTTAAATCTTTTTCTGCAGCTTTTAAATAGCTACTTATATATAGTCTTAGATTAGAGTCTTTTGACATATATTTATTCCATCTTTGTTGATACTGCTTTAAACTACTGACACTATTCTTTTTAAATTTTATTTTCTGTTTAGCGAGAGTATTAAAATGACTTTCACTCAGTTTACTTTCGTATAAAAACACCTATACAGATTGTGCTTCTGCAAAGTTATTTAAAGCCGAAATAATCTCGCTATTTAATTCAGCTATTTTCTTTTCTGCTTCTTCTATACTATCTAATTTATATTTATCTTTTAACTCTTGTAAAATCTTCTCTTTAGCATCATTTAAAGATTTTATTTTAGTTTCTGCTACTATCTTACTTTCTTTAAAACTATCTCTCTGTGTTTGTATTTCATTAAGAAGTTCTATTTGTTGCTCTGATGTAAGAGAGTTAAATTTATCTTCTACAGAAACTCCATCATTCACTAACATTTTCTCTATGTACATGTTCTCCTCCTATCTTTTGTCCACATAAAGGACAAACTTTAATATTTCTTCTAATTTCATCTAACTCTAATTCTTTTCGGTTTAATTCTTCTATGTTATTCTGTTCTTTTATAATAGTTTCATTCATATAGTCTACGTTAAACTTAATATTTTTAAGTTCTACTAATAAACTTAAGTTATCTATAATTGTATTACTTGGAATAGCTTTCTCTAATTTCAGAATGGCTTCTGAAGTATTTTCTATATCTATTTTAATATTATTATATGATTGAACAATATTTCTTAGATTTTTATTCTGATGAATATCAATATTTTTCAATATATTTTCTTTATTAGATATAATATTTCTTAACTCTGTTTCATTATGTTCTTCTAAGTTTAATGAATTCCATTCTTTTACTTTATTTCTTATATCGATCATTTCTTTTAATTTATCTTTTATTAAATAATCTAAAATATTATAGCTATCGAATTTCCCTAAATCTTCTAATAATTTAGGTCTAGTTTCTTTTATTTCATTTTCAGCCTCTGTATAAGTATCTACTAAATGTTTTACAGATTTATATTCATCATATTTTTCTTTCATGTCTATAACTCTATCTGCATTTTCTAGCATAGTTTTAGTTTTATCTAAAACACTTTGTTGTTCTTTTATCATATTTTCTGTAGATATAATACTTCCTTGAACTATGTCTGCTTCTCTGTTTATTTGTTGTCTATCTGACACCATAGATTTTAAAACTGATGAAAGTTGATCGTTTTCTCCAGAGTCTACTATAAATTTAAATAATTCTCCAGCACTTTTATCTAAAAGAAATGGCTTGTCCATCTGGTCCCAAAAATTCAATTGAATTTTATTACCATTTAGTATAACTTCTTTTATGTTTAAAGCTTTTTTAACCTCTTCTGGAGTGTTTAAACCGGAATTTTGAATACTTTTCTCCATCTACTACATATCTAGTATTACCTTCTTTTTTCTGATATATAACTGTGTGATTGTCTTTTTGAATTCCTACAATATATGAGTCTGCTCCATTTCTTATAGGAGTAGTACCTGACTCTGTATATATAGCTGCTTTCATCGCTTTTATGATACTAGATTTACCATTATTAGAGGGACCTACTAAAACAGTAAGTCCTGGTTTAAAATCTAGAACTGCTTGTCTTATAATTTGATAGTCTTTTATAGATAATTTCAACGATTTTACCTCCTCTAATAATTTTATGTTAATATATCTCTACTGAATCTAATTTATCTTCTATTGATTTATTGTCTTCTTCATCTTGAATTGCTTTTAAATATTCTTCTATATCTTTAATAGCTTTATCTACTTCTTTAGCATTTATAAATTCAGTACCAGAGTTCATTTCTTTAACTATTTTCTTAGTTCCTATATTATAATATACTCCATAACCTTGTCCATAAATATCTATACCTCTCATAAAATATACATTGCCATTCATAGAAGTAACTACTTTTTTATCTTGTAAATTTTTAGGTAACATAGATAAATCATCTAAAGTATACTCTACATCTAATATTTCAGATTCTCTATCAGTATTTATCATCCAGTCATTTGGAGTAAATAAATTATTGATAACTTGATAATTATCTATGATTGTTTGTAACAAATTATCTTTGCCAACATATTTTATTTCTTCAAATAAATTAGGATGTCTTAAATAATAAGTTCTGCCTTTAGCTTCTATATAACAATCATCTTCTGTAGGTTTTCCAGACTCAAATATCTCTTTATAAGTTAAAATATTTGAAATACCTTTACCATATCTAATAAAGAACGGAGTTTTTACTTTTCCTGTTATATATCTTGATTTTACTATTTGAGCATATACTTTTTGTCCAATAGGTTTGTTGTTATAACTTTCTGACTTATCTGAATATTTATAGAACTGAATAACTATATCAGAATATTGTATAGGAGCTTCTCCACCTTTAGGTGCTTCTTTAGGTGCTCCAAAACTAAATCCTCCAATCTCTTTGGCTGTATGATTTAACAATATAAAGTTTACTTTTCTAGAATCTTGTTCTGCTAAAACATTCATATTTTTCATTAACTGTCTTAGCTTTTGTGCTTCTCCTCCAACTCTCATATTTTCAATGTTATAAGCATCTTTACCCATATACATTCCAGAGTCTATTACTGAAAGAGTGTCAATTACTATAATAGAAAAATTCTTATTCACTAGTTCTTGAATTAAATCGTTAATTTCATGAAAAGTACTTTTTCTAAATACCATAAAACAACCGCCTTTACTTCTATCAGTGTTGTTATGATATGGAAGAACTCCAGTAGATTCCATAATTGCAGTATTTATTCCTCTATCTGCATCAATATATGCAATGTCTTGTCCTTGCTTTAATAAATCTGCACATATATCTTTTAAACATACTGTAGATTTACCAGTTCCAGAACCAGCTGCAATATGTACTATACTACCTTTAGGTAGTCCTTGACCTCCTAACAAGCCATTTAAGACTTTATTCTTTATAGGGTAATACTCTGTTTTACTGAATGGATTATGTTTTAATAAATCTGCTAAATCTTTTTCATTCATAATTTACTACCTCCTTATAATATTTATTATGCTACTGATTGAAAAATCTTTCACCATCACGTTTTACTTGATCTCGGTACTCTTTCAGTTTCATTTCTTGTTTTGCAGTAAAGCTATATCTATAATCAAATTCTTGCCAAAATCTATACAAATAATACTCATAATCTCCATGTTCTATCTTATCTTTATTTTCTTCACTATATTTCTTCCACCATTTATCATAGCATTCTTCTTTAAATTTTCTTTGTGCTGCTTTTAATTCTTCATACTGTTTAGCTATTAGCTCTTCTTCTCCTTTTTTCATTCTTTTTTCCCATTCATCAAATTTCTTGTACTCAGCTTCTTTTCTATCTTCTACTTCATTAAAGTCAATCCCATGTTCATAATTATAAATATAGCTATCTGCTGGGTCTCTATATGGTTGTGCCATAACGTTTCCTCCTTTAACTGTTATAGTGTTAATATGCATTAAATGAAAAACTTGCAAAATCTGAAAACATATTTTCACCGTCATCATAATTCCATTTAATATCGTATGCGTAAGACGGTTTATCGTAGAATTTACATTTGTTATTAGATATAGAATCTCTTGTATCTAAAATTGAAAGTTCTTTTATATAATTTACATAGTCAGATTTTTTGTACCTTTCATCTTGATAAACCTTTTGTAATACTTCATAGTCATAGAAAAAGTCTGGGCATTGAATATTATAGTATGTTTGGTTAGTCCTCTTTTTATTTCTTAATTTTTCTATATAACTTGTACAATCTATATCTAACATTTTAGCGAACTTTAAAACTAAACCATCAAAGAAGTCTTCACACTCACCATATATTAACAAAGTACCAGAAAATACTTTCTTTAAATCATTTCTAAAGGTTACCCAACTATCTAAATTAAAGAATTTTTTCCAATATTTCAATATTCGTTTTAATAAAGAACCGTCATTAAATATTTTATTGATATAATGATATGAAAAAGCACCGTAATCTTTCAGCATACTTTTCAAAGTTATATCTTTCTTTTTACTGAAACTTGAATGTATTCCACCGTTTATAATGCATCTATCTACCATTATCTTATATTTCATAAATGTATGAAGAGGTTTTAAAACATGTTTATTATATTCATATTTTTCTGCTTGTTCTTTAGTAGTTAATTTAGATAATATAAGCCAATAACCTTGAATCTCATCATTCCATCTATCACTATCATATTTCTCTGGTTTTGTGTCTATTAAAAATACTAATCTATTCCAATCAATATCATTTTTATATAAACTTAGCTCAAAAGCAGAAAATACTGTTTTCTTCTCATTAGAGCCTTTTCTAAAGAAAGTTACACTACATTTTCTTTGATTCATTTTATTTATAGCATTATCATAGCATCCATCATCTGTTTTTCCTGCATTATCAGAATTTAATCTACTTAAATCACAGTGATATATTTGATATACATATATACCTTTGCTTAAATCTAATTTAAATTTTCTTAACATTTTTGCTATTTCTTTAACGTTTTTAGTACTATAAAATTTACCTTTCGTGTCAAAAAACTTAAAAGTAGTATCTTTTATTTTTGATTGATATGTTAATTTTTCAATTAAATCTTCTACTCCCTTATAATTTTTAATAATTTTTATAGGTTTTGAATTACGTATTTTTCTTCCTCTAGAATCTACAGGGAATATAAAAGTTTTAACTAAATCAGAATAATCTTTAGAAACGTTCTTTGGTTTAGTCTTTCCAGGTTTACTTCTTGTTTTTCTCATACTTATAGCTTTAGGTGTGTTTGAATATTCTATTACTTTTCCAGTAGATGTAGTGTAAAAATTATTTTCTTCAGACATGTTTTAAATCTCCTTTGAATTTTCTATATTATATTTTATGTTAATTGCTTGTAATTTTCTCTATTAAATCTCTGTCAACTAAATCTCTAAATAAAGATCTCTAAGTATTGGTACTCTACGTGTACGTGTATATTTTCTAAAATAATAATAATTAAATCTAGAATAATAAATATAGTAGAGAATATATATTTAAGATCGTGTGTTACCGTTTCGGTAACTAAAAATCTAAGAACTATTTTTTCACAAAATACAATAAATTCTTAGATTAAAACTTGATGATTTAATAAATATTATGTTAAATTTTTCTAAAGTCAAAGTTTTATATAAAATTATATATTAGTTCATAAATGAGCTCAAAAGAAAGTTAGAAATTTTATTCTAACTTTCTAATTATTTTATTTGAGCTATAAATTAGATTTGTTTATATTGATAATCTATAGCTTTAGTTTCTACATTAGGTGGAATTATATCTAAGAATTGTCTAGGTAAAACTTCTATTAAATCATCAGTAAATGTTGGTAAACCTACTTCTACATATCTAATAAAATCAAATTCATTTAATATATCACTACCTATAACACTTGCAAAGATAGGGTCTCCTAGTTTTAAATAATTATCTCTAGCATATCTTTTTAGAATGAATTCTTTTACTTGAGTAGCTATGCTTTCAAATCTAATATCTCTAGAGTCCATATAAATTTCTATATAAATCTTAGGTTCTATTATCTCTACATCATAATAAGTAATCCATAAAGAGTGTAGTCTTCTAGAATCTATAGTTTCTCTTAGTTGTTGACCAGCTTCAGTTAAAACTTGAGTTTGTTTAAAGAATATAGATATTTTAGACAGAGGCGTAGGCATAAAATCTCTCCAGTTATTACACATTGTAACAATTACATCATCTCCACTGATGTTAACTGTGTAAGTAAATTCTTCAGAACTGCCAGGAATAGTATCAACATATTTAGGTAGAAAACTAGTTACAGTTTTAAGAGTATCTACACCTAAAACTATATCATCTACATCAGTATAAGTAATTCCATAACCAGCTAAAATTATTTGATTTCCAGTTATACTAGCTTGAGCAAATTGTTCTACGTTTTCAGCAACATATTGCATATCATTCCAGTTCCAATCTTCTCTAAATTTTATTATAGTATTTCTGTATTTATTATTTTCAGGATTTTCTTCATCATAATCTACGCAGTCTGGTAAAACATAGATATTAACTTTATAAGCATCATTTACATAACCACCAGGTCCAGGCGTAGGTTGTATTAACCCAGATGAAGGGTCATTATAATCTAAAGCTCTAACATCAGCTATTCCATCTGTAAGTCCTCCAATAGATTCAAAATCATCTAAAGTAACTAAAGTATTCATAGTTCTTGCATGTATAGGAGCACTGTGCTTTATCTCTTCTAAAGTTTCAGGGTCATAACCTTCTATAGATTGACTATTAGATATTATTCTAATATTAGATTTTTCTGTACAAGCAGTTTCTAAAGTTTGAATTTTATTTTGACCAACTCTTCCAGCTTTACCATTACTAATTAAGTAAGTAATTTTCATAGATGTTGCAGCAGTTACTACGTCTGCCCAGAATGCTGGTAATTGTAAATAAATATATCTATCTTCACTACAGTGAACTGAAAATTCTAATCCACCAGTATTTATAGTAACGTCTTCTACAGCTTTATACTCTTGATTATCTATAAATAGCTGAACTGTATTAAATGCTATCGCATAGTCTGGTAAAACTACTCTTCCTAAATCTGTAATATCTCCTAATTCAAAAGTAAACTCTTTAAGAGTTCCTTCATAAGCATCTACATTGCAAAGATTATCTGTAAATATTGCATCTTCTAATGTTGTATAAATATAGTCAGTTCCAGTAGAAAAAGTACTACCTCTAGGAAATACAGTTCCATTAGGAATTTCTCTTTCTACTAAATTGCCCTCATCATCTTCATCTTGTATAGCTCCTAACCATATATTAGTTTTAGCTGACATATAATGTCTAGGTTTATAACCTATCAATCTACAAAGTAATAATGCTGAAGCTCTTTCTCTACAAGTAGAAAGATATAATTCTGCTATAGATTTATCAACGTTATAATTCTGCATGTCTGCTAAATAAGACATTAGTTTTAAAATTACTACTCCTATATCAGAGTCTGAAAAATCATTCCATCTACCTTCAGATAATTGTTCTGCTTGAAGCTTTAAATATTCTAAGATAGTAGAATAACTTTTTCTATTATATGGAAGCTTTAATTTATCAGCATCAGTAATTTCAAAAACATTAAAGAATTGTTTATATAGATCTCCAGCTAATAATTTAAGTTCTTCATTATCTCTATCTTGTGCATAATCTATAATAAATTGTAAAACTGATAAAACACTTCCTAAATCATCAGGAGTAATTAAAGTGTATCCATCTTCATCTATCCAGTCTCTAGCCATTATTCAGTACCTCCTTCTCCATTTATAAACTCTAAAGTAACATTAGATGCTATATTAGAGTATTCTATTCTATAATATAAATATATTCTAATTGTAACATGTTCATATTCTATATCTATTCTATCTATTGATAATTCAGGAAATTTTTCTTCAAAAACTCTATCTATTTCGTATCTAATCATAGATGCTGTAGCTGAAGTTTTTCCATATTTTAAAAATTTATAGATATCAGAACCCATGTTAGGGTTTCCAGGTTGTGTACCTCTAGAAGTCATTAACTCTATTCTAATATTTTCTTCTATTTTTTGAAGATTAGACTTTTCATTCCAACCTCCATTATCACTAAATAATTTTGGAACTAAAGCAGCTCCTCTAGCATTATATAAGTTAGCTTTGCCCATATTTTACCTCCTATCTATTAAGTACTCCTCCCTCAGTATATAGTGAAGTTATTTCAGGTATTCTAATAATTTTTCCAACTTTAAATTCAAACAGACTTTTCATATTATTAGCTGAAAGTATTACCCAAGCTAACATTGGATTATTATATTGTCTATAAGCTACTAAATCTGGACGGTATTCTTCTCCAGCTTCTATTTTACGAACAGTATCTCCATCAGATTCTGGTATATAAATATCAGCTATTCTCATATTTCTAATTACAGTATTACCGTCTATTAAACTTAAATTAGTTTTAGAAGAATATCTGTCTTGAACTACTTCTTCAGTAGGTTGTATAACTCCAGTAACTTGACTAGGGTCATACCAAGTTTTTCCTAAATTAGTTAAAGCCATTAAAATTCCTCCTTTCTGAGGTATCAGAATAAAATCTGAGTCATTTTTATTATCATTTAATATAATTTATTATTCTTCTATCAATTTTAAAGAATCGTTTCTTATACAAATTAACTGAATTGATATTGGTTTATTAGATATTGCAACTGGTGAAAAGTAATTTACTTTTAAAATTTGAACATCTTTTGTATATTTAAAACCGCTTACTGGTGTTAATTGAAGTCCTATTATATCATCTGGTATTTCAAAATTAACATCTATACAAGTATAATTTTCAGGTATATTTATTTCTTTACTAAGTTGTCCATAACCATTAGCTGTAGTGCTTAATGAATAATCTTCAATATCTACGTATTTTATTATAGGATTTTCTTCTACATTAGGTGTATATGTTCCAGCAATCAATATCAATTTCTTATTTTCTAAATAATCTGGAGCATTTTCTAAATGAGTTATCAATCGATGACCTTCATAATCTATCTCATAGTTTATTTCGGGTATTAGTAGTTGACCTCCGTAAAATAGAAGTGTTGACCATTCATTAGAATCTATTTTACCATCTATTATAAATGATTGATTAGAACTATCTACTTGAGGAGTTAAATCAAATATACAAGTATTTTTAGATTTAGAGTGTGTTATTATTATCAATTGTCTATTCTCTTCTTTATCTACTGGCTTTATTAAAGTTAATTCTAGCTTATGATTATTATAATCTATATTATAGTTTACTCCTTCAGTTAATTGTTGACCTCCATAAAATACTAAATTTGACATTGAAGTTCTAATACTACTATCTATATCAAAAGTCATATTATCATCAACCATTTGTTCGGTTAAATCATAATAATTATCATCTTTATTTAAAGTTACTATTGATAATGTTTTGTTTTCTTCATTATTAGGTGCTTCATCTAAATAAGTTATTAAAGTATTAGTTCCAAAATCCATAGAGTAACAATTCTCTTTTAATAATACTCCTCCATAAAATACCAATATTAAATCTTCAGGAGTTATATTAGAATTAAATTGGAATCTTTGTTTAATGCCATCTATTTGAGGTGTTAAATCATAAGTTTGACTTGGCCAACCTCTTTGTTCTATTGAAGTTAGTCCATCTATTTCTACTACATCTGCAGAAATATGAATTTTTCCATCTACTATTTCAATAAATTCATTTTCATTACCTAGTCTTATATATCTATAAATATTATCTGAATATTCTTTATCATGTCTTCTTTCTAAGGGGGTTCCAGAGGGGTCATCTACTCCCATTACAAATACTTGTCCTGCAGCATCTATTATCCTTATAGCTTCTTTTCCATCTTGGTCATCTATCTCTATAGTAGCTCCCTTAAAACTTTTAAATACAGTAGTTACTGCTTCTCCAGTTCTTTTAGTTTGAATTTTATCATTATCAGTTATATCTACATTATTTCCATTATATATGTCTGGATTATCATTATATTTCTTAGTTTTACCTATTAAAGATGGTATACCTCCAAAGTATATTGGATGTTGAGGGTCATTATATTCAAAAGTAACAAATACTCTATTACCTTTGGTTGGAACTATAAATTGTCCCATATCATTTCCAGCAGAGTTAAATACACCCGGTCTAGCCCAAGGTAAATATTTATCTGCCACAAAATATGCTTGATTTCGACTTATACCATGTATAGAAGGTATTCTTATCTTTACTCTACCTAAGTTATTAGGGTCTTTAGTACTAACTACTAAAGCTGAAAAAAATGCATTGTAATTAACTTTTTCTCTTAAATCTTTAGTTTCTTTCATTACAGTTTCATTCATATTAGATATTTTCATTTTAGATAAATCTATGTTATCAAACATTTTGTACCTCCTATTTGTATGACGTTACTATTACTATAGCATTATATTTTCTTCCGAAATTTAAAGCTTCTTGATGATTATCGAAGTAAACATCAATGATGTGCTCTTTTATAGCACTTCCAGTGTCTTCTGCAATATAATTCCCTAAAGTTTGATATTTTCCATCTGAGGTTTTAAGTTTTATAGTTACTTCTGAATGTAATGGAATTACATTAGGGTCTACTGCTATAGTTCTACCTTGAGTAGCTTTAGTGCCAGTAGCAGTATAGCCATCTGCGTTACTTCCACAACATACAGAACATCCGCAATATGCTGTAAGTTGAAAGTCTTCTCCTACAATTTTGTCTACTCTAGTCTTATAAGAAGCCAAAATCTCCTCTGTAGTAGGAGTTCCATTTTTACCACTATACTGTGTACCAGTTTCAGTATATGGATTTATATCATGAGCATAAGTTCCAGGTTTTACCTTTTCAGCAGTAAAATTATCTGCAAATGTATTTTTACTTATGTCAGTATTTTTCAATAATTTTAATGTGGTAGTATAACCGTCAGATGTTATACTATCGTCTGAACTTATTATAAAGTACTTACCAGAGCCATAATGTTTATGGCCGTCTGGTGTCATTACTACTAAATCAAGATAATTACCTGGAACATACTTGTTGTTGTATTCTCCCCATATAGTTAATGTAGCAGATAATGTTAATTCTGATATTTTATCAAAAGCTTCTCCGTAAGTAGCATTTAAAAGTGATTGTGTACTGCTAGAGTTAACTTTAATTCCAGCAACTTGTTTAAACCACCAATTAGTTGTTCCTGTGCCAGTTAATTCATTTGAATCTTCCATAGCTTTTTCAGACTTATAGTGACCTTCTGCAAAATAACCTTCAGATGTTATTAAATCATTCGTTAATAAATCTAGTGCAGACGTATCTACATAAGTTTGACCAGCTTCTTTATCACATCCAGCCATTACTAATGCTCCAACTTGATTTAGTGAAAATGATATTACATCACTATCTTTTACATAATAGCCAGTCTTTACTATTTTAGATTCTCCAGATGAGTTATAGTCTATTGCCTTAAAGCAATGTTCTCCTCTACTGTTTACATAGTATTTAAAGCCAGCGGTTCCACTTCCAGGCTTTACTGCTATTTTACATAATACGTTTGTTATAAAATCAGCTGCAGTAGTATTAGATTGAAGCATTCCAGGTTGAAAACTAGTAGCGTCTACCCATAAAGTCTCATCATATTCTCCTATTTTAAAATTACCATAGCTTTCTTGAACTTCTTTATACCATCTTTCTTGTTCTTCTACGCCTTCTCCACCAAAATCTTGTGACATTTGTTTATAATTTGCTCCTGTGTCTTCATCTCCATTATATTTTCTAATAATTCTTTTAAAGATATTAGTTGGATTTACTAGTGGTCTGTATGCCCAATTTTTTCCATCGTTATCTTCTGGAGGAATCCATTCTATTCTAGCACATATATAATCTGCATATTCATTATTTACTACATCTTCAAATCCTCTATCTAATCCACCAGCACCTAATCTACTTTTTCCATCTATTTTACAAGCTGCTCTGCTATTCGCTTTATTAACATCAAAATTATCTGGTAAATCTACTTCACAATCTACCCAGCATACTGTTTCATTTCTAAACCAAAAAGTAGCATTAGTAGAACCATCTACAGAACCAGTAGTATGAACCACTCCTTCTATTGCTAGCATAGTAGCAGCTCCAACAAATGATAAATTATAATTTGTACATATTCCAGTAAAAGTGATAACATTTTTACTATTCCAATTTCCAGTAGCTCCATATTGAATTGATATAGGTGTGTTTTTAGTACCATATAAAGCTGATTCTAATTTCCATGCTGTTTCATCAAATAGTTCTAAAGTAAATTTGTTTGCTGCATCACCTATTACTCTAGACACTTTTAATGAGACTACGTTTTTCTTATTGTTTTTAACTGTAACTGATTGTCCATTTATAGTTATTAAGATTTGTACTGCTGCAGTATTATCAGCCATAATATGTCTCCTTTCTTTAATCATCAGAATAAAATCTGAGTCATTATAAAACTTAGTTTATATAATTTTATTAACCATTTCTGCTAATCCAAGTAGCTCCCGGTATTTGTTGGCTTAGCCTAGTATTAGTAAATGAAAGTTCAACATTACATCTTATTCTTTCTCCACCGCTTATTTCATATTTACCCATTTCATTTTGATAACCACTCATTCTAGATTGATTTATATCTATACCATTATACTTATTGTTATTTCTATTATATACTTCATCTCCCCAAGTAACATTTACTGCTGTAAAAACTCCTTGAAAGCCTCTTTCTCCAATTTGTAAATGACAGTCTGGCGCTTTAATAATACCTGAATCATTATACTCTGGAAAGCATAAAGCTTGAAGTCTATGAACATAATCAGAAAGTGAAGTATAACCAGCAGGTAAATAATCTCTAGATAAGTTTTGTAATGAGAAACTCATAGTTCTAAGTGATGTGCCTGTATACATTAGTCTTGGTCTACTACTTCCTATTATCTCTTGATTAGCATAATTAGCAGAATAGTTTTCTCCCCACCCTAAAGGAGTTTGAGGTAAAACTATATGTTCTTGTGTTACAAAATTGTCTATCCAACAATCATACCATGATTGATTTTCTAAAACTATAATACCTTCTTGCTGAGTTCTTAATTTATCTGCCATATTTTACCTCCTATCTATAATCTTGAATATTAGATTGAGATGATGCGAATGCATTTATCAATCTTCTTTGGTCTGCTTGCTCTTGTCTAATTTCATTTAAATAATTTATAATTTTTTCTGATACTCCATCTACAGATTCTACTATTCTATCAGTAGAATTTGGGACATTTCCAGGTCCACCTATTCCACCAAGTCCTACTATAGCTCTAGTGCCTGTTCTATTTACTTTGGCTAATGCATTTATACTATATGAACTACTATCTGATGAGCTATCATCTGAAGATACGCTACCACTTCTAGCTGAAGCTCCATCTGCACTTCTAACATAAGGTGTATAATATTTAGCATGTGCAGCTTCTCCAGTTCCAGCACCTACTACTTCAAAATGTAAGTGAGGTCCAGAGGAATTTCCAGTAGTTCCTGAATAACCAAGTAATGTACCAGCATTAACTTTATCTCCAGCACTTACTGCCCTTTCGTTTAAGTGAGCATATACATAAGTATGGCCATCATCACCTTTAACTTTAACTACTCTACCATAAGAACTATAAGCATTACCATTAGTATCTTTACCATGATAAGATTTACCATCGTTATAATTAGCTGGAATGTCTTTAGATTCTGAAACTGTTCCAGCAACTGCTGAACCAACTGGTGTCCCTATTTTATCGAAATATAAATCTATACCATTATGTCCAGCATAACCTGAATGATGTGAACCTACATAATCTGCAGCATTTGGATTTAAACTACCACCATAACCATAACCTTTACCACCTAATAATTGTCTATATCTTTCAGCGTCAGATTTGTTTAGAACCATTTCATCTTTATGTAATAAAGCATGATAATTATCTTTAGGAACTCTATCTAATCCAGCCATGTGATAATTATACACTCCTTTAGAATATCTATTTCTCTCAAAGTCTAATAACTCCTCATCAGATTTATTCATGAAATAAGTATCATTTGCCCATTTATAAGGGTCATAAGCTGCTAAAATAGGTTTACCTTGGCTAGTATAACCAGCTTGGCCTTTCATTACCCAATAATCCATGTCTTTTATGATTCTTTCTCCATCTCCACCAGTATCAAGCATATAAGTTAAGAAATAATCAGTTAAGCCTTCTCTAGTGTAACTAGTTCCTAATACATCATTTAAGGCATTAAGACTATTTCCATAATCCATTAACATAGCAAAAGCTACATTCTTATCTACATTATTAAAACCGCCTTCAGCTTTTATCTGACCTATTAAATTTTTATTTTTATCATATCCATTAGATGTTCCGCATTAAGCCTATGTCATTTATAGTGGTTTCAAATGATTTACCCATTCCAGACGCATAATTCGCTACTGCATTGCTACCTTTAGCAGCATCAGCTGATGATACTGCTGATGCTACAGATGTATTATCTTCAGCCCAAGTACCTTTTTGTTTGTTTAAATTTTCTTGATAATTTCTTCCATAGATTTCATCTTGTCTTCCTTCTACTGCACTATTTATTCCTTTAAGAGCAGCCGCAGTTAAACCTACAACAGCTAAACCAGCTGCTAATTTACCTAAACCGGAACCAGCCACTCCTTTACCACCAGCTAACATATTACTTGCTTCAGCTCCAGTTCCTAATAAAGAACCTTTACCTAAAAATTTACTGAATAAATTTGAGAAAAATCCTCCACTTTTAAATGCTCCTATAATTGTTTTGCCTAATTTTAAAGCATCTGTAGCCAAATATGCTGCAAATGCAGCAGTACCTATAGTCTCAAAGTTTAACCAACCTGAACTTCCAAATATATCTTCTACCTTTCCTTGCAGCCAACTCCATGCACCTTGTATCCAACTCTGCTGTTTGTTACTTTCAACTGCATCTTTAACGTCTTGATCTGTCATAGATTCAGTTTGAGTTTGTATATCTTTAACTACACTTTTCATTTCATCTAAATCTTTAGTCATATTATTAGTCATATTAGATATACCTAAATCAACACCTATTCCGCTTTCTCTAAGTAAGCCATTCACAGTCATATCATTAGTTCCAAATGTATTAGACATTTTACTAGTACCTTTAGCAAACATATCTACTACATTAGCATAATTTCCGCTTTGAACTGCACTTTTAAAACTATCTGGATTTATTCCATATTTACCATAGAATGAAGATAGTCCAGAAGAAGTAGTTAAGTCTATTACTGCATTATCTATAGCGTTAGATAGTGATTTTATTTGGTTATCAGTATAACCTTTACCTGATAAATAACCTGCAACTGCTTCTTTTTGAGTATTCCATTTAGCTACATCTACTCCAGAGGCAGTTAATACGTCATCTACTGTTTCTCCACTTTTTATCAACTCGTCTAGCATGTTTTCACTAACACCTATACCTTTTTTCTGTAAAGCTATCATTGTTTTATTATAGTTAGCTATCATGTCATTATTATTAGTTAATTTCATATATTTATACATAGATGTTTGAGATTCTACTGATAAACCTAAATATTTATTAGCTATCATACTTTGTTGTAAATTATCTTGCAACATTTTTTCATTATGAATACCAAGACTATTCGAATTTTGTATATACTGGTTTAAATCTTTTAAATTAAAAAGGTTACCCATATTTTCATTGAAATTATTGAAAGACTTTACTAGAGAGTTATAAGTTCTAGTGCTATTACTAGCATCATAACCAAGCTGACTATTTATTTTATTCATTATCTCATATCTTTCATTAGCTTTATCTAGAAATGCGTTACTAGACATGTTCTGTAAACTTACTACTTTTACAAATTCTGACAGTCCATTAGAAACTTTATCTAATCCTTCTGATAAACCTTGACTAAAAGTTTTCTTAGCTTTATTAAAATTTTCAGTAGCATCATTTATATCTTCAACTTGAGCTTTTATTTCTCTAGATTGAGCTGCAAAATAATCTATTTTAGCTTGAACTTGTTGTTTACCTATATCGCTTAACTCTTTTTCTTTCTTCATATAGTGTTTATATAAATCATCGACAGCTTTTTCTCTCATTTTAGCTGACTTATTTAAACTATTCTGTAACTCTTTAGAGCTAGCTTCCTGCTGTCTAAACATTTGATTTTGCTCTGCAGCTAATTTTTTCATATCACTTATAGCATTCTCATATCTTTTCTTTTCAGTAGTAGATAAGTCTTTGCTTTGCTTTAGTAATTTTTCTAGCTCTTTTGATTGCTTGTCTAAGTCATCAATAGAAGATCTTAAAAATCCATTATCAGAAAACATTTTTTCATTATATTCTCTTCTATAATTAGCTTGATTTAAAGCTGAGTTTATACCGGGATTTTGGTCAATATTAGCACCACTTCTCATAACTCCGCTTCCAGTATTATTTTTACCGCCATTTGCTCCTGTATTAGTTGCCATTATCTCACCTCTATTCTGTAATATAGTTATAAGTCATGAGTTAAAATAATCTGTTTTTAGCTCTTTCATTTAATATTTCTCTATATTCTTTACTATATTGTATTAACTCATTCCTTTGACTGCTACTTAATGAGTCTGAATAATCTAAAGAAACCCCTAAATCTAACAAGTAAATCTGCTCATCATAAATGCCTTTTAGCATATTATAATTTCGCTCCATAACTTGTTCTAGAATTTCAGGGGTTTCAATAATTTCGTTACTTACTAGGATGAAAGAATTCAGGTACTATGTACCCTACTACCTCCATGTCATCTCCACAGTTTTCACATTCTCTATATATGTTTCTATTTAATCCAAAATCAAATTCATTTAATGCGTTTTGAATAAGAGCTAAGTCTCTCATTCTTAATTGTTCTATATATGCTATTTTATTTTCTGTCTCTGTTAAATCTATATCTGTAGGTTCTTCTGTTTCTATATTATTTACACTAGTTGCTAATCTTAACATCATTTCATAAGATTGTGGGTCTTTAAGTCTATTTTGTTTTGTTTTAGATTTTATTACTCTGTCTATTCTAGCAGCATCTCCTGCAGATAACATATTAACTGTAATTTTATCATTATTGCTTAATGTAACAGTTACACCGTCAGCTAATTTTTTAGCTTCTTCATTTGTTAAAACTTTAGGTTCCATTTCGTTAATATTGATTGTTACCTCTTGGGTTCTTCCACAATGTGGGCAAGTAACTTCTTGAATATATTCTGGTCCATAAGTTAATTCTCTAAGCATAAATGTTAAATACATAATATCTGCATTGCTTAATTTATCAAATTCAATGTCTTCATCTACACAGCAAGATTTAACCAATCTTTCAAACACTGAAAAGTCCCTAGTTCCTAATAGAATTTTCTCTTCTCTTGTAGTCATTTCTCTTAGAGAAACTTTCTTAGGTCCTCCAAAAACTCCATTACTAGGTACTTTAAAAGATTTTTCTAAATATTTCATAATTCTATCTCTCCTTTAAATTTATTATAAATTTTGCTACAGGTTTCTTATTATAATATATAAGAATACTTATTCAACTACGAATATAAATTTTTGTAATTTAAATAAATCTTAGATATATAATTATATTAACTAACACAGAAAAAGCATCAGATTTTATTCTGATGCCTCATTTTTATAAAATTTTATTGTATTTAATCTAAATCTTCTAATTTAGTAATTGCTACAAAGGTTAAAGTTGCTATAATTATTGCTACTAAAATAAGAACTACCGCCCATATAGTTTTAAAAGTAAATGCAAAAAATCCTATAATAGTTAACATCATAAGTCCTACAGCTATCGCTAAGCATCCAGCTAATTTTAATAATACAAAGATGACTTTTAACATAATTATACCTCCTCTATTTTCTTACCTAATTTAGTTTCTTTTTCTACATAAAATCTTTCATTTAGATTTAATATTTCTTGAACTAGTTCTGCATTCACTCCATTTTGTAATGAATATTTTACAAATACTCTTATACAGTATAGAAAACTATCACATTCATTAGATGTAAGTTTTCTATCTTTACCTCTCTTGTCTTTTAAATCTTGAATTATTTCAAATTTATAACTTTTAAATATATCTAATATGTCATCTATCATTTTCATCGTATCTTTTTTAGAATAGTTCTTTGTATTTGTGCTGTTTATAAACTTTAAATATGGTACATTAAATAGCCAAACGTTATTTGCTTCTTGTTTAATATGATTATAAATTCTAGAATCTAAAGCCCATAGTTTTACTGCATACATTCCAGATACAGGCGGTATCTCCATACCTACTTCAGAACTCATAAAATTAGTTTCTGCATCTAATATATGTTCCATCTCTACTGCAGCTTCAGTAATTTCAGCAAAAGCTCCATGTTTTACATCAACAGAAAACTCTCTAAACCATATAACTTTATTTTCCAGATTTATCTCTGATAATCCAAAACCGTGTAAATGATGGGTCGATTCCATAAAATAATGTAGTCATAAAATTACCTCCTAAAATTCAATTTTCATTTTACTTATTATATATTCAGTTATTATATCTAAGTTACATTTTATTTGTCTATATACATCTATTTTTTCTTCATTTTCTTTAGAGAATAGACCAGATACTAAAATTTCATACTCAGTTCTACACCAATATTGACTCATAAATACTCTGTCTAAATAATTCTTAAGTTCTTCTTTATTGTTTATTTTCTTTTTCTTTATTTCTTTAGATATTTCTTCTGGTAAACTATCCCATAAAACGTTATAATCAATAATTTTATCATGATTAAAATCATGTCTTAATACATACCACTCTAAACTTACATTTTTAATTTTCATTATTACTCCTTTCAATTTACTATATAATTTTCATCAATCATATCTTTAATAATATCAGATTGTACATGCCCTAGTAATTCCATTTTAGTCCCATAATTTAAATTATTAGTATAGCCTGTCATGATTGAACCGTCATTACATTTACAAGCAATCATCATATTGTCTATATTACCATTTATTACTTCTTCTTTAATACTATCTAGAAATTCTAAGACATTATCGGTTTTAGTTCTAAGTTTTATTATATTACTCATATTTATGCTCCTTTAATATAAATATATTATGATTCGTTTCTATACCAAGTATATACTTTAGTACCAGCATTATAAATTTTTAATACTTCTCCAGATTTATACATTTTTAATATTTCATTATGATTTTGTGGGCTTCTATTTCTTACTATATTTTCTTTTACAAAATAATTTTTAAAACCAGCTTGAGTAGTAATATATTTTAATCCTAAATATGGAAGACTATTACCATTAAAATAATTATAATCTATGTAATATACACAATTATTATAGTTATAATTTTCTATAAAATATTTCCATATTTTACTTGCTCCTCCTATAACATTACAATTAAGTTTAGTAGCCCCTCTTATTACTTCACACTCGTATTTACCTTTACCAAAGAAACAATGCCCAAATATGTAACTCATTACTATTTTATTATTATACTCTAAACAAATAGCAAACTTACCCGGTCTAAATCCTTGTATATTATTTTCGTCAAAAAATTCTCTTAACTTAGAAGTTGGAGTAATAACTTTAATGTTACATTTTCTAGCATATATTCTATCAGTACATAAATCAAGAGCATTTTTAATAATATTTTCTAATATAGGTCTCTGTCTTTCATTAAACCACTCATACTCCCATATATGAATTAGTCTTATACCTTTATCTTCACATAGTTTAGATTTATTAACGTGATAATTAGCTGGAGTAGGAGCATTATTTCTAAAGCCTTTAGTACTGTTATGACTAACTATATCATTAAATTCTAATGCGACTTTATATTCTGGGAAATAAAAATCTAGCTCTAGAGGTTTTATTTGAGTTCTGTCATGTTTCACATAATTTATGTTTAAAGTTTTTATAAAATCTTCTAAAGATAATTCTAAATGGCTCTGTACTTTATCAACTAAGTTTTCAGCATTGTATAATCTAGTATATCTTAATATAGTATTTCCATTTATGCCTAAATTTTTAGATATTTCAGCTAGAGTAGGTTTTCTATTTAGTTTATTTGTAAGTTCTATTATATAATCTTTATAATTATTTTCAGAGTATAATTCATCTATTAACGTTTTATATGATTTATTATCTAGCGTTTTCTTTATAGAGTCTGTCATCTGTTTTCTTTTATCTGGTATAAGATTTACATTATCTACTCCATATCTGTCAATCATTGTCTTTTTTCTTTTATTTACAGAATTTATACTTTTCTCTTTCTTTTTAGATTTTACACTTTCTAATTGACTTATATTATCTACACCATATTTGTCTTTTATAGTTTGCTTTATTTTCGCTTTTATGTCTTCTCTAGCAAATGGATTTACTGCTCCCAAATTAAATCCTAATTTATTTAATTCTCTTCTAATTTTAGTTTCACTGCATTTCATAACTATAGCAATATCTCGTATTGCCAATTTATCGTCTTCATATAATTTTCTTAATAAAACTAAATCAAGATTTATTCTCTTAGCCACTTAACCATACCCTCCTTAAAATATATTATGCTAAAATAAAAGAGGCCTCAGAATTAAATCTGAAACCTCGTAAATGATAGAATTTGAAAACTTTAATAACATATTTTAATATTCTTGTGCATCTGTTACTGGAGCAGTTAGTTTACTATTTTTAACTAACTTTTGAGATTTAGAATCCCATACTAAGTCATCTCTATATGCTCTATCTACTGAAAGTGTAACTGATAACTGTTTTTCTCCTCCATCATCATAATCCATATCACCATAATCTACTGAAGCAGGGAAGCATCCTTCACATTTCCAACTTCTATAGTATTCTCTATTAGGAGTGAATTCGTATACTATAGCATCTAATTTGTACATAGCTGCTAATCCCATACGACCTGTTCTTGGGTCATAAACTCTGTTTCTCCAGTTTAAGAATTTTTGTTCTACGTCAAATCCAATAGAATCTCTTAGTACCATTGTAAAGTTATCAAATGAAGTTTTACCAGCTACTTTAATTGTTTGGTTAAAGTAATTGATATCATTTGTTTCAGTATTTTCTTTTGGTAGTGGGAAACTCTTAAGCATGAATCTTAGTTCTGAATCTATTGATAAAGTGTTATCATATCTACTAGGTAAGAATTGAACTTGAAAGTGGTTCTTTCTTTGTAATTGATATTTTGCAAAGTTAAACCTAGTAGCTTGTAATTCAGTATCTTTATTATTAGGAGTTTTTTGTACTCCCCATACACTTAAATCTACATCACCTTTATTACTTGCCATTAGCTACTACACCTCCTCTGTTTCTTCTACACTGATAGTAATTGTATCAGTACCAGTTAAGTCGATTATTACATATTCTAAAGCTTCTGTTGGTTTTACTTGAATTAGTGCATGTAATTCATTTTTAGCAATAGTTTCATCAGTATTATTTGAGCTAT
>JAFRAK010000038.1 GCA_017405445.1 Bacilli bacterium | reverse complement strand
TTTTCATTTCTTTATTCTTTTCTTTTTTATTTAATAAGATTAGTTTTCTTATAAAATAAATAATTAATCCAATTACAATTATAATTCCTATTTCTAAAAGAATTGTAGGAATAGTACCTAAATGTGTCATTAAATAGTTTGCTTTAATATTATCTTTAATTAATTTGATTGTTTGATAAACAATAATATTATTATTAATTAGTTCAACTATTAAAAATACAATTAAGAATATATTTCCATACTTTTTTATGATTTCATTCTCTTCTTTTCCTAAATTAATTCCTAATAATAAAATGATTAAATATAAGAAATGAAGAGAATATAAAAATGTTCCATCATTACCATAAATAATATGTAGACATGTATTAAAAGCTAAAGCAAGTAATAATCCAATATTTAAGTATTTATTTTTCATAAAATTACGAATTAATACCATAGCTAATAATCCATAAAACACTACTAAGAATAGAATTCCAATAACATTCATTTTTTGAAATGAAATGATATAGTTCTGTCCATTAAAAGTAGAACCATATTTTACTTTTAAACCAATACTTGGACTAATTAAAGAATTAGAATAATCATTTTCTATTACATTTTTTATATTATGAAGAGAAATATTATTATTTCCAAAATTAGTTGTTTCTTCACTTACATTGGTAATCCAGAAAAATGGAGTATTATTCCATATTAGTTTTTGTCCAATATTTAATACAAAAACAGATAAAATCACTGTAATTCCTACTAAGATAGCATTTTTTAGAGTTATCTTTTTATTCATTAATAATAGTAATAATATAATTCCAAAGATTATAATATTTGTTATTGTAAAAGCAAAAGACGTTATTCCTAGTAAGACTAATAAGATATAGGAAGTCTTATCAAGTTCTTTTTCTTTTAATATAAAATAATACCATAAAAGAATTAGAAATAAGCTCGCAAAATTATAAGTTTCTATTCCTGCGGTAAATATAATATTAGAAAAAGAAAATAAATAAATAAGAGAAATAATTAAACTTAGATTCTGATTTTTTTGAATTCTATTTAATATTTTATATAGAAATACTACTGATAAAGAAGATACAAATGAAGATAAAAGAATTATCGCAATCATTTTATTTAGAGTAATTCCACTTAATAAAAAACAAATTGGTTGTACAAATAGAATAAACAATGGATGAACACTTACGCGATAATGTTCTCCTCCTATTTCTGTTGCATCTTTAATTACTCTTGCAGTATCAGAGTCAAATAATAAATTATAATTATCTTTAATTTCATAATTATAACTAATCATTAATCCTATTAGAACTAAGAATAAAAAAGAACCAATAAATAGTATTATTTCTGGTTTATTTTTCCATAATTCTTTTAGTTTTTTCATATCAACACTTCCTATCTTTGATATTTTTCTATTTCATTTTTATGAACTACATATCCAACTTCAGCATATTCTAACATTGCTTTATCTGCTTTAATTGAATCTGTATAGAACTCTTTTATTTTATCTTTGAATTGTTCTTCATATCGTTTTATTTTTTCATAATCATGACAATTCTTTGATTCAAATCTTCCTGTTTTTTTATCAACAATAGATGCAATTACAGTTACATCTAATTTTTTTTCTAATGGTTTTAATAAGAATTCTGGAGATGCTGAAATAATAACATCTGTCGGAAGTTTCTGATCTAGATACCACTGTTTGATATTTTTTTCTTTTTCTTTCCAAAACTCATCTATTACAGAATCAATGTCTTTCATTTGTTTTAAATAAGAAAAAAGATGTTCTTTCATTTTTGTTTTATCTATTATTTTAAAAATATAAAGGATTAATCCTCCTAATTGATTAAAAAAAGAACATAAAACTTTTTTATTTTTATGCAAGCAAAAAAAGAAGAAATCTACAGAAGAATCTCCATCATAAATCGTTTCATCAAAATCATATGCATTTCTCATATTTCCTCCTAAAGTACATATAGAATAAATACTACTACAATCATATAAAATGCGGAAGCAAGTAATATTTTTTTATCAGATAATATTACTTCTACTGGGTCTCCATGAGAGTTTTCTTCAATATGTAAGCTATATAATTGTAGAATCATAATTACAATTGGAATAGTCCAAAAGATATAGTCATTACCTATTCTTTCTATTGTTGTAGGATCTACACACCATAGTGTATAAGATACAATCGCAAGTCCAAATGAAACATACATATTCTTATCTAAGAATTCTTTATTATATCTTTCCAATACTTTACGAGATTTTTCTCCATTTTTTAAAATTTCATTTCTTCTTTTACCAAAACCTAAGAAGAATGATCCAAACATAATCATTAAATATAAGTATTTTGATACTTCTACATCAATTACTACTCCACCATACATTACTCTTAAGATAAAACCTACTACGATAACTACTACATCTAGGATTGGAATATTTTTTAATTTTTTACTATATAAAATGTTTAATAATAAATAAGCAACTGGAATTATAAAAACCCCAATTCTTCTATTATTCATATACAAAAATATCATCAAACAAATATCGATAATACTTAGAAAACATGCCGTAATATTAGCTTGTGTAATCGTAATGGTTCCTTTTGCAAGAGGTCTTTCTTTTTTTATTGGATGAAGTCTATCTTTTTCTACATCTTCTATATCATTTATAACATATACGATACTTGATGTTATAGAAAATACTAGAAATGCAATCAAGCAAATTCCTAGTAAGTTTAAGTTTGTCATTGAAATACTAAAAAATATTGGTAAAAAAACTAAAATATTTTTTAACCAATGTTTTACTCGTATTAATTTTAGATATTCTTTCATAACAATCACCTTATTTTGTTTTTTCTGTTTCTTTTATAATATATACTGGTCTTTTCTTTACTTCTAGATAGATCTTAGACAAGTACATTCCAATTATTCCTAAGAAGAACAATTGTATTCCACTTACAAAGATAATAATACAAGCCATTGATGGCCATCCTGATGTAGGATCCCCCCATAACAATGTCTTTATAACAATAAAGATAATTGCGATAAAAGAGATTAAACAAAACAATATTCCTACATATGCTGCGAGTATTAATGGAGTTGTGGAAAAAGCCATTACTCCTTCTAGAGCATATCTTACTAATTTTTTTAAATTAAATTTTGATGTCCCTGCGACTCTTTCTGGTGCATGATATGGTAACCATTTTGTTTCAAATCCAACAAAACCAAACATTCCCTTTGTATAACGATTGTATTCTTTCATATCTACAATAGCATCTACCATCTGTTTCGTCATTAAACGGAAATCTCTAGCTCCTGGCATTTGTTTACTATCTGATATTTTATCAATCAATTTGTACCAAATATTGGTTAAACCTTTTCTAACAAAATTATATCCTTTATGAGATTCTGTATATAAAGCAACACAATCTACTTTTTCTTTTAATAAGATATCATACATTTCAATTAGTTTTTCTGGAGGATCTTGCATATCTGCATCCATTATCGCAGCATAATCTCCTGTTACTGCTTCAAGTCCTGCATACATTCCAGCTTCTTTTCCAAAATTTCTAGAAAAAGAAATATATCTTACTCTTTCATCTTTTTTAGATAAATCTCTAAGTATCTCTAATGTTTTATCTTTTGAACCGTCATTAATAAAAATCATTTCAAACTCAACATTTTTCATCTCTTTTGAAACTTTTTTTACTTCTTCATAAAATAAAGGAATAGATTCTTGTTCATTATAACAAGGTACAATTAATGATATTTTTTTTGACATAAAACCCTCCTATTTTTTCCTATAAACCATTTTAGGACTTATTTTTAATAATACTTTTTTAATTTTTCTTTTTAATGTATCAGCAAGAATAAAATCATATACTTTTTCTTCTTTTAATATTTTTTTGTATTCTTTATAGTCTTCATCATTTAATTCTGTAATTTTTAATATTAAACTATTTGCGATAAAACTTCTAAAATAAGTTCCATCTAGCTTTGTTTTATTGATTTCTGTCATTAAATAGGTATAATGTTTTAAAAAGTCATTTACACGTTTTTTAATCCTATCGTAATTTGTGTTACTCATAATACTATTTTCTCTTTGTCGATAATTATATCCAATTGTTGAAATTGATTTTACTTTACTTGCTTTAATTATAACTAAAGGCATTAAGCCAAAGTCTTCATGAATCATTCCTTTTGCAAATTCAAAATGATTTTTTTCATAATAACTTCTTTTAATACAATAACTACATGCAATTTCTACAAAATGATATTTGCATATTTTTTCAAATGCTTCTACTCCGTTACAAGTGTCAAATGCTTCTTCAGGATAATCAATACTATCTTTTTTTTCAAATACTTTTCTTATTTGGAAACGAACTAAATCAGGATTATCCTCTAATGCTTTAGAGATTTCTTCTAAAAGATTATTTTCAATCCAATCATCACTATCTAGAAATATTATATATTCTCCTTTTGCTTCTTTGGCACCAGTATTACGTGCTCCACTTAGTCCTTGATTTTCTTGATTAATTACTTTTACATCGTAATTTTTAACAATATCCATACTCTGATCTTTGGTACCATCATTTACTACAATAACTTCATAATCTTTAAAGGTTTGTTTTTTTACACTTTCTAAACAATCTTTAATATAATCTTCTACATTATAAACTGGTATTATGATACTAAACTTCTTCATCATTCCACCTCTAGTATTATTCTATCATATAACAAAAAAAAATAACATTCCTGTTATTCTTTTATTCAATAATAAATGGATTATCTTTTGAACCATCACCTAGTTGACAAGTTGTTCCTGGTTTTAAGGAAACAGCTGGTCTTACCCCATATGAAGCGGTTGGTCTTGTTCCACCATTATAAGATAAATCATCGTTTGAACTAACTCCTCTTATTCGCGAAAAATAAGAAGAATATTCTACCGGATGAAAAGCCCAATAATCTTCACCAGTAATTACAAGTTTTTTATGATGTAGCAAAAGCATTTCTAATCTAGTCATTAAACCAACTGAATAATCTAATTTAGCCAAAGAATTTGAAGTACTAAATTGATCTGTAATGTTCGAGCAAAGTATGGAGGTTGTTCCTATAAAAGCAACTTGGTTATAAGATAGATTTGTATTTTTATCCCAATTACCATAATCTGAAATACTTCTGTTAAAACAAAAGATGGTTTCTTCAAGCTTATCACTATATTGTATTAAATTGTTTTGATACCAGGAGTCTATATATGTTTTTATAGTTGAATTATCGTGATTTACATCGTTACTACTTATCATTCCTTCAAAAGCATCTTCTGCCTTCATTCCATTTGCTAAGGTAATATAATAACCCATATAATGATAAAATCTTACAGTTGTACATGTTTCTTCTGTACTATTGCAAGTATAGTGATGTCCATCAGAAGAAGTTGAAGTATCAACCAAAGTGTATACTCCGTTTGAGTAATCAACATCATATCCAAATATACTACCGCTAGCAGGACTACCAGAAATAGAATAAAGTAAAGAACTAGAATTATACATATATCCAATCAAACCAAGAGAATTATCATTACTATTAAATTGACTTTTCCCTATTTGTTGGTCCTCCCCTGTGTTATTACATTTTCCATTATTAGGTATTCCATTATATATTAGTTTGATTCCTCCAGTATCTGTAGTACGAATCATTTGCCAGCAAAATCCTCCAAAAATGACATTCCATTTATCTAAAATTGTATCGGCATTTGTATTATTAGTTGCATACCAATGATAGATTTTTTTTGTTCCAACTCTTGAAAAAGAGTCTTTATGTTCATCAGTGTATTCGTGAACTAATCCACTATTATTATCTACTTCACCTTTAAAAACATCATATAATAAATGTGCTCTTTTTATTGCAGTACTATCTGCTTGTAGATATTGAGGCTCAAGAGATGTTGTTATTGTTGCTGCTTGTGGTAATTCTTCAATATCTGTTTTGAATTCTAATCGTACTAGATATGTCTCTGTAGTGCCTGCATTAATCTTATGATTTTGTTCTATTTCTACTCCATCGCTATAAGTAACAGAATAATCTAAATAATTTGGAGTTTCACTTACTGTTTCATTATTGACTTTAAGTGTTTTATTTAATTCCCCTATCATACCATCAATTGTACCTGAATTTACGACATCAATTGTAAATTCATAGAAATCTCCTGGTAGAGATAGTGTTACTTCAAAATCAACCTTACAATTATTTTCTGGATCTATTGTTGCGGCAGAATCTCCTGCACCTATTGATACACTATTTTCATTGACTTGTATATTATCAAAATGAATATCCCAAGTATTTGCTTGAATTTTAGCTGTACCATTGATTTGTAGATTTGCTTGGAGAATAGCATAAATTACTCCTATAAGAAGTAAACTACATAATATAAAAGTTGTCGTTAATTGTTTATTATTTCTTCTCATATACATATTCTCCTATAATAAATCATATCATATTATAAAATATTAATAAATAAAAAACTAAGTATTGAACTTAGTTTTTATTAAATATCTTTTCTAATTCTATCATTCTATTCTCTTGTACTTTATCTAAACTAATTTCTTCTTTTTTCTTATCTGCTTTTAGTATTTCTTTTACTTGTTTTACCATTTCTTTTTCGTCTTTTGAAATGATATTTCCATATTTCTTTATATCTACCGCATCATCTGAAGTTGGGAATGTTGTGATAATGTTTTTCTTTAGAGTAATTGCTTCTAGATAAGTAACAGGAAATCCTTCATAGTCAGAAGTCAATATAATATAATCAGCTTCCTTCATATATGGATATGGATTTGATTTTCTTCCAAAGAAAGTAATTCTATCTTCTAGTTTTAATTTCTTAACTTCTTCTTCATATTTATTTTTATCTGGTCCATCTCCTATAATCCATAATTCTGTATTTGATATTTCTTTTACTAAATGAATTTGTCTAGAAACTTTCTTTGATGTATCATCTAATCTTCCTACAAAGACTAATAATTGATGATTTTTCTTTTTCTTTTCTTTTATTTTTTCTTCACTTTGTTCTCTTATTTCATTTGTATTAATAAAGTTATTCAATACTATACATCTATCTTTTAAATCTTTATATTTTTCTACAAATCCTTTTTTATTTTCATTTGAAACAAAAATTATTGTTTTATAATCTTTTATATTTCTTGAATCAAAGAAATAATAGAAATCATCATCTACAGGATAAATAATTCTATAATCACTATGAACATAAAAAGCTGTATTTTCTGATCCTATTAACGCTAGTTTTGAACTACTATAACTATATGTCGTGTAGCAGCAACTAAAATCATAATTATTGTAGTTTAATACTTTAAACCATAGTTTTCTACTAGCATTAATTGTTTTTCTAATGATTGGATCTTTATAATTACTTACTTTACATTCTTTTACTGTGATATTTTTATTAATTCTATCTAAGAATAATCCTTTTTTTTCTTCTAATACAATTGTGACATTATATTTATTTGTATCAATTTTATTAACTAAATTTAGTAATGCTTTTTCTATTCCACCTAAATCCATATTAAAAGAGGTAAATAATAGGTCTTTTTTATTTCTTTTTGCCATAGCAAGTACAATAATCACAACTAATATGCTTACTGAAGGTGCAGTGATAATATGACCTGTAAAGAATGCTAGAAATATAATTAAGAACATAGAAGTTGATTTCATTAAGTATTCATAACTTGTATCTTTATGATTATTTAATACTTTATATAGTACATATAATGTAATCATAAAGAATACTAGGAAACCAATTGGTCCATGACTATAATAAATATCAAAATAATCCATTTCTATTAGTTTTGTTTCATGATTTTCATTAATATAACCTATTCCAAATACTTGTTCATACTTAGGCGCATGATAAAAGATATTTGATTTATTATCTAGGAATTGTAATCTAGATGAAAAAATAAAATGATCAATAAAATAAGTATCTTTAAATACATCTGTTACATGTTCTAGTCCTAAATAGTTTAAATGAGTTCTAATATTTTTATAAAAATTTGTTTTTGGAATAATTAATAATAAAGCTGCTAATCCTACAAAAATTACTCCAATTGAAGAAACTAATGGTTTAAACTTCTTTTCTTTGATCCATTTTCCCCAAATAAATAAAATACTCATAAAAATTGTAAAAGTTAATGCAAGTAAAGGTGTTTTTGTCCCAATCATTAATATTACTACTAAATATAAAATAGATAATAATACTATTGGGAACACTTTTTTAGATTGTTTAAAAATAATAAACATAAATGGGGTTAGAATGGATACTAATCCACTTAATTCATTTGCAGAATTAAAGAATCCTAAAGTACCTACTTTGGTTATTTGATATGCTTTATATCCTAGACCAAATAAAGTTGGGATAAATAAGAAGATTAAATATAAAAATAATACTGTTAGTAATGTCATATTACTGATTTTAATGTCATCTTTAATTGGATATAAAGTAATTAATAATATTGGAAAGTAAAATGTTCTTACTAAGTTTTTTACCTCAGGTAATAAAGAACTATCTTTATATAAAATCATGCCTAGTAAATAAAGAAGAAAATAAACTCCAATCATTGAGTATGGAATAAGTAGTTTTTTCTTTTTATAAATACATAATACTGTTAAACATAAGAAAACTAGGAAAAGCATTCTAATAATTACTCCAAATGTAATATCTAAATTTAAAGTATTTACACATATTCCTGTGATTAAGTCGAGTACTGGTTGTAGTATTAAAAAAATAGATAATATTGTACTCATATTTGTTTTTATTTTATCTTTCATAAAGTCACCTTCTTATTTAGATTATAACATATTTGTCAAATGATTTGTTATTAATGTAAAGTTCCTTTTAACAAATAGACTTTTTCATTATTTTTTAGTAAAATTATAGTAAGAATGGGGTGATAATGATGGCTAACAAGAAAAAAAGTGCTAAGAGTAGTCCAACCATTAAAGAAGAAGAAAAAATCGAAAAAATAGACAAAGAAAATATAATTGAAAAAGAAGAAAAAAAAGAAGCAAAAAGAAAGCTTCCTGTCCTAACGACATTATTAAGTTTTTTAACTGTAATTTGTTCTTTTGCTTATTTTATTCTTCATTTAGTAAATAGTTCTTCTACTGTTTTAATTATTATAAATAGTTTATTCTTAACACTATTTTCTATTGCTTTTTTAGTTATTTGCTTAACTTCAAAAAGAAAACATTATGGGATTTTGAATATGTCTTGTTTATTCTTAATTGCATTCTTACTTACTAATCTAATTCCTACCTATAAGGAAGAAGGATTTATGGTAGAGAGAATTAAGAATTTTTCAGGAAAATCTTTAACCGAAGTTGTGAAATGGTCTCAAAAAAGTAAAATACAAGTAGTGCAACAATTTGAATATAGTGATATGGTTCCTGAATATGAGATTATCAGTCAAAGTATAAAACCAGGTACCAACCTAGATGATGTTGATGAATTAATAGTATCTGTTAGTGAAGGACCTAATCCTTATAAGGAAGTAATTATTCCAAGTATGCTTACTTGGAATGCTGAAAGAGTATTAAACTTTATTAAAACAAATTATTTAAGTAATGTTATTGTTGAATTTGTTGAATCAGATCAAGTGAAAGATACTGTTATAGAACAGAGTAAAAGTGGTAATTTAAGAAGAAATGAAGAATTAAAATTAACTTTCTCTTATGGAGATGAAGGAAATTCTTCTGAAGTTTCTTTAGCAAATTTTAAAGAACAAAGTAAATTTGAAATAGAATTTTATATGAAACAGCATCATTTGTTGTATGCATTTGAAACAGATTATTCTGATTCCATAAAAAAAGGATATGGAATTAAACAATCTGTTCCTGCTGGTACTAAAGTAAAAGTTAATCTAGATAAGATTGTTGTGACTATTAGTAAAGGTCCTAAGATTAAGGTTCCTGATTATACTAAGATGTCTGTTACAGAGTTTACAGAATGGGCAATTGAGAATAAAGTAAAGTTAGAATTTATTGATCAATATCATGATACGATTAAGAGTGGTAAAGTAATCTCTTCTAATGTTGAAATTGATCAAGTAATAGAACAAGGTTCTACTATTAAAGTATATGTTTCTCTTGGAAAATTAAAGATGCAAAAATTTAAAAATGTAAGTAGTTTTTATACTTGGGCAGATAAATATGGAATTAAGTATGATACTCAACATGAGTTTAGTGATACTGTTCCTGCTGGAGAAGTAATCCGTTATTCTTATAAGGCAAAAGAGACTATTAAAAATAATGATACTATTGTAGTAGTGATTAGTGATGGTGCGAAAAAATCCGTTCCAGATTTAAGTGGAATGAGTAAGAGTGAAGCATCTTCTAGCTTAGATGCGATGGGATTAAATTATAATTTTATTTATCAAAGTAGTAATACAGGAAAAGATAAAGTAATTGGACAATCTATTAGTGCTGGTAGTGAAGTTTCTGCTGGTACAACTATAACAATAACTTTAAGTAGTGGTAAAGCTTCTAATAATTACAATGGTGGTGGAAACAATAATTATCAACCTACTCCTGATCCACAGCCACAACCACAACCTCAACCAGAGCCACAACCTGATCCTGAGCCACCACAACCATCTTGTCAAGCTTGTACTATAACAGGAATTAAAGCTATTATTCGTAATTCTTTAGAAGGAGGATATGATGCTGTTGTTCAAGCTTTGAGAGCTGATATTCAGAGACAATGTCCAGGTATTACTGTTAATTTCTATCCAGTTCCTGATGCTGGAAGAGAAGGTATGTTTGCAGAAGGATTTAGTCAAGGAGAAACTAATTCTTGTGAAACAATTAGTATTGGGTTAGCTAAAAATTAAAAAGAAGATTTCACTAAATCTTCTTTTTCTTTATTGTAATTTCAACTGTACCAAGTGGTGCGGTTGAAATTTTAATTTAGGTTTTTATTCTACTTTTATTTCTACTCTATTTTGTCTTTCCTTATTTACAGAGATAGTATATGTCTTATTATTTAATTCAAGTTTTCCACTAGCTGTTTTAAACATATCTGTTAATTCTCCATAGTCTTCTGCATTTGATGTTTTTGTATAGACATAGATAATATATGTACCTTTTTCTAACTCTGATAAATCTAATTCTTCTTCATACCAAGCATAAGTTTTATCTTCGTTATCTTTTGTTTTTAATTCATAAGGTCCTGTAGTACTTCCTACATTGAATGTGTTTTGATGATAATTATTAATTTCTTCTAATACTACTTTTCTAGTAATATTTTCTGGATTATTATAAGTACCTTTATAATTATAAGAAAATCCTTGAATATATAGTTTATTATCTTTAAATTTTAATTCTTCAAATTCATTAACCATTGTTCTGAAAGTTGGAGCTTCTTTGGTTGTGATTAATTGATCTCTTATTTGTAATTCTATTTGTTGTGTAACTAAATCAGATAATACTTTAAAGTTATACCCATGTTTATTATCATTTGCTCTTTTTGTAATTGGTTGATTGAAGAAATTATCTACTAATTGAGTAGTTACATACTTATCAGTAGTTGCCTTCATATACAATTCATAATCTCCATTTGGGATATTTGATAAATCAATAGTATCTTTAAACCAAGAATCTTCATAATTATTACCATTTGATGTTCCTAAGTTATATGGAGTATTTTCTTTCCAAGAAGAAATATCAAATGTATAAACATTATTCTCATCTTTTGTATCTACTAATAGTAAAGTATATTCTTTATCAATATTATCATGATTATATACGATTAAATATCCACTGATTTCAAATTTATTATCTTTCCATGATAAGTCTTCTAATGAGAATTCTCCTTCTTCTATTTGATAATCAACAACTTCTACTTGAATTGTTTTTGTAATCGTATTATCAGAAGAATCTGTTACTTGATAAGTTACTTCATATTTTCCTAATACTTCTGTATTAACAGTATTTTTGGTTACTGTTATCTTATCTGTAATATCTCCATCTTCTGGATCTGTTGCGGTTACTTTTTCTAATGGATCAAATTCTCCATTTAATACAATTTGTTTATTACTTGCATTTATTACTGGTTCTCTATCTCCTACTACCTCTACTTTAATTTCTTTTGTAGTTTTCTTCTTTAAGGAGTCAGATACTTCATATACTACTTTATAAGAACCTAATTCGTCTTTGTTTACAGTATTATCCGTAACTTTTATTTTACTTGTTAGATTTCCATCTTCTAAGTCTGTTGCGGTAACATTCTTTAATGGATCAAATGATTCATGAATAGTAATTACTTGATCATTGGCATTGATTACTGGAGCCCTATTAACGACTACTGTAATCTTAATAGTTTTAGTTGTTTTTTGATTACTACTATCTACAACTTCATATACTACTTCATAAGTACCTGTTGTGGATGTATTCACTTCATTTTTCACAATAACAATCTTATTGGTTAGATTTCCATCTTCTAAGTCTGTTGCGGATACTCCATCTAATGGATCAAATGTCGTTCCTTCATAGATTGCATAATTCACTGCATTAATTACTGGAAAAGCATTTTCTGATACTGGAGTATACTTATCAATCCAAATATAATCGCTAAATCTTGATAATGTATATCCATATGCATTATCATCTCCAGATAAGTTAACTGGTACTTTATACCATAAATCATTTCCTACTTGTACCTCACCAAGGATTGGTACATAAGACATCGTATGAAGTCCTCCTATTAGTGAATAAGAGGCATCTTCTGTATTATAATTTACCCACGTATACTGATTATCATCTGTTTTTACTGTTACATATCCATAAGGAGTATTACTTTGAATAATACTATCTGCACTTACCCACTCTTTTTGTTGATAAAAATAATTACTTGTGACTAAGTATGCTACTGGATTACCATTTAATGTTGCTTGTGCATAGATTATTACATATCTGTCTTTTGCTAAGGTTTGTCCTGTAGGTGAAGTTAGAGATGAATCATAGTAATAATTTGTTTGTTTTGTACTATAACCTACTCTTGGTTTAAAACTTCCGTTTTCTGTATATAAGTTATATTCATAATTCTTATTTTGATATTGTGTTACAGAGTTTGGTGAAATAAATCCATTTTTTCCTTTATTAATTAATTTAATCGCAGATGCTCTTACATATACTTCTGCATTCCAGTTATAATTACCTGCTTCATAGATTTCATTATAATTACTATCAAAATTTAGGTCACTAACTACTTTATACCATTTTTCTCCATTAACAGTTTGTTCTCCTACAATGACAACAGTATCTTCTGCTTCTGGATATTCATACATCCATTTAGAACCTTCAGAAGGTCCACTATAAGCATTTGTTGTATACTTTGTTACTCCTAATTGATAATAGTTGTAATCCTGTAGTCCAAAAGCTCTATCTAAGAAATAGTAGTTTGCAGCCATTGCTTCTGACCAGTAAGCAGCAGATGCATATTTTACATTCATTCCAACCCATTTATCTCCAAATTGAGGTCCAAAGTATCTCCAATCTCTTGGATGATTAAATCCATAAGTTGCCCAGTGAGAGGCATAACCTAAAATAGAACTTGCGAATGTTGGATACCAACTAGCTCCATTAATTGGATCAGAATCTACTGCATTTAATCCAAATCCATTGTTTTTAATAATGGATAAATAACTTCTACCATTTCCTGTCTCATTTCTACTAAGTCCTAGAGACATTAAAGCATTTACTCCATACTTTTCTTGTGCATAATAGAAGAATGTTCCAGATCCATAAAGACGTGATGCACCATCATTAATATCATCTCCATAGATATCATGAACAAATCCTAAATTGTTTCTAATGTATTCATCAATATTTACACTAGAATATGTTGTCCTAGTATGATTAGACAAGTACATATAATAGTTATAATAACTATCGTTTTTATTAACAGAATTATTATAATTTTGTTTTTTATAATCTACCATTAAACTTCTTAAACTATTATAGAAATAATGTCCATCGAAACTATAATAAGTTCCAGGAGACAACATTTCTGGTTTAGGTCCTATTATAGAAGAACCTGATGAACGATAATCATCTTGGATCTTTGTTGCATAGTGGTGTCTAATATATTCATCTGTTACTGTATAATAACTTGATGATTTTACCCAAGTAATTGGAACAATTTCATATGCTTCTGATGGAATCCATCCTGTAAAGTTTGCAATTCTTACTTTTGCAGTCCATTTTTCCTCACTCATAGAGTATCCAGCTTGTAGGAAGCCTCCATCTACATCACCATATAAAGAACCAGTATCCATATAAGTATATTTTCTACTTGTTAAACCACTATTTTCATAGAAATAAGTTAATTGTTCTGGATTGACACTTAAATCAAGTAATGCAAGATTAGCATCTACTATTTTTACTTCGTCCCCTACTTTATTTAAGATTGCTAGATCATCTGCACCATTGTTTTTCATAAAAGTTTGGGCAGAGGTAATATCATCAAAGCAATCTACTGTATCAATAAATCCATCATCGTGAAATCCAGCTACTTCAAATTGTCCACATAGTTCTCTATAACGATAATTGTTCACATCAAAGGCATAGACATTTTTTACTGTCAATAAAACTGTAAAGAATAATACTGCTTTTAGTATCTTTTTCATAGCCATACCTCCTCATAATTATCTGATTCTATTATATCAATTCTTCATATATTAAGAAAGGAAATGACTAGAAAAAATTTTTCTTTACGTTTTTTTACACACTATTTTTTGATCTACTACACTATCTATTAAAGATAGGTCAGTAAACTTGAAAAATATGAATTTTTTCGATATAATTTATTAATAATGATAATGATATTGGAGGATGATTATGGCTAAAGTGGAAAAGAAGATTATGAATAAATTTCTATCATTATTTATGATACTTGCAATCATTTCTAGTGGTTTAGCTATATATGAAATATATTTATTCCAAGGAATTGAAACTGTTATTCGTTATATTATTATAGGATTTTTAGCTTTATATGATATTCGATTATTTTTTCATACTAGAAAATTAATGAAAAGTAGTAAAAGAGGAAAAAGGATTCTTTATTTACTATGGATTATTCTTTATGGATGTATTTGTTTTGGAATTGCTTACTCTTTAGGATTCATTTATAACAAAATTAGTAGTACAAATAAATCACAAGTTACTTATACTTCTTATTTAGTTGTTATGGCAAATAATCCAAATGATGATATCAAAACAATTAAAGATTCTAAAATTGCTTTATTGAAAGATGAAAAGAATCCGGATGGACATATTATTCCTTTGGAAATGATTGAAAAATACAAACTACAAGATAATAATGAAATTATTGATTATGATGATTATGGTTCTATGCTTGCGGATATGTATGCAAATGAAATAGATGCTGTATTTATCCCAAGTGGTTATGAAAAAATGTTTTCTACAATTACTGGTTACGAAACAATAAAGACTGATACAAAAATAATTGGTGAAGCTAGCAAAGTTATGAAAAAAGCAAAAGTTTCTAAGATAGAAACTGCTTCTACTGGAAAGAGTATTACTCAACCATTTACTATTTTATTAATGGGAGTTGATACAGAATGGGAAGTACTTGATAAAAATGAAATTGCTCATGGTGATACTCTAATCTTAGTTACATTTAATCCTAAAACACTAAATGCAACAATGTTATCTTTCCCAAGAGATAGTTATGTTCCTATTTCTTGTTGGTCAGGTAGACCAGAAAATAAAATTACTCATGCAGCTATGTATGGTAATGATTGTATGATGAATACTATACAAGATTATTTTGATACTCATATTGATTACTATGTCAAAATTAATTTTAAAGGTCTTGTTAAACTAGTAGATGCTCTTGGAGGTGTCTATGTAGATGTTCCACAACGTTTATGTACAGATGATTCTAATCGTGGTGGAGAATATTGTATTGATGCTGGATATCAATTATTAAATGGTGAAGGTGCATTAGTCTATGCAAGAGATAGAAAAGACTTAGAAGATGGAGATTTTGGTCGTGCAAGACATCAAAGAGAATTAATAATGCTTTTGATTAATAAAATGAAAGAAGTAAAAGATGTCACTACATTTATGAATATTCTAAATACTGTATCGAATAGTATGGATACAAATCTAACTACAAAACAAATCTTATCCTTCTATAATGTAGGAAAAGATATTATGAAGAGAAGTTTAAGTAGTGATCAAGCTGATTTAGTTAATATTCAACAATTATATCTACAGGGTATTGGTCAAATGATTTATGATGAAAGGGCTAAAATGGTTTTATGGGATTATGTCCCAAATAAGAGTAGCCGCGATGATATCATACAAGCAATGAATGAAAACTTGGAAAAAACAGGACATAATACTATTACAGAATTTCACTTTTCTATTAATAATCCATATGAAAAATCTATCATTGGAGAAGGTCCTTATAGTCGTACATTTGCTTATAATTTACTTCCTGATTTTGAGGGAGATACTCAAGCTCAAGCACAAGCTACTTGTGATAATATGGGTATTAAAGTTACATTTAAAGGTACTGGTGGTACAGTAATTGCTCAAAGTGAACCTTTTAGAAAAAGAATTGATTTAATGAAAGAACCTTTAGTATTAACCTTATCTAAAGGAGCAAATGTAGATGATGATAAAGAAAAAGATAAGGATAATGAGAAAGAGAAAGAGAAAGAAA
>JAFRAK010000037.1 GCA_017405445.1 Bacilli bacterium | reverse complement strand
CCACTTATTATTTTATTATCTGCAATATAATAAGATTCTTCAGCTATCCACATATAAACATATCGATAATTTTCATCTTCTGTTATACCAAAACCATTGTAATCAACAAACATTTTATATCTATCATTATTCTTCTCTGGATTAGTATTATTGTCAATAATATATTGAATCGCTATGTCATATAAATGTTCATTATCAGTTATATAATTTTCTTTATTACTGCAACCTGTAATTATAAATAAACTTACAATCACCATTAAACTTAAAAACATTTTCTTTTTCATATATATCCCTCTTTCAAGAATATTATACCACAATTTCATTAATTATTTTGCTCGCAATATTACTAAAAAAAGATGAGATTTTTTCTCATCTTAATGTACGGGAATATCTTAATATTCTGCTCATTTTTATTCTGTTCTTATATATCTAAATGCATATTGTGATTTTTCACTACAATCAAGTTCTTTATTGTCAATTAACTTACATAAACCTATTATCATATTACCATCATCTTTAAATGTAATAGTATTATCCGAAATAGAATAACTACCATTAGCAATTTCTTTATTAGAAGTATTTAAAGAGTAATTTCCTTTACCATCACATTTTAATATATAATCCTCTTTTCCCCCAGATGTTTCACCATTAGCACCAGTTTGGTATATATTTTGATTCTCAGTTGTTGCTTTCCAATTTCCTTTTAGTGAATCATAATCATTTTTTTCATTACTACAACCAGTTACTAATATAATAGTAATAATCATTAACAACCCAATAATTTTCTTTTTCATATTATCCTCCTATAATTCCATTATACTACATTATTGCTTAATTTTCTCATAAACTTAAATTATAACAATATTACTATTTTGCGAACTCTCTAAAAATAACTATAAAACAAAGATATTATAATATTTTGAAATTTTCAATTTTTAGTGTATAATTAATTTATCAAAAGAAAACATTTTGACTTACTTTGAACTTTAATCGCTCCATATGTAAAAATCGTCGGAACAACCGATGTTGAGATAAAGCTTAATTCGAAAGAATTAAGTTTTTTTGTGTTTAAGAAAGGTTGTGATGATATGTTAAATATTATTAAAGAAAAACTTGATTTAAGCTCTGATTTAAAGAAAAAGATTGATTTGGCTAAGAATTATACTTCTACTTCAATAACTCTTGAGAAAGGCCATTTAATTAGACTGGAGCCATCTAATCTTGCTTATGTAGATCCACATAAAGTTAAAATCAATAATTATACTTTCTTGTTCTTCAATGGTATTAATACTTTTTATGTTAATAACCTAAACGAACAACATAATTTATCTGAACTAGGATTATCACAAGTTCCAATTGAATTTATTACAAATAACAAATTAGTTATTCATTGAAAGAATCACAAGTAAAAGAATATATGAAGGAGTTAAATTACATATTCACCCAACATTTAATTATAGTTTTGAAAATATGCCTATCGAAATAGTATTTAATTTAGATAAAAATGAGAAAGTTTTAAAATTAATTCCTATTATTAAAGATATAGATAATCCAGAAAATATATCAAATAAGTTTAAACTAGGTATACTAACCTATACAATTAAGATAATTTAAAACCAACCATAATTTCGACCATAAAAATATCCTTATAAAATTTAAGTATTTTATGTATATTTTAATTAAAATTATGTTATAATATGTAGTCACAACGGAGGTTTTGGAATGAAAAGTGATGAATTAAAAAAACTAATTAATCAAATAAGAAAATATAATTTGGAAAAGGCATTTGATACTCCTAAAGATTTTGATAAATGGCTAAATGGATTAAGTACAAGACAAATTAAAAACTTTAATAGTTTAGCAGTAGAACCAAGTGAAATACAATTTCCTGTAAGTTTTTTAATAGATGAAGATTTATTAAATTGCGATGATTACAATAATAGAATTATTGCAATGTCAAAACTTAAAAACGCTGATGGATGGTATCACCTATTTGATAGATTGTGTTCACCTAATTTTTTGAATAGTAAAAACTATTATTATGATATGGAAATGATAAGTAAGGCACCTAGTGCACAACATCCTTTATGGATAGTTAATGAAGATGCTTTTATAAATAGTCCATATCATAAAGAAGATTTAAAACTTATAATAGAAGCAAAAGATACACCAAAAGAAGATGGTAACGAATTAGACTGGCTTGTAGAAGAAGCATTAACTGTAGTTGCTGGAAATGCCGATTCAATTAATAGTCCATATCATCAAAAGGATATGCAGTTAATTGCACATTCAGGTAGTGAATGCCTACAAATGAGTCATTCTTATCCAGAAAGTAGTTTAAACAATCTTGCAACAAATAGTGTTTCATTAAAAGATAAATATCATTTAGAAAATATGCAAATATTAGCACAAAACCCAGCAGCAGGAGAATATCTATATGAGTTGATGACTAATCCTGAAATTATCAAAGGAAGATATTATAGAAATGAAGTAAATGCTTTGGCTACTTCAAAAAGTCCGATTACCGCATTAGCAATGTACTTTTATATTTTTAATCCGAATGAATTTGAGTCAAGAAGAAAGTCTAGCGATTTACTATGGAATTTAGGACGTTGGGACTATAATGATGTTTTAGAATATAGAAGAAGAAATAGTATTAAAGGTAGCACTAATCCAAATTATATAAAGTATTTAGAATCATTAAATCAAATTGATGATGAATATGTATTATTTGTTGAATCTCTTTTATCAAATAAAACTTTTGCTAGTAGTCAATATTGTGACTATGATTTAAATTTATTACTTTCTACACAAGATAAAAAAATTTTTTTAGATTTATATAGAGTTATGTCTAATGAAATATCATTAAATGGAAGTCATCACATTAAAGACTTAGACATTATAAGTAAAGTAAGTAATGAAGAATTAAGAAAGTTGTTAATAGAAAAAGCAATAGATGAAGATAGCATAAATAGTTGCTATCACGATTATGATATGGAATATATATCTAAATTAGATTTGGATAATATTGATAAAGAAACTTTTAGATTAATATATCATTATCTTTTTATTCCTAATAAAATTAATCATCCTAATCACATTGAAAGACTTGAAAAACTATCGAGAGGTGAAACTATACAAAGTGAAGATACTATATTAAGCCACTTAGATTATTTAGAGAATAATCCAGATAATGTTATAGTTTCTACTGAAGAAAAACCTAAAGTTTTATCAAGGATTAGACAAATATTTAGAAAAAGATAATTATTAATAATTATTACGACTTATCTCAAACGATAAGCCGTTTTTTATTATGTTTTATAATCCCACAAAGTGTGATAATATATCCCACGATTTGCTCTAATTATTAAAATATTTTGCAAGAGCATAAGTGATTGATATCATCATATTAAAAAAACCTTATTACATAAGGCTTTTGTGTGATATCAAACTTATTTTGCACATGCAAAATTGTCCCACTGTTGTGGGATTATAATTGTAGAATTTTCTTATTTTATAAGCATAATCAATTGGACGAAGTGTGGGACAAAATTATCATAAATAATAATGATCTAAAAATGTTCAGCCCATTAGGCTTTTTATCAATTTTATCAAAATATCAATTTCAAGTTATTTACTCTTTCCCTATAATGTGATATATTCAGTATGTAATTAAGATTTATCTCAGTTACATTTGTAGTAAATTATTTCTCAAACGAGATACACAATTGCTTCATATGAAATCAAAGTACGTCAGAAATGATGTACTTTTAATTTTTATTATTTTTCAAACAAATGTATGATATAATGTATTTAGGAGGGTTATAGATGAATAATAAAAATATAAAAACACAGATAGTTGCAAAAGAACAAATAATTAATGTAATAAGAATTGCTGATAAAGAATTTATTTCTTTAACTGATTTAGCAAGATATGCTGATGAAGATGATCCAAGATATCCTATTCAAAACTGGATGAGAAACAAAGATGTTATTTCTTATCTAGGCTTATGGGAAAGTATTCATAATGAAAATTTTAAAGGTGTCGAATTCGACGCGTTTAAAAATGAAGCTGGTAGTAATAAGTTTAAAATATCACCTCAAAAATGGATTAGAGAAACAAATGCTATTGGAATGATTTCTAAATCAGGTAATAATGGTGGCACTTATGCAAGAAGTGATATTGCATTAGAGTTTGCTAGTTGGCTTTCTCCAGAGTTCAAATTATATGTAATTCAAGAATTCCAAAGATTAAAGAAAAATGAAGCATATCAGAATAAAATAGTTTGGCATGCTAATAGAGTTTTAGCTAGTGTTAGTTATGTCATTCATACCGACGCTATTAAAAGTATAATAGTTCCTACTTTAACTGAAAAACAAAAGAAATTTGTTTATGCTGAAGAAGCCGATGTTTTAAATGTTGCTTTGTTTGGTATGACAGCCAAAGAATGGAGAGAAAGTAATCCTAACCTAGCAGAAGATGGAAATATAAGAGATTATACGGACTTGCTTCATTTAGTAATATTAAGTAATTTGGAAAATATTAATGCTGAACTAATTGAAATGGGAATACCACAATCAGAAAGATTAGTAAGATTAAATGACATGGCAAAAAAACAAATGAAATTATTAAGAAAGAATAAATCTCTTAAAAATCTTGAATACATTGAAAACAAAGTTAATGATAAATTATTAATTGAGACAAAGTAAAAGATGATTTTCTATCATCTTTTTTAAGATTACCAAGCTTCTGTACTATAAACAACTTGATGTGTTCTTTCATTAAATGCTGCCATTAAGAAATGTCCATGATTGCAATATCCTGAATCATCATATCTTCCTTCAATTAAAAATATTAATAAGTAAAAAAACAGTCATAAAATGTTATGACTGTTTTATAATTTTTCAGGTATTAATTCATTAATATAAGATAATAGCTGTTCTCTATTGTATTTTTCTTTGTGTGTTAGCAAAGATATTCCTATATTTATTAATCCTCCGGAATAGAATTTTACAATTATATCTAATGGTAAATTAGAGCTTTTAATTTCATCATTTTCCTTCAATTTATTTGATACATCTCGTTCTATAACATCAATTAAAAAGTCAATTAAAATTCCATTTCTATTATTAGAGAGTATTGCAGTATATATTTCTCTATTATCATCAATATGATTAATTAGAATGTTTAATAAATCCATAAGATATTTTTTCGAAAAATTAGTATTTTCATTATCTTCTAATTTTTCTAATAGAGATATTTTTTGTTCTTCAAATAATGCAATTAGTAATTCATATTTATCTTCATAATGTGCATAGAAAGTCGAACGATTTATAAGTGTTTCTTCACATATATCTGATATTTTTATTTTTTCAAAGTTTTTCTTTTTCATCAGTTTAAGTAATGCATCAAATAAGATCTTTTTAGTTTTAATAATTCTTAAATCAGTTTTTTCTTTCATTTACTCACCTCGTACTTAATTATAGAATTTAATCCACAAAAAGTCAAATAACATATATTTTGTATGATAAATATACATATATATTATAAAAAGTGTTTGATAAACATCAAATATATAGTTATGATGTGGTATTAAAATAAACATTATAATAAAATTATATATCGAGGTGAAATGATGAATAAATTTTCAAATTTTGTAGTAAAAAGCAAGAAAATCATCTTACTGTTAAATTTAATATTATTAATTCCAGCAATAATTGGCTATGTAAGAACAAAAACAAATTATGATATTTTAGTATATTTGCCAAGTGATATTGAAACATTAAAAGGTCAAAATATTTTAAAAGATGATTTTAATATGGGGGCTTTTTCTGTCTCATTAGTTGATAATATTGTTAGTGAAAAAGATTTAAGTAATCTTGAAAATGAAATAAGAAAAATTGATTGTGTTACTAATGTTATTAGTATTAATGACTTTACGGGAACAACTATTCCTATGGAAATGCTACCTAAAAAATTATTAGATCATGTAACAAGTGATGATTCTAAATTATTACTTATCACATTTTCAACTGGAACAAGTGATGAAGAAACAACAGATGCCGTAAATAAAATAGAGGAATTGTCTGAAGATATTAAAGTAGGTGGAATGAGCGCGATGTCTTTAGATATGAGAAAACTAGTCGAAAGCCAAACTTTTGCTTATGTTGCTGTTGCTGTAATATGTTGTTTGCTTGTTTTAATGATTTCATTGGATTCATATATTGTTCCATTATTACTTTTAGGAAATATAGGAATATCCATTTTATTTAATATGGGAACAAATATAATATTTGGTGAAATATCATATATAACAAAAGCAATTGCAGCTGTTTTACAGTTAGGTGTTACTACAGACTTTTCAATATTCTTATATCATAAATATGAATCTGCTAAAAAGAATATGAAGTCAAATGATGAAGCTATGAAAGAGGCAATTAATGAAACAATGATATCAGTTGTTGGTTCATCACTTACAACAATTGCAGGCTTTTTAGCTTTATGTAGTATGAAGTTCGGGTTAGGTAGAGATATTGGTTTAGTAATGGCCAAAGGAGTAGTATTCGGTGTGTTAACTGTTTTAACATTGTATCCATCATTGTTACTTATGTTTGATAACTTGATAAAAAAAACAAAACATAAACCATTAATTCCACAATTTAAATTTGTAAAACCTATTGTTATAAAAGGTTATAAATATATATTTATAATTTTCTTAATTTTACTGGTACCAGCTTATTTATCACAAAAAAATACAAGTGTTTATTATAAATTAGATACATCTATTCCAGATGATTATAATTATTCAATTGTTAGTAAAAAATTAAAAGAAGATTATGGATTAATATCACAGTCTATGATATTAGTTGATTCAAAATTAAGTGATAGTAAAATTAATAATATGATTAATGAAATTAATGATTTAATTGGAATTGATAGTGTTATTTCAACTAATTTATTTAGTAAATATGGTATATCAAATGATATTATTCCCTCTAAAATAAAAAATGTTTTTGAAACAGATAATTATAAATTGATACTTATTAATTCAAATTATGAAATAGCAAGTGATGAGTTAAACGAACAAATAACTAAGATTAATTCTATAATAAAAAAATATGATAAAAATGCAATACTTGCTGGTGAAGGACCACTTATGAATGATTTAGTAGAAATAACTGCTGTTGATTTTAAAAATGTAAACTATGTTTCTATTGGTGTAATATTCTTCATTATGTTTTTTGTTTTAAAATCGTTGAGTTTGCCAGTGCTTTTAGTTATATCAATAGAGTTTGCAATATTTATAAATATGGGAGTTCCATATTGGCATGGAACTAGTATTCCATTTGTATCTTCTATTGTAATTGGTACTATACAGCTGGGAGCAACTATAGACTATGCAATTTTATTAACAACAAAATATTTAGAAGAAAGAAAAAATGGTAATAATAAAAAAGTTGCAATAGGAAATGCATTGGATTCTTCAGTATCATCAATCTTTGTTAGTGCCATGTGTTTCTTTGGAGCGACTATTGCAGTATTTGCAGTATCTAAAATTGATATGATAGGTTCTCTTTGCTTATTAATGGCAAGAGGGGCAATTATAAGTATGCTAGTAGTAATGTTTATTGTTCCTAGTGTGTTATTGATGTTTGATAAATTAATAATAAAAACAACATTAGGAGTAAGGGAAGGAGAAAGAATATGAAAAAGTTGTTTAAAAAAATAATAGTTTATACATTAATTTTCTGTGAAATGTTTCAAGTAACTGGAGTTTATGCATTAACAAAAGAAGAAAATGTATATGCTAAATTAAATGAATCTGGAGATGTAAAAAGTATTTCTGTCTCTGAACATTTATTTGATTATAATGGAAATAAAATAAGTGATAGATCTAATCTAAAAGATATTAACAATATTAATGGAAATGAAAAATTCATACAAAATGGTGAAGACTTATTATGGGAGACTAGTGGGGATAATATATATTATAAAGGTTCATATGAAAAAGAATTACCTATAAGTGTTAATATTAAATATTTTTTAGATGGAGAAGAAAAGAATGTTAATGATATGTTAGGTAAAAAAGGTAATATAAAAATTATTTTAAATTATCAAAATAATGCATATAAAAATATGAATATAAATGGAAAAATAGAAAAAATATTTGTTCCATATGCAATAGTCACAACTTCTATATTAAATGATAATGACAATAAAAATATTAAAGTTACAAATGGTAAAATAATTGATAATGGTATAAGTTCTGTTGTTATGGCAATTTCTTCTCCAGGTTTATATGATTCATTAAAATTAAATGATTTAAAAAATATCAATGAAGTTGAAATAACTTATGATACGGAATGTTTTGAATTAAACTCTATTTATTCAGTTGCTACGACAAGTTTATTTGATGATGACAACTTAGATATGTTTGGTGAAATTAATGATTTATATAAAAGTATAGATTTATTACAAAGTAATATGGATACTATTGTAGAAGCATCTAAAAAACTCAGTGATGGCTCTAATCAAATGGATGCTGGAATTACAGAGTTAAATAGTAAAATTCAAGAACTAACTAAAAAATATGAGTATTATAGAAGTAAAGATAAGGATACTTTAAAAGAAGAACTTATTAATATTATAGAAAAGAATATTAATACTATAACACCTGCTTTAGAAGAAGAAATTACTAATGAAACAAGTAAAATTATAAAGGAAAATAAAGAAGAATTAGAAAATGCAGTTATTGTCTATACTGAGAAAAATACGAAAGCAGTAGTAGATGAGGAAATAGATAGAATAGTTAAAGAATTAGATATTAATAGTTTGATGGAAAAAGTTATAGATAGTAATATAAATAATATAATAAAAAATGACAAAGAAGTAGCTGAACTTTCAAATATGCTTAAAGAAGATATTAACAAAGAATTGAAAAATATTGTTGATTGTGAACTTAATAAAATAAATGATAGTATCAATAATAATATGTCAGAAAGTGAAAGAGAAATGTATGTAAATACTAAAGCAGAAAAATATGGAGTTACATATGAACAAGCTATGGGTATAGTTGGAGAGGTACAAACAGATACTTTAAATCAAGTCAAACAGAATATTAGTAATGCTAATATAGCTGATGAAATAATTAATACTTTAAATAATGAAGATTATGTATCTAATTTAGTTAACAATTATATAAATTTATTAAATAATAAGTTAAGTGAATCGTTGAATAAGGATACAACGATTAATGAATATTCAAAAGAATTAAAAGATAAAATAATATATGCTTTAAATAAAGCTTTAGAGAACGAAAAAATATATTTAAATACAGATGTTAAAGAATATATTTCTAATTTGGTTGATAAAATAATTGACAATACTGCAAATGATTTATCAAGCAAATATACTGAAGAATATACGAATAAAGTTGTTAGAAATGTAATTAATAATTCTTTAAGTGAAGAAAATGTAGATTCAAAACTTAGAGAAATATTAAATATATATGAAGATGATATAAGTAAAAAAGTAACGGTTTTAGATGATACAATTAATAAATTGTCAGTATCTATAAACAAATTAAATGATGGCTCTAAACAGATATCCACTGGAATGAATACTTTATCAGATGGACTTGAAAAATATAATAAAGAGGGAATAAATAAAATAAGTGATTTAGTTAATGGTGATATTAAAACATTTCAAAAAAGATTAGATGCACTCATTAAATTAAGTGATGAAAATAAAACAATAGATAATATTCCATTTGGTTCAAAAAGTAATTCTAAAATTATATTTATGATTGATTCAATATCTAAACCTGATGAAGTAAAAGTAGAAATACCAAAAGAGGAAAATAAAAAATCATTTTGGGATAAAGTAAAAGGACTTTTTGAATAAGAAATATTTTAATATTTGTGATTATATTATCAGAAGTCAAAGTTTATGTTGTGATGTAGGGAATATAAAAAATACAAGTAAAATTTGAAGAATAAAAAAACAATAATTAATAATGTGTTATAATGATAATGGTGATAGTTTGATGAAAAAATTATTAGAATACTTCTTTTACTTTTTTTTATAATGTTACTATTATTTTCTGGGTATAATATTTTAAATTGGAAGAAAGAAAATAATGTAGTAAAAGAAATTGTTGAACATGAAGAAATAAGGTTAATTGAAGAAGAAGATAATAATTATTTAGATTCAGAAATTGAAATGGATAATGAAAATGTTGTAGGATGGTTGATTGTAGATGGTACTAAAATTAATTATCCTGTTTTGCAGTATGAAGATAATGAGTATTATTTGAATCATGATTTTAATAATCAAAAGAATAGTGCGGGATGGATATTTATGGATTATCAAAATCAATTTAGTGATCAAAATATAGTGATATATGGTCATCATAGGAGAGATGGGTCAATGTTTGGATCAATAGATGATTTATATCATATACAAGATGATAAAGAATATAATATATCCTTTGTTACTACAACAGAAACAATAAAGTATAAGATTTTCTCTATTTATAAAATTGATAGTAAGGACTCTTATAATGAATTAAATTTTGTTGATTTTCCCTCTAAAATAAAAGAATTTTCTGAAAGAAGTGAAGTTGATTTTCATCAAGATTATTATAATGCTAAACAATTAATTACTTTATCTACCTGTCATAATAATAATATTGATAGAATAGTAGTTCATGCTTTTAGAAATTAATAATATTTTATTAAAAAATAGGAATTAGGTCTTTCTAATTTCTTTTTTTTGTTATATAATGTTTATTATAGGATAGAGTAGTTTGTATATCTATATATCTATCATGTGGAGGTGGTTATTTATTGGCCAGTAAAAAAAAATTATTTTTACTAGGCAATGTATTATTTATCATAATGAGTATCTCCGGTATTTATGCTTTAACTGATGAAATAAATAAAACAGAGAGTGGATTATCTACAAGTGCTGTGGATATCAGTTTAAAAGAGTATAATCAAAACGATGAATTATTTTTAGAAAATGGCAAGAAAGTTATGCCTGGAGATGAAATTATACTTATACCTAGAATAAATAATCTGGGAATAGAGTGCTATTTAAGAGCAAAGTTAACTTATGCAGTTGATGATGATATTTATAATGCTTCAGATTATATTACTGGTAATTATACTTCTTGGACAAAAATAGACGAGTATTATTATTATGATTCTGTATTAGAAGTCGAAGATTCTGTTGATTTATTTAATAAGGTTGTTATTCCTAACTTGTCTCTTGGTTTTCAGGAAAGAACAGTAATCATTCATATTGTAGTTGAAGCGATTCAAGCAAAAAACTTTGATGGAAATTGGAATAACGTTGAAATAGAAGAAAGTATTGAGAGAACCTACGATATTGATTATAGTGGATCATCTTCTGTAGTGTATGAGGATGATACGAATCATTATATTACATTAAATGAACATTTTTTTGGTAATCTAGGAAATTTACTACCTGGGGATACTATTCAGGAAGAAGTTACTATAGAAAATAAAAAAGAAGATGAAGTTGAATTCTTTTTTTCAGTAGAATATGGTGAGTTGACTGATATAGAAAGGTCTTTGCTTCGCAATATTCAAATCATTATTAAAAATAGTCAAGGTGAAGAGATTTTAGTAAGTAATCTAGAAAATAAAGATAGACATAGTTTAGGAACATATTCTTTTAATGAAAAAGATACTGTGACGATAGAATTATCTTTGCCAGTTAATATGAATAATGATTATAGTAAACTATTCACAAAAGTTATATGGAGATTTTCTAATGATATTATTAATCATAGAATTGTTCCTATTAATCCTAAAACTTGGGATATAAAATATGATTTATCTATAACAGTGTTTATTCTTTCAGCAATAGGATTTGTAATTGTCCTGTTTTTGGGGAAAAAAGAAACTGTAATTATAGAAAAAAATAAACTAGAAAAGAGGTAAATTTATGAAAAAACAAAAAACAATTTTTGCAGCTGTTGTTTTACTACTTGTATTTTTAGTTGGAGGAGCTATCGCATATTTTACAGATACAGATACTGCAACTAATATTTTTACTATTGGTAATGTAGATATTACATTAACTGAGCCAAATTGGTCTACAACTGATGATGATTCAAATGGTGTTCCAGATGCATCACAAGATTTAATGCCAGGACAAACAATTGCTAAGGATCCAACTATTCAAAATGTATCTACTTCAAATCCAGCATATGTATTTGCTAAAGTCGAAGTGCCATGTACAACAGCAACTTCACCAGCAACACCAACTGAATTCTTTACTTATACTTTAAATTCTGGATGGACTGAATTATCAAGCGCAGCAGTTGCTTGTACAAGTGGTGGTACTGCTACACATGTATATTATTATGGATCTGGAAATTCATTAACATCATTAGCATCACAAGCTTCTACAGCAGCAGTATTTAATAATGTTACATTATTAGGAACTTTAGATGGATCTGAAGGAGTAACTGGTAATAAAAATATTGTTGTAACAGGTTATGGAATTCAAACTCAAGGATTAGCAAGTAGTGCTCCAGCAGATGTTTGGGCTAACTTCAGTTAATAAAATATGAGTATAGTTAGAAAAATAATTAACGTCTTAACGACGTTAATTATTGTACTTGGTGGAACATTTTTAATTTTATACATTTGTGGAATTGTCCCATATGTAGTATTGTCTGGTTCTATGGAACCAACAATTAAAACTGGTAGTTTGTGTTTCATTAATCGATATTCAAATTTTAATGATATTAAAGAAAAAGATATAGTGGCATTTAAATTAGAAAATGGAACATTAGTTACTCATAGAGCTATTGAAATAAGTGATAGTGGAATTACGACGAAAGGAGACCGAAATAAAGAACAAGATGGTAGTCTTGTTACAAAAAATAATTATGTTGGTAAAAACATCCTTTGGATTCCAAAAATTGGTTATTTAGTGATGGCTTTTCAATCAACAAGAGGGGAAATAGTTTTATTGACATTTATCTTGTTGTTGTTTATTATTGGAATATTATTTGGAGATAATAAAAAAGAAAAATAATTATTAAGAAAGAGGTGATAATGGTGAAAGTAATAAAAAAACTTTTTGTTTTATTATTATTTTCTGTATCATCTCTTTTGTTTATTCAGGGAATTTATGGATATTTCATGAAAATTACAAATCCTCATGTAAATGAATTCTCAATCTTGCAAAGTGGAAGTTATACAGTTAGACATTTAACGATGGATCTAGATGGAATCAATTATTCTCTTTATCAAGAGGATAATTTTACTGCATCTATTGGGGCAACAGTTACACCAAGTGTATTAGATATTACTGGATTTTATTCTCCTCAAACGCAAACAATTACTGTTGATTCTTCAAACAGTCAAGTTATTACCTATCAGTATGTTAGAAGACAATATACTTTAACGATTACTGATAGTAATTATGTTACAACTACAACCCCATCAGGAACTTATTATTATGGTACAGAAATTCATTTAGTTGCAGATGCAACTGATGGAAATGGTAATCCTTTTGTTAAATGGAGTAATAATGAAACTAATCCAGATTATACATTCCAGTTAACAGAAAATACTACTATTAAACCATTATATGCTGAAACATATATAATTACATATGTTCCAAATAATGGAAGTAGTTCATTTACAGAAGAAGTTATTCAAACTGAACCAATTAATACATTCCCAGATGTAGAATATAATGATTGTAGTGGTGGAACAGGTACTTATGAGCAACAAGGATGTACATATGTATATAAACTACTAGGATGGTATAAAGATTCTAACTTTACAAATAAAGTAGATGAATCTTTTGTTCCAACTGAAGATACAACATTATATGCAAAATGGAATAAACTATATTATGGTCATCCAGGACAAGTAGAATTTACTGGTAATAATTTTATAAATACATATGTAGAATTATTTAATGAAGAAAATGCTAGAAAAGACTTCATTGTAACATTTAAAGTTGATGAATATACAGGTTTTAATAATACTAATAATCAAGATCATAGGGGAACAATTTTCTCTAATATGGATGAATCAGGAAGTCCTTATTATGGTGTACACTTCTATCATGATACAGAATATGTAGTAAATATTAATGCATCAGCAAATAAAAATGATAGGATGAAAGATAATACAACTGGTTATGTTACAGGCAAAAAAGTAGTATTTAAAAGAGAAAATGGAATAGTCTATTATAGTTATGATGATGGTCCATTCGTTCAAACTAAAGACTTCAGTTCATTTACTGCATACTTTGATGATCCTGCAACATTCGGTGGAGGTTTTAAACCAAATGATCCAAGATATTTAATTGGAAAATTATCTAACATGAGTGTAGAAATAATTGAACCAGAAACATATACAATTCATTTTGATGCTAATGGTGGTACTGGTGTAATACCTGATCAAGTTATTGAACTTGGAGATACACCAAATATAACATCAAATAGATTTACAAATGGTGATTCTACATTTGGTGGATGGAATACTGAACCAGATGGAACTGGTACAAGCTATACAAATAATTATGCTATAACATCAGATTTAGCAAATGCTGGAGAGACAATTACACTATATGCACAATGGATACCTACAGAACACTACTATGTTCACTTTGATGCAAATGGTGGAACTGGTACAATGACTAATCAACAATTTGTTATTGGTGCTTCTGCTGAACCTTTAACATCAAACGAATTTACAAGAACTGGTTATGAATTTAGAGGATGGAATACTGCTGCAGATGGAACTGGTACACATTATGATGATGAAGAAGCAGTAAGTGGTTTAAGTAATGTTGTTGATGATGTTGTAACACTATATGCAGAGTGGTGGAAGATAGAATTTATTCGTACTGGTGATGTAGTATTTGATGGTACAGCAAATACATTCATCAATACTGGAGTTAATATATTTAGTCCAGAAAACATAAATAAAGACTTTGAAATTAGATTTACATTTAAATCTATTGATAACGATCAAATGCAATATATAACCGGTAATCCAAAACAACCAACTATATTTAATGCAAAAGATGAGTCAAATAGTAAATATCCAGGAATGAATGTTCGTTTCAGTGGAAATATTACAACAATTAATCCAACATATAGATGGGGTGGTTCTACAACTACTGTAGGAAATATAGCAGTATCAAATAAACCAATTGAATTCATCTATAGAAGAAAATCAAACAATAATAATGAAAAAATTATTACAATAGAATATAAATATAATAATTATGATAGCGGAGAAATAACTACAATTAATCAAAGTAGTTGGTCTCTAAATCAACCATTCGCAACTAATGTGGCGTTTGGTGGATACTTCGATGGAAGTAATCAACCAGGAAGATTCTTCAAAGGAACGCTTGCAGATATCTCAATAATAATGGAAGAATAATAATTAATTATTAAAAGACTATTTATATAGTCTTTTTATATGACAGATATTGGTACATTTGATACACCTGTTACTTTTGGATGTAGTTTAAATGGTTCAGGTAATCCTCAGAGATATTTTACAGGAATACTTAAAGATATTCATGTTGTTGTTTATGAGTAGTAAAAACAATATAGCTAATTATGTTTACAAAGGGACTTGAAAAAGTTCCTTTTTTGTTTTTATTTGAAACTTTTCATTCTTTCTTTTACAAATTCTTTGTGATTAGAGTTTGTTAAATTATTTTCTTGTAGATATTTTTCAGTAGTGGACTGATGTTTTAAAATTAAACTAATATCTTCTAATACTTTTTTAGGATTCTTATGATATTCTTCTAATAATAGAATAGCATAATAGAAACTTAAATAGTATTGAGAAACATTACTATCAATTAATTCTTTAAAAGGATTATTATCTTTTCTATTGATATGTTCTTCTATTATTTCTTTTCTTGTATTTAGCATATATAGTCGATTTGTAATGATTTCTTTTTTTTCTTCTCCTACTAGTAGTTCAAAAAATAAAGGTAATACATCAGCATATCTTAATTTTGTTTTATATTCTTCTTTATTAGTATCTTTTAACATGTGATGTATTTCATGTGCAATATAAATAGGAGATTGTCTATTTGTATTAAGAGGTATTTGAAGTGTTTCTATTTTAAATGTTTTTGGATTAATTGTTGTATTATAATACATTTCCTCATAATCATTTTGAACGATAAATGGTCTGATTTTTATTTCTTCTAAAAAATCTAATTCTTCTTCAATATTTGGATATTGTTTCATATATTCTTTGGATAAGATCATAGCATCTTCTATTTCAATGGGAGTTATATCTTGATAAAAAGAATATTCTGTTAGTTCCTTTGCAATGATTGAAGCTTTTTCATAATCATCATCTTCCATTGGTGAAATACCATTTTGTTTCATTCTAATTAATGCGGATGTTGCTTTTGCTACTTCATCATTTATTTCCATACATCTTCCTCATTTCTTTCTTTTATTTTATTGATTCTTTATATTTTGTCAATATAATGAATTGCTTTTCATAAAATATTTATAGTATAATTAATCTGTTAGGTTATAGGAAGTGATAATATGGGTAAAACAATAAAAGCACCTTGGTATCAATATTATGATCAAGAAAGGCAGCATTTAGAATATCCTAATTTTTCTGCATATAAATTGATAGAATATACCGCTAGTAAACATTTAACTAATATTAGTTATAATTATTATGGAAATAAGAAAACTTATTATGAATTTTTAAAACAAATAGATGAAGTAGCACGTGCTTTTAAAGCATTAGGTGTAAAACATAAAGATGTTGTTTCTATTTGTATGCCAAATACTCCTGAAGGAATAATTTCTTTTTACGCAGTAAATAAAATAGGGGCAATTGCATCTATGATTCATCCTTTATCTGCTGAAAATGAAATTAAACATTATTTAAATATTTCTAAAACAGAATGGTTAATTTGTGTAGATTTTGCATATGAAAAAGTAGAAAGAATTATTAAAGAAACGAAAGTAAAAAAGAGTGTTTTAGTTGGAGTAGGAGAGTCAATGCCTCCTATTATGAAATCTATTTATGCGGCATCTAATGTGCCTAAGAGTCTTTCTAAAACAATTAATAATTTAAACCCATTAAATTATATTAACGTAGATTCTGAAGTGGTTGAAAATAATAAAAAAAGAATGGGATGGAAAGAGTTTATTAGACTTGGAAAAGATTACACAAAAGAAATAGATGATGATTTTAAGGGAAAAGAGATAGCGGCAATTCTTTATTCTGGTGGTACTACTGGTACTCCTAAGGGTGTTAAACTTACGAATTTAAATCTCAATGCTTCTGCGATGCAAAACTTTGAACATGTTGGTTGTTTAAGAGACAAAGATAAAGTTTTGGCAATTATGCCAATTTTTCATGGATTTGGTTTAGCAGTATGTATTCATTGTGTTCAATATTTTGGAGGTACTAGTATTTTACTTCCTCAATTTGATGCGAGAACTTTTGAAAAAATTATGAAAAAGTATGAGCCTAATGTTATTGTAGGAGTACCTACTTTATTTGAAGCAATGTTAAGTAATAAGAATTTTAGATTTATGAGGTTAGATTATTTAACATGTGTAATTTCTGGAGGAGATACATTATCTATAGATTTAAAAAATCGATTTGATGAATGGCTAAAAAAACATCATTCTAATACAACAATTCGTGAAGGATATGGTTTAACAGAATGTTGTGCAGCTAGTTGTTTTACTCCACTTCATCATTATAGACCAGGAAGTATTGGAATTCCTTATCCAGATATGTATTATAAAATTGTAGAAGATGGTACTGAAAAAGAAGTTCCTTATGGACAAGAAGGGGAAATTGTAATTACTGGACCTACTATTATGGATGGATATATTCATAATCGTAAAGAAACAAAGCAAACTTTAAGAAAACATAGGGATGGTCATATATGGTTACATACTGGTGATCAAGGAATAATGGATAAAGATGGATTTGTTTATTTTAAAGGAAGATTAAAACGTATGATTATATCATCTGGTTATAATATTTATCCAACGAATATAGAGAATGTAATTGATTCTCATCCAGAGGTTAAAACATCATGTGTTATTGGAATTCCACATCCTTATAAGGTTATGGCTGCAAAAGCATTTATAGTATTAAATAATCCTCATAAAGAATCTGAAGAGACATTAAATTCTATTAAGAGTTTAGTAGAAAAGAATTTGGCTAGATTTTCTTGGCCAGTAGCCTATGAATTTCGAAAAGAACTTCCAAAAACATTGGTTGGAAAAGTTGCTTATAATGTATTAATTCATGAAGAGAAGATGAAAGCAGATAAACCTACTTGGGAAAAGGATAATGATCTTTTAGAACAAGTAGAAGATGAAACAAATAGTAATGAATTAATTGATAATTTAAAAAAAGATAAGGAAGATTAAAATTAGAAATAGTTTTAATCTTTTCAAATGCTTGAGAATCTTATATACTTATAGTAGGTGATCATATGATATTTGTCGCAAGTGATTTTGATAACACTTTGTATTTGTTAGATGATGATGAACAAAATATGAAGAATGTAAAAGCTATTTTGAAATTTAAATTTTCAGGTAATTGTTTTTGTATTATTACAGGTAGAAATTTTACTGATGTAAAAAAATTACTTAATGAATATTCTGTTCCTTATGATTATTTAATTTGTGAAGATGGAGCTAAAATATTTGATAAAGATGATTTTTGTTTAGAAACTACTTATTTAGATTTTAAAATGGTACAAAAAATAGTTGATTTATTAAGAAACAGACCTTGTTCTTATTATCTGGATAATGGATATGATAAAACAGAGAATATTTATCAATGTGTTAAGGTAGTTGTAGAATGTAGTGATGAAAAAGAAAAAAAAGAGATTGTCTCTTATATTAAAAGTGCATTAGATGTTCATATTTATGCAAGTCGTTATCATGTAAATATTATTGATTCATCTGTTAATAAAAGAGTCGCCTTAGAAAAATTATTTCAAATTAAAAATATAGAAGAATCTACTGTATCTGTTATAGGAGATAATGATAATGATTATGAAATGATAGAACATTTTCAAGGATCTATTATGAGAAAACATCATCCGATATTAGATTCATTACATAGAAGAGAATTTGATACATTAGAAGAGTATTTAGAAGAATTAATGAATAATTAATTCTTTTTTTACTTATAATAGACTAGGTGATTATTTGGATTCTTTTTTACTCTTTTTAATCCATCATTATGGATATTTTGGGATGTTTCTTGGAATGGTATTAGAAGCAGTTATTATTGTGATACCTAGTGAACTTATACTTGCTACTGGGGGAATACTAGCATATCATGGTATTTTTTCTTTTTGGGGAGCCTTTATGATAGGTTTACTTGGAAGTATTTTTTGTGCCATACTTTTATATTTTATGGGTTATTATGGAGGAGAAAAATTTATAGAAAAATATGGTAAATATTTTTTTATGAAGAAAGATGATTTATTAAAGACTGATTCATGGTTTTATAAATATGGTATGTTATCTGCATTAATAGGAAGGAATTTTCCTATTATTCGAACGTTAATATCTATTCCTATTGGAGTTACTAGACAAAGTTTTTTGAAGTTTGTTTTATATACTACTCTTGGGTCTATTCCTTGGACATTTGCATTTGTATCTTTTGGATATTTGCTTGGAGAGAATTGGATTGTTGTGAATAGTTATATAGAATATTTAAAAATACCAATATGGATTCTATTATCTTATTTATTCTTAAAATTTATTATAAAAAAAATACATCAGTAGATGTATTTTTAAAATGGAATTTTTTCACTGTTTTTAACAACGATTATAGAGTCAATTATTTTTACTTCTCCTAATTTCATTTTCTCAAATTCTTTTGTTTTTCCTATTTCATGATATTTATCAATATCAATAATATTAATTCTTTCTCCTAAATAATGATCAAAGAAAATTAATGTTTCTTCAATTCCATAATAATTATCATAAGTTTCATAATCTTTTGATAAATATCAATTACTTGTTTTTATTAATTGAGATTGATATCTATATATATCACTAAACATCCATGGAAGATCTTTACTATAATTATCTAATTGTTGTGCTTTTAATAATACACTGATAGATTCTTTATAATAATGATTATAAGTATCTTCTCTAGCCATAAATGTACCATTATTGGATAAAAGATAAGTATAAGATAAGAAACCTATTAAAATTAAAGATCCCACTGTTATAGGTTTATATTTTGTATGTTTTTCTATTAATGATAAGAATAGAATATAAAACATTACAAAACCTATACCCGTTACTAAATTTATTGTGGTGGTACAAGCAATTAAGTCCATAATATTTGTAGTGATTGGATATAGAATTATTGTTACTACTAAGAAAATAATATTTATTTTTGAAATGTTTTTTCTTTGAAAAAAGATTGTTATGAAGAATGAAATATATATTAAGATATTTAGAATATGTCTTAAGAAATACTTGTTAAAGATAATATTTTCTTGAAAGAAGAATGAGAAGTAGTCTTTATAAGCATTTAAGATACTATTTGGTAAAGATAGAATGGTATCTATTCCAAAGGAATTAGCTCCTTTGTAACTAGCCATTTGTCTACCTAGAATAAACATACCAGTTTTTAATAATAGAAAATAGGATAAAAGTCCTAGAAATACGATAATAATATTATTTATAAACTTTTTCCAATTATTTTTGTTATTTAATAATTCTATAATATATAAAGCAAATACTCCAGATAAAGTTACACTAATATATGCTTGGTATAAAGATAGGGAACATATAATAGATATAATTGCAGGAATTGGTTTTTCTTCTTTGATAAAAAATAATCCTAAAACAGAACATAATAAAGCAAGAGAATAACTATCAAAGCAATAAATAAACAAAGCAGATTCTGATAGAGTTGGGAATAATACAACAATAGCAGTTAATAATAAAAGAGTAGTATTATTTTTGATATTAAATATTCTTCTTATAATAGTTATAGAAATAGAGATTAGTATAAGAGATAAGAACATAATAATAGGGGGAGATACTAATCCACCTCTTAAACGATCTATTAGTAATAATAATGGTCTTCCTAAGTCGAGTTCCCATCCATTTGATTTATAGATAGGCCCATAAGCTAAACCATCAGGAGATAAAACATGGTGTGTTAACAAATAAAAAAAGTTGATTAATCCTAGTATTAGTGTAGAAATAATTATTATTCTATCTTCTTTTTCTATTTTTTTTAGTATTTTCATCGTAACACCTCAAATTTATTATAACATTCTGAAAGAAAAACTAGTATTTTTTTTTAAATTATGATATAATGAGTTGCGTGTGTAAAGAGGTGGATTATATGGAAAAAAGAAATGTAGCGATTATTGCACATGTAGACCATGGTAAAACAACATTAGTTGATGGTATATTAAAACATTCTGGAATGTTTCGAGACAATGAAGATTTATCAAATTTATCAATGGATTCTAATCAATTAGAGCATGAAAGAGGAATTACTATTTTAGCAAAAACTACTGCACTTGATTATAAAGGAGTACGTATTAATATATTAGATACTCCAGGACATGCTGATTTTGGTGGAGAAGTAGAACGTATCATGAATATGGTAGATGGAGTTTTACTAGTAGTAGATGCTTATGAAGGTGCTATGCCTCAGACAAGATTTGTACTTAAAAAAGCTTTTGAAGCAGGGGTAAAACCTATTGTCGTTATTAATAAAGTAGATAAGCCTAGTGCTAGATGTAAACAAGTTGTTGATGAAGTACTTGATTTATTTATTGAATTAGGAGCAGATGATGATCAATTAGATTTCAAAGTATTATATGCATCTGCAGTTAATAATACTTGTTCTTATAGTGATGATTTATCTACTCAAACAGAAGGTTTTACAGAAATTTTAGATACAATTTTAGAAGAAATTCCTGCACCAAAGGGTGATGTAAATCATCCATTACAATTTCAACCAGCTTTACTTGATTATAATGAATTTGTTGGAAGAATTGGAATTGGAAGAGTACAAAATGGTAAGATTAAAACTGGTGAAGTTGTTACATGCTGCAGATTAGATGGATCTACAAAACAATTTAGAATTCAAAAATTATTTGGATATTATGGATATAATAGAATAGAAATAAATGAAGCAGAAGCTGGGGATATTATTGCAATTGCAGGTCTTTCTGATATTTCAGTTGGAGAAACAATTTGTAATAATGATAATATTTGTCCTTTAGAGCCTTTACATATTGATGAGCCTACTTTACAAATGACTTTTGGAACAAATTCTTCTCCTATGGTAGGAAGAGATGGAAAAATTGTTACTGCACGTAAAATTGAAGAAAGACTTTATAAAGAAACACAAAGAGATGTATCTTTAAGAGTAGAACCTGCAACAAATGAATCTTTCTTAGTTAGTGGACGTGGAGAATTACATTTAGGTATTTTAATTGAAAACATGAGAAGAGAAGGGTTTGAATTAGAAGTTTCAAAACCAACTGTTATTATGAAGGAAATTGATGGACGTAAATGTGAGCCATTTGAAGAATTACAAATAGAAGTACCTGAAGAATCGGTAGGTGCCGTTATAGAACAATTAGGTATGAGAGGTGGACAATTAGTTAGTATGACTAATTTTGAAACTCAAGTAAGACTTTTATATAATATTCCTTCTCGTGGATTAATTGGTTTTTCTACAGATTTTATGACACTTACAAAAGGTTATGGAATTATGAATCATAGTTTTAAAGAATATATGCCTGTAGAATCTGTTGATATTGGAGAAAGAAAACTTGGAGTATTAGTTTCAATGGAAAATGGTAATGCTACTGCTTATTCTATTGGAAACTTAGAAGATCGAGGTATCATGTTTATTGAACCTGGTACTGAAGTATATGAAGGTATGATTGTTGGAGAATGTAATCGTGATAATGATTTGGCAGTTAATGTTGTTAAGGGAAAACAATTAACAAATACACGTGCTGCAGGATCAGATCATACAGTAGTATTAAAAAGACCAAGACCAATTACACTAGAATATGCACTTGATTATATTAATTCAGATGAATTAGTAGAAGTTACTCCTAATCATATACGTTTACGTAAAAAAATACTTAACACAGAAGAACGTAAAAAATGGGATGCAAAATATAAAAATAACTAGAAAGATAATGTAACCTATATAGTTGACACGTATTAAAAAATAGTACGTGTTTTTTATTTAAGTCTAATTCTATTTGTATTATAAAATAATATCCAATCTTTCACAAGTTGTATATATTGTTTTAAAGATGTGATATGAT
>JAFRAK010000036.1 GCA_017405445.1 Bacilli bacterium | reverse complement strand
CCATTTTAACAGCTTTAATTTTTTCTTCTCTTGTAAAATTTCGATATTCCCTTGCCATATGTTATCCTCCTTACAATAATTTTATCATATAAAAAATCTACACGCTTTTTATTTCGTGTAGATTTTCTTCAAATCACTTCTCAAAGTTCTTTTTTTATTCTACATTAAGTACTTTTAAAGCTTTACTATATCTTATAAACTTACTCATATATCCTTCATCTTCATAAGAAGAATATCCTACTACCAAATACTCTTTTTCATCTAATAAGATATCCGTAAAATAGTCATCATTTTCATCTCCATAAGTAACAGAATCAAGTAGTTTTAAATTAGAATCATATTTTACAATTAATCCATCAGATGTCTTAGTAGAAGATAATCCAACACAAATAATATAATCATCTTCATCCACAATTAATTTTTTAAATTGATTATTAGAAGTATTATGATAACGTACCTCTCCTACTAAATTACAATCAAAATCATATTTAACAATAAGTCCATCTAGTGAATTATTTTCATTAAGAATAGAACCACATACATATATTTTATCTTGAACAACTAATAGATTTTGAAATCCATTAGATTCATTTGTAGAGTATTCTGTTTGATGAACAATATTACCATCCATATCATATTGTACAAGTACACTAGTATTTGTACCAAAACCTACTACATAAATAAAATCATTAACCATAATTAAATCACTATATATAGAATTTTTACTATTACCATAAATTTTATTCCATATCATATTACCATCTTTGTCATATTTGACAAGAAGAGCTCCTCCTTCTTTACTACCTACTTTAGTACTTTGATAAACACTTTGTCCACAAACATAATAATAATCTCCTACTTGTATAATATTAGTATAAGTAGAATTTTCTAATATCATAAAATCATTTTCAAATAAAATATTCCCACTCTTATCAAATTTCACAATTAAAGCACGTTTAACCTTATTTTTATGATCTTCTTCACTTTTTTCATAACTACCTACCGCAACAATATCATTCTCATCAAGAATTAAATCTGAAAAAGTACTACTATATCCTACATTATAAATCTTCTCTAAATTCTTTTCTTTTTTTAAATCATATCTTGATATTTTAGCTTTCTCAGTATGACTCATATTATTATTAGTACTACCAGCAGTATAATAATATTTTTGATTGGATAATAAGGCATTTACTCCTTCAAAATAGATATATTCTTCCCTTTTATGAAACAAAGAAATAGAAACATATACAATACCAATTAAAACGATACAAAATAAGATAATCCACTTCAAATTCTGTTTCATAATAATACCTCCCATCTATAATAATTGTAACAAAATAAAACATTTTATACTACAAAATAAAAAGAAAATACAATAATTGTACTTTCTTTTTTGTAAACTATTCGTAATGTCCTATATAATATTTCTTCTTTCCACGACGAACAACTAAATATTCATTTTCAATACATTTATCTTTCGTAATAACAAATTCTAAATCTGTTACTTTTTCTCCATTAACAGTAATAGAACCATTTGAAACAAATTCTCTTGCTTCTCTCTTACTAGAACAAATACCATTATTTACTAATAAATCTACAATATTCATATCTTCTGTAATCTTAAATGGATCAAGTCCTTTAAATGCTACTTCAATATCTTTTTTAGTAAAGTTTTTAATGTCACCACTAAATAATGATTCACTAATTTTTACAGCTTCTTTGTAAGAATCTTCTCCATGTAAATCTGTAATTATTTCTTTTGCTAAAGCTTTATGAGCAATTCTTTCTTCCGGATTTAAATTATTTTTCTTTTCAATCTCTTCTATTTCTTCTTTTGATAAGAAAGTAAGTTTTTTTAAATAATCAATAATCATAGAATCTTCTAGATTAATAATATATTGATATAACTCATATGATGAAGTTTTTTCTTCATCTAACCATAAAGCATTACCTTCAGTTTTACCAAATTTCTTACCAGTAGAATCAGTAACTAATGGCATAACCATACCATAAGCCTCTTTATCTAGCTTTTTACGGATTAATTCAATACCTGAAGTAATATTACCCCATTGATCAGATCCTGCTACTTGTAGTTCACAATTATAGTTTTTATATAGGTAATAGAAATCCATTGCTTGAAGTAACATATAAGAGAATTCTGCATAAGTAATTCCTACTTCCATACGAGACTTAACATGATCTTTCGCAAGCATATAATTAATATTGAAGTATTTTCCATAATCTCTTAAGAAATCACAAATGTTAACATCTTTCGTCCAATCCCAATTATTAACTACTTCAAAACCAAATATCTTTTTAGCTTGTTCAGTAAGTCCAACAATATTTTTTTCTACTTCTTCTTTACTGATAATTGGTCTTTCGGCAGTTGGTTTAGGGTCCCCAATTAATCCTGTAGCACCACCAACTAAAAGAATAGGATGATGTCCTGCTTTCGCAAGTCTCTTAGAAATTAAGAATGATGAATAATGTCCAATATGCATAGAATCCGCTGTTGGATCAGTTCCAATATAGAAGGTCATTCCACCTTTATTTAATCTCTCAATTAATTCTGGACTACTAATATCTTGAACAAGTCCTCTCCACATTAAATCTTCATATAAAGTCATAATAATTCCTCCTTAAAATAAAACGCGAAATATCAATCCTAAGGACGAATATTTCGCGGTACCACCTTAATTCATGTATAAACATGCACTTAATACCTTAACGCGGCAAACGATTTTTCTCCAAGTCTGTATTTCATAAATAATATCTCTTAGTTTCCACCATCCACTAAGTCTCTATAAAAAATCTTATTTACTACTAAAAACTCTTCTTCAAAAACAAATATAGTTTATCATATAATCATAATAATTACAAGAAACAAATTATAAAGCTATTCGGAAAGCTGGCGAAACCCCGATAGTATTATTAGCAGTGGTGATATTCCAACCACCACCAGTGCTCACGCTGAAGAAAATGGCCGGATCACTGGAGCCAGCCGAGCGCAGCCACCAAATGGTTGCTGTTCCACTTAAATCCTTTTTAATTGCTACTGAATAGTTTGATTCTGTAACTCCTAAATTAGCATAATAGTCTAATTGTCTCGTTTGCCCTTGTGCTGTATCATAACTTCCTGTATAGTTCCAAACTTCTCTTCTTGATAATAAATATAACTTATCAGTTGATGTGAAATTTGTTTCTCCACTGGTTGCTCCATGTCCTGATACTACTGTTGTATTTATTATGACACTTTTTAAGTCTGATGGTAGTGCATTACATATATCACTATTTACATATGTTCTCATCTCACTTGCTGGCCATCCTCCGACATTTCCTGTTCCTATATTTCCATTATTATATGACGGATTCATTCTATGTGTTGTGATTACATCCGCAAACTCTATTACAAATCCACATGCACTCTGACTAAATCCTGTTGTTGAACATTCTGCTGGAGTAGATAAATTTGCTATTCTTAAATGTGCTGTTGTCTCATATGTTCCATCATTATCTAAATCTAGATTAACTTCTCTTGTTGTTCCTGCTTCCATTGCTGCTTGAAGATTGGTTTTTTTACCTGCATTATATGCTGCGATGATAGCATCCCATGAATCTGTTGCGAAGTCTGCTTCTGGTACTCTAACAGGAATAGCACTACTATCTGCTTGTACATAAGTTACTTCAAAACTAGTTGATAATGTTTCTGCATCAGGAAGTTCTTCTAAATCATTTTTAAATTCAAGTCTTACTTTATAAGTTTCAGTTGCACCTGCTGAGAGTAATTGGTTTTGTGCAAGACTCATTCCATCAGCATAGGTAATAGTATAATCTAAATAATCTGGTACATTAGGTATTGTATAAGTCTGTACCATACCATCAATTGTTCCAGAGTTAACTACATCAACAGTAAATTCATAGAAATCTCCTGGTAAAGATAAAGTTACTTCAAAGTCAACTTTGCAGTTATTTTCAGGATCTATCGTTGCTGCAGAGTCACCCGTACTTAATGCAACACTATTTTCATTAATTTGTATATTATTAAAATGTATATCCCAAGTATTTCCTCCTATTTTTGCAGTACCATTAATCTGTAAATTAGCAGTTAATATAGCATATACAATTCCAATAAATAATAAACAAACAATTAATAAATTGGTTAATTTCTTTTTCTTTTGATATGTCATAGTATCCCTACCTTCTCTAATATTATAGCAAAAAAAAGAAAGAAATAACTATTTCTTTTCTTCTTTAGATAACTTTTTTTGAGTTTCTTTAGACACTTGAATAACTTTCTCTAATACATCATTAGCAGTTTTCTTAAGTACTGGAGTACCTTTTTCTACTGCTAGATCAACTAATTCTTGAGCTTTATCCTTTAATTGATTTCCTTTTTCTTTTGCAATTTCTAAAGCTTTTTCCTTATCTAAATCAACTAATCCCATCTTGATATCTTCTACTTTTCTGTTGAATTCTTTTTTTACTTCTTCAACATCAATATCTTTAGCTTGAACAACTAATTGATCTAATTTAACTTTTAAATCCTTTCTTAAATCTTCCCCTTTTTTAGGAGCAAATAATAATCCTAATCCTGCACCAATTGCAGCTCCTAAAACAAATTTTCCATATCCTTTACGTTTACTCATCTTCTAATTCCTCCTTATCATTATTTTTCTTTAAAGTACCAAATATCTTTGAAATAGCACTAGTAACAGAAAATACAACGGTATCTGTAATACTAGCAATACCATCAGAAGCATTCTTAAGTACTCTTAGAGCCCCATTAAAGGTATCTACCTTTTCATTAATATTATCTGCAATTTTATCAACTTTATCAAGAATTTTTATTAGTTTAATTCCGACTACAATTAATACTATAATTAATACAATCGCAACAATATATAATAACATCGGTAAAATACTATTTAAAAAGAATTCCATAATATACCTCCTTAAGATTCTTTATACATTGAATCAATTAAATCAAACAAATTATCATCATCTGAAATAGTATCTTCTGTTTTATCTGCTTTCTTTTCTTCTTTTACAACCTCTACTTTTTTAGGTTTTTTTTCTTCTTCTAGTTTTTCAACTATTTCTTCTTTCACTTCAGGTATTTCTTCTTCTAATTCTTCAGTCTTTTTCTTTGCATCTTTCTTATTAGTAGCATCAACATAATCTACATTATATTCTAACCCCAAATCTTGAAAATATTCCATTGCATCACCAACAGTTATTTCTTTAACTTCTGGTTTTTCCTTTTCATCACTTAAATCTACTAGTAAATTCTCTTCTTCTTGAACCTCAGGAGCAATTAATTCTTCTACAGTGGTTTCTTTATCACGTATTCCATAAGCTTTATTTCTAACTTCATCTACATTAACTCTTGATCTAGAATAACTTGTAGTCGTACGATTCTCTTTCTTCGCAACTACATCATCTTTTTTATAATTCTTATCTAAAATACCGTAAATAGGAGAAATAATAGGACTAGGTTTAAAATAACTCTTCTCATCCTTATTATCATAAGAACCATATTCTCTAATAGATACTTGATAAGAAGGATCCATACCATAAGGTCTACTTTCTTTAGGTTTTGATTTATAAGAACTTGTAATAGATGCATAATTATCAACATTATCAATAGGAGAAACACCACTATATGCAGTATTAACTTCTAAAGAAGGCAATGGTTCATTAAGTATTGGATCAGGAACAGATGGAGAAATAGGACCAGTTTCTGTATCAGATAATACTTCTACATCATCTATATTATCTATAATTCTAGGTTCTTCATCTACTTTAAAATCATTATCATCCATATATTTAAATGGAGTATTATTAAAGTCATATCCTTCTTTTACAGTCTCATCTTTAGGTCTAATTTCAAAATCTTGATTAACTAATTCCTCTTCCTGTAATTTTTCTATCTTATCTTCTCTTCTTCCAGGCAAAACAATTTTTTTCGCAATAGGCTTTTCTTCATTAGTTTCTTCAACTACTTTATCTTTCTTTTTCTCTTTTTTCTCTTTCTTAGGTTTATCTTCTACTTCAACATATTCTACTTCAAAAAGAGCATCTTTAATCTTATCAAATAATCCCATTTTTTTGCCTCCTTCCTAATAATCTAAATCTATTTTTTCATCTTCTAAAAATTTAGAATAATCTTCATTTTCACTTCTTTTAACAACATCCATATAAGTTTCTTTACTAGAATCCGATTTAAATAAAGTAAAATCTTCTTCTTTATAATCTAAAACATCTTCACCAATCAAACTCTCTAATACAGAATCATTATATTTAAATGATCTTAATATATAACACATATTAGTAATAACATCAGTAAGATTATCCTTTGAAACATATGCCTCTATCTTAACATAATTAAATACAAACTGTACAAAATACTTATTCTTCTTAGCATATTCATCTATTTGTAAAAAACCAGTCTTATTTAAATAATCTATTTTTTGAGAATAATGAGAATCTTTATTTACTTTATAAGTATTCTCTATCTTATGATAATAACTAATTACATCAACATAAACATAATAAACATTACCAAATTGATCTCTTAATAATGCATTATAATCATCTTTATTAATAAAAGAAATTCCTTTTGGTAAATAATACTTATATCCATCATATTGTACATTATATAACTTCGTTTTTTGGGATAACAAAGTCTTAATGTTTTTACTAATATTAGTTGTATCTAGTCTTGTAATATCACAACCAGTAAATAGTAATAATACAATAGAGAGTAAAATAATCTTTTTCTTCATATTACACCTACTCTTATAACATTATATCATTTTTTTTACAAAGATAACAATGCTTTTTCACCAATTTTACTTCTTTATACATCTAGTAAAATAAATGGGATAGTTAAGATTAGAAAACTTATCTTCATATTCTGTAGTTTCTTCTGGATTATAATCTTTATGAAAATCTAAACTAATACTTTCAAATACATATCCATAATTACTAAAACTAATTAAAGAATAAAGAAACAATTCTCTATTATCAGTTCTCATCTCAATTACTTTTTCATTTTTAAATATAGAATCATACCTTTTCAAAAAATCTTCACTAGATAATCTACGTTGATGATGTCTCTTTTTGGGCCAAGGGTCTGAAAAATTTAAAAATATTTGATTAATCTCACTCTGAAAGAATTCTTCTATTGTATGAGCATCTGCCCTAATAACACAAATATTATTTAAATCATCAGGTATCTTAGGTAATGCCTTTGCAACAACACTATCATACTTCTCAATTCCTATATAATTAATATCCGGATGATTTCTTGCACATTCAATTAGGAATTTTCCTTTTCCCATTCCAATCTCAATATAAATAGGATTCTTATTTCCAAAATACTCGTACCATCTTCCTTTATAAGAATAAGGATCTTTAACTAAGAAATGGGAAGATAATAGTATTTCTTCCTTATTTTTAACATTACGCAATCTCATAAAATCACCTGTACTTATTTTATCACAGAAATAATAAATATTCATAATATATAAAAGAAAGAAGGAATAATATGAACCCTTATCCTTATGCAAATCCTATACAAAATACAATTAGCTTAATAGAATTACTACAAAAAATTAATAAAAATTTAGAAAACATTAATGATACCTTAAATAAACAATTAAAAGAAAAAGACAACTATTTAGAAAATGATGATAGTTATTATATAATTTAATAGACTTTCAGAAGCCTTCTTATGTTATACTAGTACTAGAACTAGAAGAAAGAGAGGCTTCAAAAAAATGCTAAAACTGGAAAATATAGAAAAAGAAAGATTTGACAAATATGTGGAAAATCATAAAACAAAATCACATTTTCTACAATCTTTATCATGGGGAGAATTTTGTAAGATACAAAAAAAACAAACACCTCATTATCTAGGATTAGTTGATGAAAAGAATAATATTGTAGCTGCTACTCTTTTATTAGAAAAAAAATTACCATTAAATTATAGTTATTTTTATTCTCCTAGAGGATTTGTTTTAGATTACAAAGATAAAAATCTATTTAATGAGATGACAAGACAAGTAGTGAATTATATCAAAAAAAGAAAAGGAATCTTTTTAAAGATAGATCCAGATTTAGTAAAAAAATCAACAAATTATTTAAATGAAGAAAAAGAAAATCCTGATTATCAAGAAATCTTTAATATGATAAAATCAAGTGGTTTTAAGCATCAAGGTTTTACAAAAAATTTTGAAACAATGCAACCAAGATATACTTTTAGAATAGATTTAACTCAACCAATAGAAGAAATAGAAAAACACTTTTCTAAAACAACAAAACAAAGAATATTAAAAAGCGAAAAATTAAATACAGAAGTAATAATTGGTACAAGTAAAGATATTAAAGAATTCTATCATTTAATGACTTTAACAGAATCAAGAAAAGATTTTATTTCTTATAATGAGGATTATTATCAAACATTATATGAAATATTTAATGGAAATGAATCTACAAAAGCCACATTATTCTTAGGAAAAATAAATCTTACAAAAACATCAAATGCATTAGAGAAAAACCTAAAACAGATTAATGATCAAATATCAATTCTACCAATTGACAATCTAAGTAAAAGTGCAAAAGCAAAACTTGGTGAACTAACAAAGCAAAAAGAAAACATTAACAATGAAATAGAAAAATATAAAGAGATTAAGAAAAAATATGGCAATGAAATAACACTAAGTGCCCATATGATTATAGAATATGGTGATAAAGCATGGGTATTATATGCAGGAAATCATAATATTTTAACAGAAACCTATGTCAATTATGGAACATACTTCGAACATATTAAATACTGTAAAAATAAAGGTATTAAGATTTATGATCAATTTGGTACAATAGGAGACTTATCACCAGATAATCCAAGACTAGGTCTACATGAATTCAAAAAGAAATTTGGAGGAGACTATATAGAATTTATTGGAGAATGGGATTATGTAACCAATCCATTTATGTATTTTGTATTTACTAAACTAGTACCAATCTATAGAAAACTAGTCAGAAAAAAAAGTAAAAAGAATTTAGAAAATGAACTAAAAAAAGAGCAATAACACAATAACATGCTCTTTTATTATTCTATAATCAGCATAGTACTAAAGTAACCGTTACTTATTATATGATACCTACCATAATTAAAGATTGATGTTATATAACATTTTTATACAATAAAAAGGGATGAAATTCATCCCTAATTATTTTTAAACACCTGTAACTATATTTTTAGCAGTAGCATCAGCTTCTTCATTAGTAGCAGTAACATTATAAATATGTGTTCTCATAGAAGTGATTTTACCATAGAATGCTTCATAATTTTTACGGATTTCTTCATAACGAGAACGAGCATCTTCTGCTCCAGAACTTTCCCAGTTAGTTCCATATAAAGTATTCATAGTAGAATCAATATCATTAAAAATATCTAATATTTTATCTCCGTTACCTTTAATGGCATCAGCCAAATTTCTAGCTTCGCCAAAATCTTTTTGTTCAAATTCATTCATGAAAAATTAACCTCCTTATATTATTGTTTACATTGTTTATAAATTAAATAAATGAGCACCCTTGCTGGCATTTTCTTCTTCAGCAGTATTTAAAATTCCAGCAGCAGTAGAAATTGCTTCACCCAAATCATTTAATAGCAATTGGAACTCCGTAAAGTTACGAGCTTGTTGATCATATGATTGTTTAAATTGATTAGCAGAAACACCTCTCCAAATTCCCATTAAACTATCAATATTACGAGATAAAGTAGTTAATTCAGTTTGTAAATAATCAGCATTCATAACGGTAGTTCTACCATTACTATCCATCTCTCCAGTTCTAGCTTGTAATCCTCGAACATTTGCCATATCAAAACCTCCATTCTTAAGTCTATTATAACATTACTTTTTTTTACAATAAAACAAAAAATGTAAAATATTACACTATTTTACACTTTTTATAATTCCATAAACTATATTTGAACTGTTTGACGATCATCCGTACTATTGTGATGTTCAGCTTTATATGTAGTATCATGTGTTGTAGATGATGGAGTTGGCGTAATATTCTTTCTAGAATAACGTAAAACACCAATAGCATCAAAAGAACCATCATTGATTACAGGGAATTTCTTACCATTTACATCAGTTTTTAATTCAAATGTAGAATAATCTACAAATGTTTTATCTTTATCAATATACATTAATAAATTATTATTTTTAGTTAGTATAATATCTCCAGGTTTTAAATTTTCAACATTAGGTTTTCCATCTGTATATTCAAATCCTGATTTAATTAATAAATCTTTATAATTTCCATCAAATGTTTCTGCTGAAACATCAATAGGAATACCAGCCTTCTTAAAGGATTCAATTAATATTGAAACACCTTCCTCAGATTCAAATCCACCACTTTCTGTAGATTTAACCGCAAGATCTATTGCATCTTCAACTCTTGAATCAATTTGTAAGTTTCCTTGTCCAATATTTTCAACCTTAGTAACATTACCAATTAAATTGTTAATATTATTGTCTCCATCAGAAGAATAATTTTCGTTTGTAATAAATTGAATATCATTATCATCTGTTTCTCTATTTTCACCAACTACACATCTTACCTTAGTTCCATCCTCTAAAGTAAAGACAACTTCGTCTCCAACTTTACCAACATTTTCACTACAAGAAATAACATATCGATCCTCTACTCTTGCATATCCATCCTCATCATAATCCATTAATTGTTGAACTTCATAAGCAGTAGTTCCTTCCTCAGGTTTATTATTATCACCAATAGTAGTAGTAGAAACTTCTGGTTTAACTGGTATTTCTACTGGATTTTCAGGAGATGGTTTATCAGTATCTGTAGGTGTAGGAGTTGGTGTAGGGGTTGAACCTGTTGAAATAGGAGTTGAACCTGTTGATATAGGAGTACCTCCAGTCGAAGGAGTTCCTCCAGTTGAAGGAGTAGCAGCGGCAGCAACTGGAGCAGCAGCAGCAGCTGGAGCAGCAGCGGCAGCTGGAGTAGCAGCAGCTGGAGTAGTAGCAGGTGTAGTGTTATTAGTAGTTGTAGTAGGCGTTTGTGTAGTAGTAGGTGTTTGTGTAGTACTTGCAGCCTCCTCTGCAGCTTTTTCACGAGAAGATTTAAATTGTAAACTATTTTGTAATGAAGTGTGTCCATTTACAACTTCTTCCATATAGGTAGATGTATTCCCTACCCTCGTAGCACAAGCTTCAATATTACCCGCAATAATAGATTTAGGCGTTGAAAAATCAAAATCCTCCGCATCAGTATTAGCACCATTAATTGTATCTGCTAATTTAGATAAATCAGTTGCTATAGATTTAATATTTGAAGCTGCAGAAGAAACATCTTCTGTTTGTATCATAAATAATGCCATAACATTACCTCCAATTTTTTATAATATGAGTAAATTACATCAACCAAATATACCCTACCATCATATATTATTTTATCATTAATAATGAATAGAAACAATTATTATTTTAAAATTAATTCTAATTTACAGTTAACTACTTATGAATAAACCGTTGTTTAATCTTTTCTAAAAAATTTTTACCTAATACTTTTTGTAGTAAATCAGTATAATAACTAAAACCAAAATAGATAACAGCACCCATAATACCATAAAATAAAATAATAAAGAAATTGTTCACTCTAGTAATAGAACTTATTGGAACAAATATCTTAATAATAGATAAAATAAGTATCATTAATAAAGAACCACATAAAATATCTACAAATGATCTAATCACTTCTTCAAAATTAATTTTATACTTTATTTTTAAAATAATAATTCCCATAATAAATGAAAAAGTATAACCAAATAAAGTAGCAACGATAAATCCATAATATGGAGGTATTCCAATAGATAGAAATATTCTAACAAATCTAATATTAAAACATAATTTAATCACAATACCAACAAATAAAGAATAAAACACTCCTTTATAATCTTTTAATGTTTGTAAACAAACAACAACAGTAGTAAATAATGCCATTACCAGTCCTACATAGATATTTAAATGCAATACAGAAGCTCCATATAAGCTTTCTCCATAAAATAAATTCCAAATTGGTTCTGATAAAAAACTAACTCCTAAAGTAATAGGAAAAGCAAAGAAAAATAAGATTTGGAGAGCTTTATTAATATGTTTATTAATATCATTTTGTTTATTCTTAACTAAACTCTCCGTAAGATTAGGTACTAAACTAATAATAATACCACTAGATATCGCAATCGCAATCATGTTAAATTTATGTGCCCATGTAGAAAACATACTATATACAATTTCTGCATCATTCATTGTATAACTACAGTATTTTACTAATGTTTTTACAACACTAAACATATCTACATAATTATATAAAGATTGAAATACGTCAATCATAATAAATGGTATAGCATAAACCATTATTTTTTTTAAAATAACTTTATTAGAAACAATAGGTTCATTTACATCTCTAATTCTCTCAGAAAATCTATTTTTATTTTTTAAATATTTATCTACTAAATAAAAATATGAAACAAAAGCCCCTATTGTTGCTCCTAGTAATGCTAAACTAACTGCTAGTTTAACATTACCAACAAAATAGTGTTTCACCAAGAAACAACCAATTAAAATAACTAGAACTCTAAAAAACTGCTCTAAAACTTGTGAAATAGATTGAACACTCATAATACGATGTCCTGAAAAATACCCTCTATAAACGCTTAGTATTGGAATAATAACAAAAGCAATACTAATGACTCTAATCACAAAAACTACATCTGCTAAATGGCTACTATCTACAGAAGAAGAAAAAATAAATCTTGCGAGTAAAGGTGCAAAAGAAAAAATAAGAATAAAACTACTGATACCTAAAATAAGAGATATCTTTTTACCTAAATAAAATACTCTTTTTTTAACTTGATAATAACCCAAAGCTTGATATTCAGATACTACTTTACTAATTGCTAAAGGAATACCTGCAGTAGTAATAGATAAAAAGAACAAATAGATAGTATAAGCATATCCATATAAAGCTCCACCTTCATCTCCTATAACACTATGAAAAGGAATAATATAAAGAATCCCTAACATCTTAGCAATAATAACGCCAAAAGTTGAAATAAATGCTCCTTTTATAAAAGAATTCTTACGCATAGTAATATCTTTTTTCATTAGTATCACCTACTATAATAATTATATCAAAATAATAATCTAGTTACTATTATTTTCAGTATAAAGTATTAAAGCAGAGAAACAAAATATCTGTTCTTCAGAAAAAACAGATACTGCAACTTGATATTTAATATCAATTAATTCTATATTATTGTTATTTATAAACTGATTAATATCATTTTCTAGATCAAATTCATCTTCCTCATCAAATAATTTAACTTTTATAAAAATCACCTTAATAACTATATCAAAACAAAAGCAAAAAAAAAGAAGAAAAATCTTCTTTTTAATAAAATATTCCGTAATAATCATTACTTTTCTTTTTAACTTTATTATCAAATGTAGGAATATCTACTAATTTTTCATTAGAATAACCTTTTTTCTTACTATTTGAATTAATCTTTGTAGAAACCCAATTAGTAATTTGTTGTGAAGAACTATTTAGTAACATTTTAGCTAATCCTTCTACATCATAATTATCAATAAATTTTCTATAATCATAACTCATTACATGAGTAATTAATACTGGAGCTAAACCATTTTTTAACAAGTGATAATTAAGTAAAATTCTACCAGTTCTACCATTACCATCATTAAATGGATGTATTCTTTCGAATCGAATATGGAATAATGCTTCTCTTCTAAAAATATTACAAATTCTATTATATTTTTCTTCATAAGAAATACCTTTTTCATTAGGATCTTCTATATCATAACCAAATCCTTCTTTATATTCTGCAAATAGTTTTTGCATTTCAATAGGTACATTCTTCTTATCAGATGGAGTAAAAGATGCTCCCATAATATCATTATTTGTCTTTTTAAATCCTAATACAGCATCTTCATCACTTTTATTAACCAAAGAGTTAATCGCAATTGTTTCTTTAATTCCAATTTCAGGTAAACTCATCGCAAAATCAAACGCATCTAAATTATCTTTTTGCATATTATAAGCTTTTTCATAAGCTCGTTTTTTCATAGGTAAATTTAAAAATAATGTATCTAAATTATGGAATGTTTCTATTTTATCAAATTTACCATTTCTATCATATTTAACATAATATAAAAGATAAGGATCAAAATAAGAAAAATACTTTTTATATAATTTTTCATTATGTTTTTGATCTCCCATTGGTTCAGTAAATACTGCATATCTAGAACCTTTAAATACAATCATTTCATGTAATGTAGTAATAATTTCTTTTTTCTCATGAGGACTTAAACATTCAAATAAATCTTTAGCATATTCATTTTTAGAATTATTAATTACTGCAGAATAATTTCTTAATTCTCGAAATGCCTCTTCTATAGATAAACTAGAATGAGAAAATGCTTCTTTAAAGTTTCGTAATAAGTATTGATATAAATCATAAGAAAACTCTTGTCCAAAAATAGTTACTTTTTGACCTTTTTCAAACATACAGAACCCCCCTTAAAACTGGCTACATTATACCACAAAATACGAAAAAAGTCAAAAAATAGACTTCATTGTAGCTCACATATAACATTATTATATCCTTTTTTTTCTTCATATTATCTTTCTACTATTATGAATAAAATATAAAAAAAGTTGTTAACAATTATTAACAACTTTTAAACTTATTTCACTACAATATTAACAATCTTTCCTTTGATAACAATAATCTTGAATACTTCTTTTCCATCAATATGTTTTTGTACATTTTCACATTCAAGAGCTTTTTTCTTAATAAGATCTTCATCATCATCAATAGATATTTCAATTGTTGCACGTACTTTACCATTTACTTGTACAGCAATTTCTTTAACATTTTCTATAGTCTTTTCTTCATCATATACTGGCCAAGTATCTTCACAAATTGGTTTAAATCCAATTTGTTCATTTAATTCTTCCGTAATATGAGGAGCAATAGGATTTAATAATGTTAAAATTAAATGATAATCATCTTTCGTAATAGATTCTGCTTCATCATATGCATTCGCTAAAATCATTAAAGATGAAATAACAGTATTATAACCCATATGAGTCATATCATATTCAATTTTCTTAATTGTTTTATTTTGAAGTACTTCTAATTTTTCAGAATATCCTTCTTGATCATTTATTTTATCTTTTAATCTTTCAATTTTATCTAAGAATCTCTTACATCCTCTTAAAGAATCTGTACTCCAAGGAGCATCCATTTGATAATCTCCCATAAACATTTCATATACTCTTAATGTATCAGCACCATATTCTTTTACAATATCATCTGGATTAATAACATTCCCTTTGGACTTACTCATTTTTTGATTATCAGACCCAAGTACCATACCATGAGACACTCTTGTCCAAATCATTTCTTTATGTGGAACAAGTCCTATATTATATAAGAATTGAACCCAGAATCTTGCATATAATAAGTGTCTAGCAGTATGTTCCATTCCACCATTATACCAATCTACTCGATTCCAATATTTCATAGCGTCCATTGATGCAAATTCTTTCGTATTATGTGGATCCATAAATCTTAAGAAATACCAAGAAGAACCTGCCCAGTTAGGCATTGTATCAGTCTCTCTTTTAGCATCATGACCACATTTAGGACATTTACAATTAACCCAATCTGTAATATTTGCCAAAGGACTTTCTCCATCTTCAGTAGGTTCATATTCTACAACATCAGGAAGTAATAAAGGTAAATCTTCCTCATCCATTGGAACCCAACCACATTCTGGACAGTTAATCATCGGAATTGGTTCTCCCCAGAATCTTTGTCTTGAGAAAATCCAATCTCTCATTTTATAATTATTAACTTTTCTTCCATATCCTTTTTCAACCAACATATTAGCAATTGCTTCACGAGCATCATCAACTAACATACCATTAAATTCTTCAGAATTAATCATTTTATAATCATGACCCATATATTCAGTCTTTTCAATAGCATGTTCTGAAATATCTCCACAATCTATAACTTTAATAATCTCAAGATGATGTTCTTGTGCATATTCAAAGTCTCTTTGATCATGACTAGGTACAGCCATAACAGCACCAGTACCATAATCACCTAATACAAAATCTCCCAAGAATACTGGAACTTCTTTTCCATTCACTGGATTAATTGCTTTAATTCCTTTAATCTCAACACCAGTTTTACCTTTATTAAGTTCCGTACGATCCATATTAGATTTTAATGCTGTCTCTTTAATATATTGTTCTACTTCTTTTTTATTCTCAACTCTAGGCATCAATTCTTTAATTAATTTGCCATCTGGAGCAATAACAAAAAAAGTAATACCATAAATCGTTTCAGGACAAGTAGTAAATACGCTAAACTTTCCTCCACCAACAATTTCTACATCGATTTCACAACCTTGACTTTTACCAATCCAATTGATTTGTCCTAGTTTTACTCTATCTGCAAAGTTGGTATCATCAAGTCCTGTTAATAAATCTTCTGAATAATCACTCATTCGAAGCATCCATTGACTTTTCTCTTTTTGTTCTACTTGAGTACCACATCTTTCACATACTCCACCAGCAGCATCTTCATTAGAAAGAACACTTTTACAAGTTGGACACCAGTTTACTGGAATCGTATCTTTATAAGCCATACCATGTTTATAAAATTGTAAAAATTGCCACTGAGTCCATTTATAATACTCAGGATCAGTTGTTGAAAACTCTCTACCCCAATCAAATGAAAAACCAAGTGATTTCATTTGACCTTTAAACACTTTTATATTTTCTTGAACAGCATCTCTTGGATGAATATGATTCTTAATAGCATATTGTTCTGCAGGAGCTCCAAAAGCATCCCAACCCATTGGATATAAAATATTATATCCTTGCATCCTCATCATTCTAGCTAAAGCATCTTGAGCAGTATAACTTCTTACATGTCCAACATGTAATCCTGATCCACTTGGATAAGGAAATTCTACTAAAATATAGTAAGGTTTTCTCTTATCTCCATTTTTAGCCCAGAATGTCTTATTTTTATCCCAATAATCTTGCCATTTTTTTTCTATTTTATTTACGTTTTCCATCAATAATCATTCCCTTCTTCTTATAAAATAAATAAACTAAATGATAACTAAAAATAATTAGTACAAGTATCAAAAATAATCCAACTAAAATAATTAACCAATAATTATCAAGTCTAGATAAAACAGTAACCACAATCGCAATATCTATACTAGATGTAATTGCACATATTTGTAATAATTGAGCATAAGGTATTTTTTTGAAATCTAATGGATATTTACTATCTAAATATTTTATTTCTATAATCTCTTTTTTCTTTGAATTAGCTTTTTTTCTAGGAGATACTATAAAAATCTCATAGAGCAGAAAAACAAATAGAAAAGTAAGTAAAAAAAGTATTAATTCTTCCATATTTCCTCCAAAAAAAAACTATAAACATAAGGACGATTATTTCGCGGTACCACCTTAATTTATAGTTTCCTATACACTTCTATTGATAACGGAATTACCCAATTGCTCCAAAGACAAGTTCATAATTTTCTAATATCTATTTTCACCAAACATAGATTCTCTAAAATTAGAAGAATTACTACTACTTCTTTTTCATCACAAAATATAAAACAATTATAACATAAAAACCTAAAAATAAAAGAGAAAATTCTTATTTTTCAAGAAATTTCTCTATTTTTACTATACTTCTCCAATATAATCAAATAATTTTAAGAATAAATCGATATGTTCTTTTGATAAACCATTTTTATTCAACTTACGTATCGCAATTCTTTTCTTATCTATCGGATCATTACTAAATAATATCTTTGCTATCTCTTCTTTTGTATAAGTTTCAATTTGTAAATCCATTAAAATACTATCTAATTCATCATTAATTAAACGAATAGAATCTATTTCTAAATCTTGTCCCTGACAGTTAACTGTTAATTGTCCAATCGTTGGAATATCTTTTAATTCTATAATAAAATCATTTCCATCAACATATTGTTCATATTTAATTGCATTATTATTAAAGAATACAGATATAACAGTTGGCATTTTACTATTTCTAAGTACTAATTTATAATTACGTCTATCTGGTGCAATTCCAGTTTTACCATCAACAGAACGTATCATAATAGTATAGTTATCTGTTATATAATTATAATCAATATTCGTTTTTAAGAAATAACCTTCTCTATACTTCGTAGTAATACCATCATCTTCATATAAAGTATAGGTATTACTTGCCCCAGGAAAGAAATGAATCTCTATATCTGTAGGTAATCCAATATTATTAACATCACTCTTATTAGAGAAAGGAACAATAGACCCTTCATGAGCAAATACTGGATAATCATCTTCCTTAAAGAATGAAATATACTTTTTATTACCAGGAAATTTTTTACCTGTAAACAAATCATACCAAACTCCTTCAGGTACAAAGAAACGATGAATAGTACGATTCATAATATTATCTTTTTTTTCTAAAATAGGACAAACTAATAATTGAGAACCAAAATAATACTGATTTTTAAATAAAGGATCATCATAAACCCACATATAATTATAATAAAATGGTTGAATAAGAGGAGTTCCAGACTTTGTATAATTATATGCTTCTGTATATAAATATGGAATTAATCGATGTCTTAGCCTCAAATAATCTCCAACTATTTTTAAAGTTTTAGCATCCCATACCCATGGTTCTTTTTTATAATATCTTCCTCTTGCCCCATGGAATCTTAAAATAGGACTAAAAGTACTTAATTGAACATAACGAATAAACAATTCAGAATCTTCCATACCCCCATGATTACCACCAACATCATGACTCCACCAAGAAACGCCAATATTGGCAGCATTTAAATACATAAATGGAATTTCTTGTAGTTTTTTCCAACTAATCTCAGAAGATCCTCCATATAAAACAGGATAACGATGAGGTGCCGTAACACTTCCTCTTCCAAGGATTAATGCCCTTTCTTCTCCTTCACGACTAGCATCCAAATATAAATAATGATTTAAAGACCATAAATTAGTAATATCCATATTTCCAGTAGAATCATTCCAAAAGAAATCTACTCCTAAAGCCTCCAATGGATGTAAGAACATTTTAAACATAACATCAATATGTCTAGGATTTAATGGATCAAATGGAATAACACTTCCATTATTAACTCCTAAATATTGTGCAGCTTGAGGATAATACTGTTCGTGTGGATAAAAACCTTCTGTAGGATTTATAATTAATCCAACTTTAACACCTTTACTATGAAATTCATTAATCATATTAACAGGATCTCTTATTAACTCATTATTAAAAGTATAACCTGCTTTTAATTTCTTAAACTCTCCAACATTACGTAAATGCCAATCATGATCTAACAATAATACTGAAAAAGGAATATCTTCTTTTTCAAATTTTAATAATAGATTATGAAGAGTTTCATCAGTATAAATAGTATTTCTACTCCACCAATTTCCAAGAGCATATCTAGGAATTAAAGCAGGTGCTCCAGTCATTTTAAAATAATCATATAAAGCTAAACGAAAATCTTTATCATACATAAATACATACATATCAAAATGATGTGGTAAAGGATTTTCTAAAGTACCATCTTCCGCAATAATCTTACTAAAACTATCATCTATAGAAGCAAAACCATCCAAAGAATATAACCCTTTTTGTAAATTGGCAGGTAGACTAACATCTACTCCAACCATATTACCCATTAAATTTTTTGCTTCAGGATGTCCAACATACCAATCTTTTCTTCTATCTCTTTCTTTTGAAGCTAAAGTAATTTTCAAATACTTCATAGGATCAACAGTTGTTCCTAAGAAAGGTTTTCCTTTAAGATATGTTAATACAAAATACTTTGTCGATATTTCTACAACATGCTTATCCTGTCTAACAGAATAATCTGGTAAACCAATATTTCTCTTTTTAATTAATTGAGTGGGTTTATCTAAAAAGTTCCCACTAGGAGAAAATTCTAATCGAACAATACGTTCACTAATAATAGTTATTCTATAGTTAGAACCTTCTACAATGGCTTTATGATCACTTTTAGCTTTAGAATAATCAATTTCAAATTGTTTCCCAAGTGGATACATTATAACCCCTCCTTATCTTTTTAATTATTGTAATGGTGAATTTGGAATCTGTTGATTCTGAGTGTTTTGTTGACTTTGTGTATTCTGTGAATAATTACTATTATAATTAAAATTATTACTTGTATCATTAGATTGTTCATTTTCATAATCATTAGTTGTACTAGAAGAATATGAACTAGATTCATAAGTAGAATCATAATATGGATCATAAGAATTATTAGAATATGTATCAGTATAAACTCCATCTATTTGAATACTATCATTTATTTCAGCAATAGCATTTAAAGCAAGATCCCACATTCCACCTTCATATGCATCAATAACTCCTACCGATGTATAATCTTGATTTACTTGTGTTAAATATAAATATTTTACTCTTCCATTAATTCTTAATTCTCCAACAATGAATAAGTGATTTGCTACATTTTTACGACTAATAGAAAGAACTTCATAATTATTCGCAACTAATTCTTTTGATAAAGCATTTACATCTTTAAAGAACCCATCATAATCTTCAGTAGTATTCTTATATGAGAATGTATAATTCTGATTATCAGAAACAGTTAAAGTACTTCCTTGTACATCATAATTTAAGGAACCAGGAATAATAATCTGATAATTATCAATATTTACAGTAGAATCTGAATTTACAACAGTAGGTGTAGGAGGAGTAGTAGGAGGATTTTGACCTCTAACTATCGTAATAATAATAACAATTAGTGAAACAAGAATAATCAAAGCAAGTCCAGCATAAATAAGAATATCTATAAAACGAATTCTAGTTCTTCTTTTTTTCTTTGAAGAAACGGAACGTAATTGGTACCCACCATATCCATTCATTTCATTAGAAGAATCTGAAACATCAAACATTTCATCCTCATCATCAATGTAGTTACCACATTCCAAACAATATTTAATACCAGGCTTTAAGTCAGCACCACAATTTTTACAAACCATTTCATCACCTTCTTATCTATCTAAAAATAATACATAATATTCTTCCAATGACATATTATTATGTTCATAAAGATATTTTGCAATCTCTTTTCCTACATAACGATAATGCCAAGGTTCATATCGAAATTGAGTAATATCCTCATATCTTTTATCATAACGAAGAACAAATCCAAATAAATGAGCATTTTGAAGCATCCATTCATACTCTTTTGAATCTGCAAAAATATTAGAGTTTCTACTTCCTATATCAAATGCTAAACCCGTCTGATGTTCTGAAAAACCTGCTCTCGCCACATATTTATCAACATAAGACTGTCCATAAGCATTACGATAAGTATCTATAATATCCAATTGATCTTGATAACTACGATAAGCTGAATTAATAACTAATTGATATCCCTCAGACTCAGCTTTATTATACATTTCTATAAAAGCATTATAAGCAATTCTACTACTTTGACAATCATTACTACTTGCATATTTAGAATCTACTGTTACTAAATCACTAGGAACATAATCTTCTTTCAAACTACGATGACGATTGACAAGCATATCAATAGAAAACTCCTCAACAATAAAAGGGTCCACATAATCTTCTTTATCAATATTTAAATTAATATAAATAATTGTATCTTCCTCAGAAGAACCAAATTGATCAGAATAATTAACATATCGATCATAATTCTCTATCTTAGCATAATCATATTCAAAATATTCTTCTAAGTAATGAACTCTTTCATGTTTCGTAAATTCCGTAACACTTTCATTAGTACCATGACTTAATATAATATTAATATCACTATTACTATATCCAATCTCAAGTAATTTATTAATATTAGAAATAAGATCTTTTTGATCAAAATACTTAATTTTTGAATAATTATCAAGATTATCTTCTATATAATCTTCACTTTCAAAAGCTTTATTTACAGTTTTATTCTCACCTAATTTCATAATATAGTCTTTATGTTTCGAAAATAATATTTTTTCACTAGCAATCTTACTATATCCTAATTTAGTCAAATCTGATATTTGCTTTTGATAAAAGAGAAATACACCAAGACAAAGGCATAAAATAAGGCCAATTACTTCACCTAGTATAACCAACCATCTTCGAGCTTTAATCCTTTTTACCTTTTTCAAGTATACCACCCTAGTCTAATAATAACACAATTCATTGCAAAAAACCACAAATTATGTTACAATCTAGAAGATTTTACAAGGAGTTAACTATGTTTACATATTCATACAATAATAAAAGATATCATACACTAGATTATTACTACAAAACGAAATACAAAGAAAAAGTATTTAAAATTCCATTAAATGGTAACTTTACATGTCCAAATATTGATGGAACAGTAGGAACTAAAGGATGTATTTATTGTTCTAAAAGTGGTAGTGGAGAATTTGCAGGTAATAAAAAGGATGATATTATAAAACAATTTGAAGATGGAAAGAAAATGATGTTAAAAAAATGGCCTAAAGGAAAATACATAGGTTATTTTCAAGCACGTACAAACACTTATGCTCCTGTAGAAAAATTAAAAGAATTATATGAACCTATTTTAAAGCAAAAAGATGTAGTAGGATTAAATATCGCAACACGTCCTGATTCTATTTCAGAAGAATGCTACAAGTATTTAGAAGATTTAAATAAAAGAACAGATTTAACAGTAGAATTAGGATTACAAACAATAAAAGAAGAAACATTAAAATTTATTAATAGAGGTCATACACTAGAATGTTTTAAAAAAGCTGTAGAAGAACTTCGTAAAAGAAACATAAATGTAGTAGTTCATATTATTAATGGTCTTCCTAATGAAACAAAAGAAGATATGATAAATACAGTAAAATATTTAAATAAATTAGATATACAAGGTATTAAAATACATATGTTAAGTATCACAAAAGACACAGAATTAGAAAAATATTATAATTCCCAACCTTTTCAAATTCTAAGTCAAGAGGATTATATAGACATAGTAATTAGCCAATTGGAACATTTAAGACCAGAGATAGTAATTCACCGAATCACAGGAGATCCTAAGTTAGAAGATTTAATAGAACCAAAATGGTTAATTAAAAAAGTATGTGTGATAAATAATATTGATAAAGAAATGGTAAGAAGAGATACTTATCAAGGTGCAAAATGTTAATCTATTACATTTTAATTAACATATTAGAATTTTCTCTTATGGGAATAGACAAATATAAAGCAATCAACAATTCTTGGAGAATACCAGAAAAATTACTATTTGGAATTGCCCTAATAGGAGGAAGTCTAGGAGGAATACTAGGAATGGAAATATTCCGTCATAAAACAAAAAAAAGATCTTTTCAAATCCTTTTACCATTATTTTTACTGTTAAATATCTATATACTAATAAAATAACCCATCACAATATGATGAGTTATTTTTTTATAAATTGAATAGAATTTAGTTTTCTTCTTCTACTTCTAACTTTGTTCCATCTATACCAAGAACACGTACTTTAGTACCAGCTTCAATACTATGATCACTAAATGCAGGCCAATATTCGCCAAATACTTTTACTTGACCATATTGATTTTTCTTGATATCTTTTGTAACTTCTCCAATTTTACCAATGACACGATCTGAATTTGTAGGAGTATTATCATAGTCTTTAAAACTATTTACTAAAAATCTAGTAATAATTAAAGCAATGATACTTACGACAATAAAAACTAGTATTTGAATTAATAAACTACCTGTTAAATAAGATACTCCTAATGCAGCTAAAGTACCTAAAACAAACCAGATAGAAACTAAGTTTTGTGTAGCAAGTTCTACAAATAATAATAGTGCAAAAGTAATAAACCATGCTAAAGAATACATCAACAACCTCACCTCTACAACATATTATATGTTAAATATGTGTCTATTTCAACAAAAATTGACTATTTTCTAGTTTATAAATGAAAATATCGTTTATAATAAAAATATAGAATAGGAGTAGTGTGCAATGAGATTTAGGACAATAGAACTAAAAATTATATCCATTGTATTAGCAGTATGGGGTTGTCTTCTGCTTAAATCAGGTTGCACCATGCTTACATATGATGATGTAGAAATAAGAAAAGTATTTACTGTTAGAATTACTTCTAATGAAACAAATGAAGTACAAGCAAGAAAAATTGATATTATACTAAAAAAAGTAGAAGTAGAAGTCGGAAAACCACTAAGTACAAATGCAAAAGATTATATTGAAAATATTAATGAATTTAGTGAACTACAACAAAAACAATTATCTGAGACTCTAGATACTTCACTAGTTAATATTAATCAACCAGGTACCTACAAATATAGTATCAGTTATAAGAAAAAGAAATATGAAAGTATTGTTAAAGTAATTGAAAAAGATATTCCAAATATAAAATTTACTTTAAAAGCAAAAATAATGCCAACTACTGGTACAATTTCCAGAAATAAAAAAGATTATATTTATGAAGAATTAACAGATGATGTTTATAATAATATGATATTAGACTTAAGAGATGTTGAAGCACATCAATCCACTCCAGGAAAATACAAATATACTATTACGTATAAAGATACTGTATATATAGGAGATTATGAAATCGTTGAAGATGTTATTACAAATCGTATTAATATGACATGTCCTGCAGTAGCTACATATGATGCGAATAAAAAGACATGCGTATGTATGAATGATAATCAAGAATACAATGAAGAGTCAAAAACATGTGTTGATAAAGTCGTAGAAACTCCAGAAGAACCAACTCCAACACCTACTGAACCAGAACCAACTCCAACTCCAACTGAACCAACAGAATAATATATAAAAAGAATGCATATTTGCATTCTTTTTTTAACTTAAATTAACAATTTCTCCATCTACTACATCAATTAATTCACAATTAGGTTTTCTAGATAAACCAGGCATTGTCATAATATCTCCTAGTAATGCAGTAATAAATCCAGCACCATTATATAGATTAACATCTCTTACTGTTACTTCAAAATCTTTTGGTACTCCTACTTTGTCTTTGTCATCTGAGAAAGAGTATTGTGTTTTCGCAATACATACTGGTAAATTAGCTAATCCATTTTCCTCAATAATATGAATTTTTTCTTTTGCTAAAGGACTAAATGTAACTTTTCCAGCTCCATAGATTTCCTTACAAATTTTTTTAATCTTTTTCTCTACTGGTTCTTCTAACTTATATAAAACTTTAAATTTAGCTTTTGGAAGATCAATTACTTTATGAGCAAGGTCAACTGCTCCTGAGCCTCCATCAGAGTAAGCACTAGATACAGTAAAGATATAACCCATTTCTTCACAATGCTTTTTAACTAACTCAATTTCAGAATCAGTGTCCGTATTAAATTTATTTAAACAAACAACTACATTAACACCAAATTTCTTAAGATTTTCATAGTGTTTATCTAAATTTTCAAAACCTTTCTTTAAAGCTTCATCATTTTTATCAAATATCTTATCTTTAGGAACTCCGCCATGATATTTCATACCCTTAATAGTTGCAACTAAAACTACAGCATGTGGTTTTAAATTACCAATTCTACATTTAATATTTAAGAACTTTTCAGCTCCTAAATCAGCACCAAATCCAGCTTCAGTAACAACATAATTAGCATAACTTAAAGCAGTCTTAGTAGCCATTAAACTATTACATCCGTGAGCAATATTTGCAAAAGGACCACCATGAATTAATGTTGGAGTATTTTCTACTGTTTGAACTAAGTTTGGCTGGAAAGCATCTTTAAGTAAAGCAACTAAACTTCCTTCAATATTTAAATCTCTAACATAGATATATTCTCCTTTACTATTAACTCCTACAATAATATTACCAAGTCTTTTTCTTAAATCATCTAATGAAGTTGCTAAACAAAATAAAGCCATAATTTCACTTGCAGAAGTAATTGTAAAAGAATCACGTCTAGTTCCTAAATCAACATCTCTAAGTGCTCTATCATTAACATCTAAACATCTTTTAAAGAATACTTTTTGAATATCTAAACTATTTCCAAAATAAATATGATTATCAATAGCAGCACTTATTAAATTATTAGCAGAAGTAATCGCATGAAAGTCTCCAGTAAAATGAAGATTAATATCTTCCATAGGTACAACTTGAGAATATCCCCCTCCAGTTGCTCCACCTTTCATACCAAATACTGGACCCATAGAAGGTTCTCTTAATGCAATAACAACTTTCTCACCAATCTTTTGTAAAGCATCTCCTAAACCAATACTTACTGTAGTTTTTCCTTCTCCCATAGGAGTTGGACTAATCGCAGTAACTAAAATTAATTTTCCTTGTTTCTTACGAGGATTAATATTTTTAATCTTTGCTTTATAATTACCATATAATTCAAGATCATTCTTTTTTAAACCAATTTTTTTCCCAATATCATAAATATGTAATTTCTTACTATTTCTAGAAATCTCTATATCCGTCATTTTTATCACCTCAAAAATTATTATAACATAGTAAATTTATCTTTTCCTACAACAAAATACTTAAAAAAAGATTTTTCAAATAGAAGAAATACAAATTCATAATAAAATCCTATATAAAATAACAAAATCTTCAATTTGCATAAAATATAAAATTTAGTAAACTAATCCCCATTAAGAAAAAAAGGAGGGATTTTTTATTAAAAATAAAATAATTTTCTTAATAACAATGCTAAGTATTTGCTTTTTATTAAAATCAAATGTTTATGCAGAAACTGCAACTTTTTATGAAGGAGAATATATTGATCATATTTATATGAATAAATATGATCCTAGTACGGATACAGTCTATTATCAAACTGCAAGATTTTTTAGAAATTCTAATACCAATGAATTTGCTTATTGTATAGAGCCATTACGTTTTTTCGAAGAAAATAGTACTTATGAATCTACTTTTGATATTAATTCAATCTCTTCAAAACAACTAGATAAAATCAAAAAAATAGCTCATTTTGGATATCAGTATAAAAACCATACAGAACCAAAATGGTATGCAATTACACAAATGATGATATGGAGAGAAGCAAATCAACAAGGAGATTTCTATTTTACGGATACTCTAAATGGAAATAGGATAGAACCATTTCAAGATGAAATAAATGAAATAGAATCTTTAATAATAGATTATGATACTCTTCCTCTAACAGGTATTCATAAAGGTATTGAAGGAGAACCTTTCGCAATCCTAGTAGGTCCTATTATAAGTAATTATCATATAGAATCAGACAATATTAGAATTATTGGTAATAGAATTGAAGTAAAAGGATTAAAAGAAGGAACTTATGAATTTGAATTAATTCGTGAAGAAGATCATAATAATCCAACTATTTTTTATCAATCTAATAATAGTCAAACATTAATGAAAACAGGAGATTTACCAAACAAAACTGCCCTATTACAAATAGAAATAGTAAAAAGCTCATTAATCATTCATAAAACAGATGAAGAAACAGGAAATACTCCTCAAGGAGAAGCATCTTTAGATGGAGCTATTTATGGAATATATAAAGAAAAAAACAATCAATTAATAGAAGAATTAGAAATTATAAATAATGAAGCAAGTATAAAAGATTTAGGAACTAGTTCTTATTACATACAAGAAATAACTCCTGGAGAAGGATATCTATTAAATGAAGAAAAATATCCTTTTACAATTAATAAAAATGAATATGAAGTAACTATTAATACTTATAATAAAGTAATAAAAAAAAATATAAAAATAATAAAAAAATATGGAGAAGAAAACAATTTATTACCAGAATCAAATATTACATTTGAAATCTATAATCATAATAATGAATTAATTGATACTAAAACAACAAATGAAAATGGAGAAATAGATTTAACTTTGGTATATGGAACATATAAATTCATTCAAATTAATACTACAGATGGATATGAAAAAATAGATGATTTTTTATTAGAAGTAAAAGATAATGAAGATGAAACATTAGAATTTATTGATTATAAAGTAATAGTTCCAAATACTTATACAAAAGAAAAAAGTTTACTACAAAAATTCCTAGAATTATTATTATCCATCTTATGTTAAAAAAAATATTTATCTTATTCTTTTGTATAATTACAATAGTTTTTTTCTTATCTCTTATCAAAATAGATTCTAAAGTATCTACTACAATTAATACTTCAATGTTAATAAAAAAAGGAATACCAAACTATATCACAATAGAAAAAAATATAGGACTACTAGAAATACCAAAGATAGGATTAAAACAAAAACTCTATAAATTAAATAGTAGTAAAAACAACATCGAAGAAAACGTTACCATATTAAAAGATTCTTATCCTAATTTTTTAGTACTGGCTGCTCATTCAGGTACAGGTAGTATTGCATATTTTAATAATTTAAATCAATTAGAAATAAATGATAGTATCATATTATCTTATTATGAAGATCATAATATATATGAAGTGAAAGAAATAAATAGAACTAAGAAAAATGGCTCTATCAGAATTCATAAGAATAATGAAAACACTCTAGTACTTACAACATGTGATCCAGAAAATAGTGAATTACAAATCATAATTAGTTGCATAAAAAAAGAGTCTTATTAAGACTCTTTTAAAACATCAATTGCTGTTTGTAACTGATTATCATGTTCTTCTAAATAATCTTCAAAATATTCCATATTAAGACTAACTTCTATATCTGGTTCAATACCAGTACCATTAATATCAATTCCAGAAGGAGTTAACCATCTTTCTATCGTATATTTATAACTATTACCATTAGATAAATTCTGACTTTTTTGGATTGTTCCTTTTCCATAACTAGTAATACCAATAATAGTACAATCTTTATAATTTTCATGAAGAGAAGAAACAAGTACTTCAGCAGCAGAAGCTGTTCCTTTATTCATTAAGATAGCAATAGGATAAGAAGTTGCCTTTTTCTTAACGGCATAAACCTTCTTCAACTTATTACCATCTTTAATTCTAAATAGTACAGTCTTCTTCGGTAATAACAAATCAAGTATTCTTCTTGATTGATCAATATGTCCTCCAGGATTACCTCTAACATCTATAATCAAAGAATCAATATCTTTTTTCTCTAATTGATTAAGTATAACTAAGAACTGATCATAAGTATTTGAAGCAAACGTTTCAATTCCAATATAACCAATTTTTTTACCATCCTTTTCAAAAAACTTGTCATATACACTTTGAATTTGTATGGTGTTTCTAATAACAGTAAAAGTAAGTTCTTCCTCTTCTCTTTTTACTTTAATGGCTACTTTAGTATTCTTTTCTCCACGAATATAACCAGATAAATCAGATGAAGTTAATCCCTTACAATCATGGCCATCTACTTCAATAATAACATCATTTTCTTTAATTCCAGCTTTATCCGCAGGACCATCTTTATTAACAGATACAATTTTATAATAATCCCCATCTAAAAGAATCGAAATACCTATACCTACAAATTTACCATCTACAGATTCATTGAAGGAACCAGCTGCAGTAGAGTCAAAATATATAGAATTAGGATCGTTTAAAGAATCTATCATTCCTTTAATCGCAGCATTTGTCAAATCTTCATCATTTACTTTCTTATAATAATGATTTTTTATACTTGTATAAGTAGAAACAATTTCTCTTAAATGAGAATCCATTCTTATACTAGAAATACTACTCATGCGATAAGTTAAGATACATCCTGCAATCATACCAAAAACAATAGATATTAATACAAAAATAACTACTTCAACTAAACTATAACTAGATTCGATTTTAAATATCTTTTTAATTTTTCTAGTATTTTTTTTCTTCTTTTCCATAGATCCCCATATCAAAAAAGACATAAAGTCTTTTTATTCAATATATCCTTTTATAGACTCTTCTCCTTCAACATATAAAGCAAGAGTCTTATTACTAATTTTCATTAAAGTAGGTCCATTAATCTTTAATTCTGCAGCAGAAGTAGGATTTGTATTACTTTCATCAGCACCATAACTCTTATTTAGACCTTTATTCATATCAACTGTATAAATAGGAATAGCTCCCTCTTTATTACGATAATTAATTGCTAAACTTCTATAAGTTGGTCCATTGTCTTCATCGGATGAATCATAGAATAATACATAGTATTCTCCATCATCCATAGAAAAACTTCTTCCTGCCATAATCTCAGTGTATGAAAATCCGCTATCTTTCTTTTCTTCTGATTCTTCTTTTTCTGTTTTATCTCTAGTAATCAAGAAAGTAACAAAATAGAATAATGTAAATAAAACAATAATAATAGTTGCTACTTTAACATAATGTAATAAGTTTTCTTCAAAACTCTTTCCTTCTACTATTGGAGTTTCCTTCTTTTTATTCTTCCTTTTATAATTACTCTTTCCTTTATTTTTTGCCATAAACCTCACCTAAAATCCATTATAGCAAAACTTAAAAAGAAAGTAAATTATTTCATAGAAGGAATTCCCACAATAGATTGAGCAATTTCAACTAACTCTTGTTGACTCATAACATCGCTTACTAAATAATAGTCAGTCCCTCCACTAGACCAAGATAATGAATTATCAGTCATAACTCCAATGGTATCCATTAACTGATATGGTTCTCCAGAAGAAGGAATTACTGTGAAATCATGAAATACATCTTGTGTTTCTTCAACAAGTAAGAAAGACTTTTCTCCATCATATGTCATAATAACTCTTTCTCCACTATCTTTTAATACTTTTTCCTCATCAATTAACTTAGTACCACTAGGAATAAATAATGGATAAATAACATCTTCTAATACACTAGTTTCTTGTACATCCTTTTCAAGATCTTCCAAAGGAGAATCATCCTTCTCTACTAGAGTATCTAATTCGAAATAATCATCATCCACCTTAGGAGAATATTTCATCTTAGAAATATTAAATTCCATTACAATCTGATCATTTGAATCATAAACAACAACTTTTTTAATCAAATTATTCTTATCAAGTACGATTTTCTGCCTTTTTAAATTAGAATTATTGTTGTATTGAACCTTAGTTTGTAAGATAAATGATTCTTTTTTTTCTTCGATAGTACAATTTTTATCATTCTTAATATCATTTATAAGTGCATCTAATAAATAGATTTGTGAATGATTATAAGGCCAAGTACTTTGAAATTTAAAACTCTTATTTAAAGAAGGTGTATATAAATAAACGCCACTAGGATTTTTTAATAATACTTGTCGAAATTGATTATCTTGATTAAACAGATTAATATGATAATAATCATCTTTCTTATGATAAACTTCTACATCATAATGATAAACATCTTCATTATGATTAATTTCTAACTCACCTTCTAAATAATATCCACTACTTTTTTCTAATTGATGAATTAATTCATTTTTTACATCATTCTTCTTTAATTTAAAACATCCACTAAATAATAATGGAATTAATAATAATAGTAATATTTTTTTCATAATTATCTCCAATCTAATAAAAGAATATGAGTAATTATGAAAAATATGCAAAAAAAGAATAGTCATAAGACTATTCTAGTTTTTTTCAGAAATAACTATCTTAACTTTCTTCGTCTTAGAAGAATATGTTAATTTAAGATCTGTACCAGTAACTACTACATCTACTTCATGAGTACCTACTCCATAATCTTTTAAGTCAACATAAGCAGTAATATCCGTTTCTTTGATATTTTCTAAGATATCATCACTACCACTAACTACGACTGTTACTTTACGATCTTCATCTGATGCTGCTTGAGCAACCAATCCATCTGCTAGATTTCTAGTAGAAATAGAAATATCTTTAAATTCCTTTGTAGAAGAATTAGCAAGTGTAACATTAATTGTCATACTCTTAGAACTCAATTCCGTAATACCTTTAGGTTTCTTCAATGTAACATTATAAGTCTTATCTTTTTCAAGACCTTCAACATCAATTTCAACATCTAATTGTTGAATATCATTAATTGCATCTTGTTCTCCATAAACAGTAATTGTAGTAACACTAGGATTAATAGATTTAATAGATTTACCAAATGCTAAATTACCAGTTGGAATAACACGTACAGGTATTTCTTTACTTGGAGAAGTAATATTAACATTAGCTGCCACAGTCTTAGGAACAATTTCAACATCCATAATCTTTCCATCTGTATCATAAGCTACAAGTGGAATATCTTTAACAGTAATATCTCCTGCTTTTGGATATGGAATATTATTAACATCAAGTAAAGCTCTTACACTAGCAACCTTTTCTAACTTGTATTTAGCACCTTTAATAATAACTTCTGTACGATCAATTTCTACATTATTAATATATAATTTAGTATCTAATTTATCTTGATGTAAGATATCGTAAGTAATAACTCTATTTTCGCTTTCTTTTTCATAAATAGTAACATTAACAGTAGATGGATCTAATTTATAATCAAGAGATTTTAATCTTTGACTATATTTTAGTGATACTTTATGAGTACCAGGTTTTAACCCAGTTAAATCAACTGTAACTCCTTTAGAAGGAGATTGTTTAGCAAGAAAAATATGTCTTCTTTGACCTATTAGTGTAATATCTACTGCTTTAGGAAGACCTTCTATTACATAAGACTCTTCATTATAAACAGCAGATACAGGTTGATCATATAAAATTTCTGCATATTGATCAATCATTACATTAGACTCATTATCAATAAACATAAATACGACAAAAGCTAAACATAAACTAATAATTAATAAAGTTGATTTCTTACCAGATAATCTATCAATTGATTTTGCTAAATTCTTAGATAATTCCATTATCTTTAAGATTAATCTTGTAATTGGAGTAATTATTAATTTATCAATGATTAAGTAAAGACGATGAAATATATTAAAAAATAATCTACCTATTTTCTTCATATGCATCTTCCTCACTTACTTCTTCATCTTCTTCAAAACCAATATCTTGTTTAGGTCTTAATTCATCAATTAACATCATACGAACATCATCTAAAGTTAAATTATATAATAGCTCTCCTTTTAAAGCAATTGATACTCTACCAGTCTCTTCAGAAACAACTAAACAAATCGCATCAGTTTCTTCAGATAATCCTACTGCTGCTCTATGACGAGTACCAAGTCTTGTATTAATCTTAGGACTACTACTTGTAGGGAATACTGCTCCTGCACAAGTAATACGATCTCCCTGGATAATTACTCCTCCATCATGTAATGGATTTCCTTCATAGAAAATAGAAATTAATAAATCACTAGACAAATCAGCATATAATTTCTTAGCTTTATCAATATAATTACCTAAGCTAATATCTCTTTCAATAACTATTAAAGCTCCAATTCTTTCTTTTCTTAAATAATCAATCGCATTAATTATTTCATATACTAAATGTTCTCTCTCATCAACAGTTAATGTCTTATGTCTTCCAAGTAATTGATTTCTACCTAATTGCTCTAAGATAGTACGTATTTCTGGTTGGAATATAATGATTAATGCAACAGGTCCCCATTGAATAATATAATCAAGTAAGTATCCAACAGTAATAAAACCAAATGCATCACTTGCAATTTTAAGCAGTATAACAACAACTAACCCTTTAAAGATTAAAGACAACTTAACATTATTCTTAATATTTTTAAGAATAAAATAGAATATAAACCAAACTAATGAAATATCAATTATTTTCTTAATAACAATCAAAATATCTGATAATGATATATACATTATAAACATCTCCTTATAAAAAATAATACGGGTGTCTATATTAACCCCGCACCTATCATAATAATATCATTTTAAACACAAATTATCAACCCAAAATAAAAAAAAGAAAAAGAGTCAAAGGACTCTTTATAAATCTTATTCTGCAAGGCGAAAAGCTGGTGACACCCCATACTTTTGATTAGTATAAGCAAATCCACGATAACCCGTAGAACCAACAATCATAAATCTTGAACTATCACTATAAGTTCGTGTCCACCAAACTGAATTTACATCATTTTTTTTCTTAATTGCACCAGCCCATTTAGTTTTAGTAACTGGAACAGAATTATAATAATCTAACTGTCTCAATTCATTTAAAGTTAAATTATCAGAGTCAGCAGCGGAACCATATATTTCAAAAAAGTGTAGTAAGTACAATTTATCTATTGTAGTAAATACAGATTCTGTACTTGAAACAACATTTGTATCAATTATTTTATTTTTTAAAACATCAGGAAAAGAATTAATAATGCTTATTGAACTACTAGTATCATTCAAATATGTCCTCATTTTACTTGTAGACCACCCACCTTCAGTTGTAAAACTAGAATGAATTTCATAATCATTGATAATATCTGCAAATTCAATTACGAATCCACAAGCTGTCTGACTAAATCCAGATGAAGAGCATTCTGATGGAGTACTTAAATTTGCAATCCTTAAATGTGCTGTTGTCTCTGGTATTCCATTATTATCCATATCTAGTTGTACTTCTCTTGTCGTTCCTGCTTCCATTGTTGCCTGAAGACTAGAAATTGCTCCTGAATTATAGGCATCTACAATTTGGTCCCAAGTACCAGAAACAAATACGTTAGGTCTAACAACAGAACTAGAATCAGCTTGTAAATATTGAGGTTCTAAACTAGTCGTTATTGTAGTTGATTCTGGTAATTCTTCTATATCTATTTTAAATTCCAATCGTACTTTGTATGTTTCTGTAAAACCCACTGCTAGTTTATGATTTTCTAATATCTCCATTCCATCTGCATAAGTAACAGAATATTCTAAATAATCTGGCATCTCGCTTACAACTTCATTATTTACTTTTAATGTTTTTGAAAGTTCTCCTATCATTCCATCAATTGTCCCGGCATTAACTACATCAACAGTAAATTCATAGAAATCTCCTGGTAGAGATAATGTTACTTCAAAATCTACTTTGCAGTTATTATTAGGGTCAATTGTCGCAGGAGAATCTCCTGTACCAATAGAAACAGAGTTTTCATTAACTACTATATTATTAAAATGAATATCCCATGTATTAGCCTTTATTTTAGCCGTGCCATTAATCTGTAGATTTGCTTGGAGTATGGCATATACTACTCCTATAAGAAGAAGGCTAAATAATATAAAATAAGTTGTTACTTGTTTATTATTCCTTCTCATATACATACTCTCCTATTGTAATTATAAAATAATTACTATTTTTATACAACAAAAAAAGAGGAATTATCCTCTTTATACAATTACCTTTTTTGTATCTCTTTTTACTTTTTGTTTTACCACTTCATGTATCTCATCTGAATGAGAAATAGAAGTTTCAGATATTTTATATAATACATCAAAATCTATCTTTCTTGTTTCTTTAGAAGAACTTTTTAGTCTTAAATGTAATTGATCTCCAATATAATAGTTTTCTCTATCATTTAAAGATACTAAAGAGTAAGAAGTAGGACTATAAACATATCTTCCTTCTAAATCTTTTACTCTTACTGTACCTTCGATTAAATTATCTAATTGAACAACCATACAATCACCAGATAAATTAATAATAGTTCCATCAAATTCTTCTCCAATATGATTTTCCATATACTCTGCGCAAAGCATTCTAAGTACATCTTTTTCTGTATCATCTGCAACTTTTTCTTGATGAGAAGCTCTTTCTGCAATCTCAGGAGTCTTTTGTCTCCATTTCATTACATTTTGAGATAGATTACTATCATCAAATAAGCAATCCCAAAGAATTCTTTGATTTGTAAGATCAGCATCTCTTCGAACAGGAGAAGTAAAATGACAATAGTAATCCGTAGCTAAACCATAGTGTCCACTATTTTCTGAACTATATTTTGCCCTAGACATACACTTTATTGCTTCTGTATAAAGTAGATCCGATAATCTTCCACTTTGTGAAATATGATCAACAAGTTTTTGATACATTTTATTATCACTAGCTAATTGTTCTGGAGAAGCATCAAATGGTAAATTAATTGCATTTAGTAGTTTTAAAAATTCTAAGATCCTTTCTACATTAGGAGTCCCATGTACACGATGAACAAAAGGTAATCCTTTATCACATAATTCTTTGTCAACTACTCTATTAGCAATTACCATAAATTCCTCTATTAAGTTTTCACCAATATCCTGTGTTCTTAAGTTAATTATTAATTCTTTATTATTATCTCGATATACTTTTAATTCCGGTCTATTAAACTCACTAGATCCTTCTAGTATTCTACGTTTTTTTAAAATTAAACTTAATTTTTGCATATTTTTAAGAGTATCTACAAATTCTTCATATTCTGAATCTACTAAACCATTTTTTAAAATATCATTTACTTTATCATAACTCATTTTTAATTTTGAATGAATAATAGTAGGACTAATCCTATAATTGACAATTTCTCCATCTGGAGTTATTTCCATAATACAAGAAATAGTCATTCGATCTACATGTGGATTTAAAGATCCAATACCATTAGATATCTTATGAGGAAACATTGGAAGTACTGTACCACCTAAATAAAAACTATTTCCTTTACGGAATGCTTCTATATCTAATGGAGAATCTTCCGGTACAATAGATGCAATATCAGTAATATGTACTCCCAAAATATAATTACCTTTTTCATTAATCGTACAACTAACTGCATCATCCATATCTTTTGTATCAACACCATCAATCGTAAATATTTGCCAATTCGTTAAATCTTCTCTTCCAATACGATCAATATCTCTTACCTCAGTAGGAATATCTTCTAATTGAAATAAAGCAGCTTCACTAAAATCATTATCAACACCATGTTTAAAGGCTTCCCATAATATATCTTCATTAGGGTCATCCTTATGATTAAATGTTTTAACAATCTCTCCTATATAAAAATCATTACTTGTTTGTTGTTTTAAAGAAACCGCAACTCTTTGACCTTCAATAGCTTCCTTTTCTAAATAGATAGTAATACCTTGTTTTCTTTTATCAATAGGTTTTACAAAATAACTATCTCCAACACGATATACTTCTCCAGGAATATATTCTAACTTTCTATCAAGTATTTTATCTACTCTAGGTTTCATTTTTTCTCCACCTAAATCAATTAAAACAAAATCTCCATCAATCGCACCATTTGTTTGTTCTTTCAAAATAGGATACTTATCTTCAGAAACAACCATATGCCCCATTTTATCAACATAAGATGTCGTAACAGATACTCTTCCTGCTCCACCTTTATCTCCATAAAAACGTCCTTTTCGAAAAGTCGTTTTAGAAAGTAAAATATAATTATTCGATGGAGTTTTATAAATCTCATAAGATTCTACTTCTTGATTTAATAAATCTTGTATTTCTTTTATTTCAGAATCAGTTAAAAGTCCACTTTCTTCTTCATCTTTAATTTTTTGTATTCTTTCAAGTATTTTATCAAAAGAAATAGGCTTTTTTTCTTTTCTAAATACAAAATCAAGATACTTCTTCATACCGATTCCCCCATTCAGGTAATAGACTACCACAAAAACGCACAAAAAAAAAGACATTTTAGTCTTTTTTAGAATCAAAATGCTCTAATAAGATACCAATATTAAATAATCCACATAAAGCAATCGCAACATAGATGATTCTTGATAACATCGTTCCTTCTCCAAATAAAGTCGAAACTAAATTGAAATCAAATAATCCTACTAAACCCCAATTAATTGCGCCTATAATAGTAATAACTAATAAAACTTTTTGTAAATTTTCCATTTTATACCTCCTATTTCTAGGATAACCAATATAATACATTTTATACAAAAAAATAGAGCCTAAGCTCTATTAAATTCTTCTAATTGTTACAATCTGTGTACCTGATCCATTTAACCAACCTTGAACATCGCTAAGGATAACTCCAGTACTATAATTAGCAGAATGAATCATTTGTCCATCTCCAACATACATTGCAGAATGTGTTGGAGCATCCCATCCATATCCCCATACAATGATGTCTCCTGGTTGCATATCATCATAACTAACAGGACTACCATCATATATTTGAGTAGATGTACTTCTACTAATTCCAATTCCTACTTGAGAATAAACATATTGTACAAAACCACTACAATCAAATGCTCCAGGATAATTACCTGGTCCATATGGATAACCTAAATAAGAATAAGCGATTGATACTAAATCATTACCCGCAGCATTTGGTGGTAAATCATAATAAACTGGTTCATAATATACAGGTTCTGGTTCAGGCTCTGGTTCTGGTTCAACTACACTCAAAACATACTTATAATTGGCAATATTACCAGATTTATCAATAGCTGATACAACGACATCGTGATCTCCAGGAGAATACATATCTCCATCTAATTGAATATTATAAGCTTTCAAACGACTTTGATTTGTTTCTTCAAAATAAGCTAAATCTCCATCTACAAAATCAGAAACATTTTCAATATTTTCTCTTAAATCATAGGAATCTCCTAAAGTAATTGTAACAACTTCATCTTTTACTGCAATAACAGGAGCAGTAGAATCTACTACACTTACCTCCATAGAAACATCTTTAATAATATTATCTTTTTTTACTTCTAAAACAACTTCTTGTGAACCTAAAATACTTGTATCAATATCTTGCTTCACAGAAATAATTTCACCATTAATATTCTTGATTAAATTATGAATATCATATTCAGTACTTCCAATTTCAACAGATGCATTCTCTAGCGGTTCTACTCCAATACTTTTATAAGTATGGCATACACGACCAGATAAGCAAATAAATAAAACTATAATTAAAAATCTTCTAAGTCTCTTTTTATTCTTCTGTATCGACGGAACATCATTTGTTTTCATAACCATCCTCCTACATGTTTCTTTATTGTAGCACTTCTCAAAAAAAAAGTCAAAATCTACTGACTTAGACTTTTATAATCTTTTTCTAATAAATGATATTTGTCATCAATTTTACTAGCATCAACATTCTCTAATTGGTACCAACCATTTTGAAACATTAATTCAAATAATCTTCTTTGTAAATCAGACAAATTGATAAACATTTCTTTATAATAGTCGTATAACCATTCATTACTTGCTTCAGTCATTGCAACACAAGTATTCTTTTCAATTTCTTTTAAAGTACTAAGTAAACAAGTACAATAGTCTTTATCATTTAATTCAAATCCACCATCTACTTGTACAACTTCATTTCCAATTTTACTCATCTGAATCACCTCCAGGATTATCTATAATATCTAATACATTATTTAAGTTATCTTCAAATAAAGTACTAGCATCACTAAATAAATCTACTATTTTTTGATCTTTAATAAGTTCAATATCATTAGCAGTCTTTTTTAATGCTATAAAATTCCATTGAAACATATCACTTAAATAATCTAAATCTTTTCCTGTAATTGTATTTGCAGGAACACATTGTAATTTACTCATATTTTCATCCTCCTACAACTATTATGGATAACAAATAAAAAAATATACAAAAAAAAATATCGATACGATATTCTTTTATGTTGTATAAAATGGAAAATATTCACTAACTGCAATATTTCCACGTTCTTCAGCTCTATCATAAGTATTTGCAGGCCTTTCAAATTGAATACAAAATTGACTTGCAGCATCATAAGCTCCTTGAGAAGTATTTGGAACATTCAATAAAAAGTTATATAAATCTGTATATTTGTTTTGTAATTCATATACTAAATAGGCCGTTTGTCCTTCTATTTGAGAAACATCATAATTATTTTGCTCACAAAAGGCTTTTAAACTATCCCATCTAGTAAGATGCCAGCCACACATTCCATAAGAAGTTCCACCATCTCCTCCAATATCTGTTTTGAAATTCGTCTCACGTTTAATATTAGCCATAATTCCACTAATGGCAGCTTCATTTAATCCAAGATTAGAAAGATATTCAAAAATATAATCTCTATTAGCATTTCCACTAGGTTTAGCACCACTTGAAACAGATAGTTTACCGCTATTAAATCTTAAGAATTTATTAGCAGCTTTTTCATCACCATTTTTGTAAGCAACAGCAACATCAATTAAATAAGAAGATAACGTATTTAAACTTTCACTTAATGTAGAGAGGAAACCATTCATTCTATCAAATCCATCTATACATGAATCACAAATTGGTCCCATAAAAATAGTATCATCAGCAAGATTTTGTCTACATGCTCTAACATCAGTAATATCAGAATCTATACTACTTCTTAAAGTATTGGCAGAATTTACTGCACTTTCAAATATACCATAATCTGAAACATTATAGTCTTCCATAGAATCACACCCTTTAGATATTACACTTGTACTAGAGTACGATCTTGCAAACATTCATCAACAGTTTTTCCTGGTGGAGCAATAAACATACTCATTGTATGACCAATAGAAAAATCATCAAAATGCCAAACTTTTGTTGCTGTATTTTTATCATTAGGATCATTAACAATATAAGTCGGAGGATTGGTACTATTATTAACACCTAATAAGGCAATATAATGCTCTCCACCCCTAACAGCAACCATAATTTTTCCATTATTTTGCAAGAAATTATTAACATTTGTTTTACTAAGATGAGGAGATCCTGAATAATCTAAACCATATCTTTTACAAGCACCAGGAACAAAGTTCATTCCAATATTACCATCATATGACATTTCATTTGCAATAGTAGTTGGTGTAATTGAATTATCTCCAAATAAAGTTGCAAAAATAGAAGCCAAAGAAGTAGGTCCACATCCAGAAGAAGCAATTGTCTTTCCCCAAGTAGTAGGCCATTCATGAAGAACCCCATCTTCACCAACATAACCTTTCTGATTATAATAAATTGGTGTACCATTATAATTATAATTACTCATAGTACCACTAGTCATCTTACCATCATTACCAAAAGATAAAACCTTTATACTTGCCTCATCATCTCCTTCTTTATAAGTAGATGCAGCATCAATAAAATAGTCTGAAATAACAGTAAAATTATCATTTAAAATAGTAAATTTATTAGTAACTTTTGAGAATCCTTCAACACAAGAGTCACAAATTGGACCCATAAAGATTGTTTCATCTTGTAAAATGGACTGTCCTTGTTTAATCGCATCATTACAAGCTTCAATACTAGATTTTACAAGACCAGTAGTATTAATCGCATCTCCAAAGATGCCATAGTCTGTTATATTATAATCTTCCATACTATCTCTCCTTAAGTATTATTAAATTGACATACTAGCCAATTGTTCCTCCATTTTTTGAATTTCCTGAGCAGACTTCATAATAAACTCTCCTAATTCTGTAAGATATATAATATCATCTTGTGCAGTTTGCACCTGTTTTTCATTAGAAGAAATAAAAGTAGTCTTTGCTTTTCCATTCCATCCAGATAAATCACTTTCTATACGAGAAGAATAACCATTAACTTGAGTATTCATATCACTCGCAACTTGAGTTATTTTATTTCCCATTGAATAGACTTGATCTGTATCACAAACAAATTTTGGCATTTTAAAACCTCCTTATTTTTATTATTATTGAGCAATCATCCACTCAAATAATTCTTGTGTATAAGCACCTTTAATTATCGTATCATGAGTATATCCCGGTCTAGTTTCATAAGTAGCATTACCACCTTGTGCATTGATTTGATTACAAGCTTCTTCCATCTTAGGAGCATTCCAACTATCAGAAGAATCACCAGAAGAAATTGCTTTAACTTTAACACTTGTGAAATTGCTTAAATCAACACCTCTTCCATCACCACTAACTGGAACAAAGGCAGAGAATAAGTTTGGATTAGAATTGACAACTTGCCAACTTCCTATTCCTCCCCCACTTGCACCTGTTACAATTACCTTTTTTGGATTTCCATGAACATCTTTAACAATCTGAGTAATCATCTCTCCAAGTCCATTTGTTGCACCATTTTCCTTCCAAGAAGTATTACAAACTGGTTGAACTACAATAAATGGAGCATCATCACCATAAATAGCCTTTACTCTCTCAGCCATTTCAACATAACCTAAGCTTTTTGCATGACCTGTATTCAAATCTCCATTTAAATACATAATAACTGGCATACCCTCAGTTGCATTTTTTGGAATAATAACATTGTATTGAATCTTCTTTCCATCAGAAGTAGTAAATTCTAATAAATGAACACCAGGCTCCATATCTAAAGCTTTGCCAGCAGTAAAAGTACTTGGTGCTGTAACAGCACTACTACTCTCAGAAGGTGTTACTGATGGAGCAACTAATTTAGTAGCTGCTGCTTGCGATAAATAATTATTGATTTCTTTAGCAAGTGATTCTAAATTTGCTTTATATTGATTAATAGTTCTTGTATAAGATCTTGCAGTCCTTCCATCTTTATTAGCTACAGCAGTATTATAATCATTAATAATATTATTTAGATTTGTTTTATTCGCACAATATGTAACATATAACTCACACGCATTAGCATAAGCAGTCATCTCACTAGAAATAGTATCAACATAAGAATTTATAAATTCTCCACATTTTGATACTAAACTATCATAAGAAGTTCCCCTCCAAGATGTACTTACATCAGATAAAAGAGAACTATAGTTTTTCATAACATCCTGAAAAGAACTTACTAATTGTACAAAAGAACTTCCACTTACCTTACTTACCATATAATCAGCCTACCTTCAATACTCTATAATAATTTTACCATTAATTAGAATAAAAAAAATGTTTTTTTTTCAAAAAAAACATATTTTACACTTTATGACAATCTTTTTTCATTTCTCCATTCTTCATATTCTTTAATATCATCACTAACTAAAGAATAACACATACCAAGAATAGCCGCATCATCAACAATTCCTAATCCAACTATAAAATCTGGTATTAAATCAACTGGAGTAGCTAAATAAATTAATGCACTTACAATCGCAATAATACTTCCTATAGGAGCTTTATTATACTCTTTTCGAATATAACTTCTAATTAAAGAAACCATTATAGGTACCATAGCTAAAGTATCTCCTACTTTAGGTATTTTTTTTAACTTTTTTTCAATTCTTTGTAATAATATTTCAACTTTCTCAGGTTGTTTCAATAGTTCTTCAGCAGCATCATATCCTTTTTCTAACTCTTCTTTTGCTTGTTCTTCACTAATTTCATTCATTTCAATCACCTAAATACATTATATCATAAAAAGAGAATGATATTTTAAAAAAGAATTGATATAATATTCTTATAATAAAGAGGTACCTATGAAAAAAAATATTGTGGTTTTAATACCGGCTCTAAATCCAAAAGAAGATTTTTATAATTATACAAAGAAATTATCAAATAATAATGATATTCAATTAATTATAATTGATGATGGTAGTAAAGAAGAATTAAAATATATTTTTAAAAAAATTCAAAAACTTCCACATACAGTAGTATTAACCCATCCTACCAATCAAGGTAAAGGAAGAGCAATTAAAACTGGATTAGAATACTATATTAATCACTTTAATAAAGATGATTATCCTGGTATTATTACAGCTGACTCAGATGGACAACATAAAATTGAAGATGTACTTAAAATTGGAGAAGAATTAAATAATTTAACAAATGAAGAGTTAATCTTAGGTACTAGATATTTTAATCAAGATAATGTTCCGTTTAAAAGTAGAAATGGAAATAAAATAACAACATTAATTTTTAAATTATTATATGGAAAAAAAATTAACGATACACAAACTGGCTTAAGAGGAATAACATATGAATTTGCCAAAAAATGTCTTACTCTAAAAGGAGAGCGTTTTGAATATGAAATCAATATGTTAATAAAAGCAGTAAAAGAAAATATTCCAATAAAAGAACAAATTATAGAAACAATCTACTATGATAATAATAAAGAATCTCATTTTAAGCCACTAAAAGATGCCTACAAAATATATAAGATTATATTAATGGAATTCATATTATTCATATTATCTGGATTATCCTCAAAACTATTAGAAATTATTTTTTATAAGTTAATATATAATTTATTATCAAACAATATAGTAATTCCAATACTATCAAGATTCTTATCTTCTATATATAATTATAATATTAATAAAGAATATGTATTTAAGAGTAATGAAAACCATTCAATAAAAAGATATTATTTATTATTTACAATAGAGATATTTTGCTATTACATATTTAGTAAAGAACTAGGAATCTCTTCTAAAATTATAAATATCCTATTATTTTTAATAAACTACCAATTAGAACAAAGATGGGTATATAAAAAGAAAGATTAACAAAATCTTTCTTTTTTATACTAAAATCAAAAAATTATAGTATTTACCTATCGCAATCAAAATAAGTAAAGATACATTAATAAGTATTAATAAAACAATATGACTTTTTCTTTCTTGAACTAAATTTGCAATAAACTCTCTAATCAAAGCATTAGAGTAAAAATACCATTTTGTCTTACTACCCATACCTTCACAATCAATTCCTTCAGAAGAAGCAATTACTCCACTTCTAAACACATGATAATTAGTAGTAGAAAAACTGATATTAGCATCTTTTTTTATCTCATCAATTTTTTTCTTAGAAAATCTCATATTCTCAATCGTACTAGTAGATTGATCTTCAATAATAATCTGATTCTTAGAAATTCCTTTTTCTAATAAATATTTCTTAATAGCCTCTGCTTCAGCCATAACTTCGTCAGATCCCTGTCCACCAGATGGAACATAAAATATTTTTTTCTTATTTACTTCATATTGTTTTTTTCCAAAACTTATCGCCTTATCAACTCTTCCTTTTAATAAAGGAGTTAAAGATCCATCTTTATTAATTTTAGATCCTAAAATAATCACAAAATCTTTATCATACTTTGGAATATGTCTAGCTGCTCTAACATTACAATACAAAGTTGCAATTATTAAAGTGTATAAATAGGATAAAGAAGCATTAATACAAATATCTAAAGTATATTTAATAAATTGATGATCTGTACCAAGAAGTAGTTTTGAAATAAGATAATAAAATGCTTGACTTCCTCCCAGCCCTAATAAAGATAAAAAGCCTAAAAAGATTCCCAATGCTCTCTTTGGATGAAATCCTTCTTTTTTAATCAATACGATATTTGTTAAAATACTATAAATAGAAAGTCCAATAATAAAAGGTAAGGTAAGCATTGCGAAATAGGAAAATGATCTTAATGTATTATTATATATATCTATAATACTAAATACATTCCAATTCCAAATTAGTAGATTAATTTGTCTTAGAATATTAATATTAATAAACATAAGTAATCCTAAATTCATGATAATACTATATGAATATTTATTTTTTTCATATTGTTCTCTAATAAATAAAGTACATCCAATAGATATTCTAATTAGCAATATAATTAAAATAAATTGAATGGATTTACTTAATGCTACATTATCTGTTAAATCTGTATGATGTAAAACACCAATCATAATAAAAATAACGAGAATAGATAAAATTAAATAAAATAACCATCTCTTTTTCAAAATATCACTCTCCTATAATAATTGTTCAATAGAATAGGAAACCATTCCTTCTTACAACCAACACCATTATATCAAAAAAATGTAACAAAAAAAATCTAGATTTTACTAGATTCTTTCTTTTTATAAACAAATGTAACTATACTCAAAGTTATAATCATTATCAACACAGTAACTAACAACTTATATCCAGTATTTGGATTCTTTAGCGTATCAGGTACATTCACTGATTCTATTTTTTTATATGTTGGAGATATAGTTACATCACTATCTGGCATAGTGAATTCATACTCATTTTCACCTATTTTTTTATAGTTGATTATATTACCATCCATATCAATTATTTTAATTGCATCTAAAACATATCCCTCCAAGATTTCTAACGTAAAACTTATGCTATCTTTATAAGATGCCATATTAGTTCTAATAAAAATATTCCCGCAATTACTATCGTTAACAGTAGTTATACTACTTTTTTTAACATCACTTAAAACATATGGATTATCAGACGTTCCATCACCTTCAATAATATATAATTCTGGATTTAAATACAATGTCGGATAAATTTCATTTTGAGTATTTGCTGAAATAATAGACATACGTCCACCTGATGTAGAAGAAATATAAGTACTATTTGTATTAAAATTTATAGAATTTAATAAGTTTATTGACTTTCCAAACATAAACATCCAATCATTTTGTACACACTCATTATGTGTATTCCATCCATTGTTAGAATTAGTTGCAAAAAAATTATAATTTTTTAAACACACTTCTCTATTACCATTTTCTCCAGATGTTGCAAAACCAATATCGCTGGAATATGGCAATGTAATATATCCATTCCATGTATTATTTCTCGTTACACTGTCGGTACAAGATTTATTTGAGCTATCATTACAAGAGTGGTATGTTTCTCCATTTTCCATATTATAATAATCATACACATTATAAAATGAAGATAACCAAGTTGCTATATTATTTTGATTATTACCCATTTTATAAACTGCATTTGATATATAATCCTTGTACTGATCTTTTATTCCAATATTTGAAAAATCACAATTAATTACACTATCTTCAGACCATGAAAAACAGTTTCCACTTTTTCTATCCCAATATAGGCTTCCGTTTTTCGCCTCATCATGAAAACCAGGATTTAAAAGTTTCATTATATCAGCTTGAGACCACTCATTTATTCCATAACCATTATTAATAGAACTTGGTGAAACATCCCAACTATATTTTCCTATAGGCTCATATCTAATTATCTTAACTTTTTTAGTTTGAGTTTCTGAATCCAACACATTATTAAAAACTCCTATTATTCTCCATCCACCAACATTTTGAGTTTTTCCATTAGGTAGACATTTTATCGAATTAGGAAGACTACCATCTTTTTTATAAAATCCTCCACCTTTTACAGATAATATGCAATCTTCTTCAGAAATATGGTTTCCAAAGGAATTAACAAAACCATGCCCATAAATATAATATTGGTCATCTGCATTTTTTTTACATTCAATTTGAAAATCATTTCCAAGATATGATAATGAATTTAACGAAGACAAACATTTTGATTCTGAATCAAATGGAGTATTTAAAAAACGTACGAGGTTTGTTGAAATATCTCCATCAAAAAAAACTTGCAATTGATTTCTCGGCTCTGAATGCTCATCATTAAATAAAACATAATTATTTGGATCCGACCCAATATACCTTAAATTATTATTAATGGTACCATCATAAGCCAAACCCGTATCTCCGATTGATTCTACACTATCTAGATTTGCGTTATTATCCTTAGCTATTTTTTCAATATAATCAATCAATTTAATTGATTCAGCATTCACGCCAAAAGGAACAAAAAAAATTAATAAAAGAGTTGATATTAATATCTTTTTCATATCTTACACACCCTATTATATTTTATAACTCAATACTACCACATAAATAAGGATATTATCAAGTTATTCAAAACAAAACAGACTATCAAATATGTAAAGTAATAGGAATATTAAATATTCATTTTAAACATAACCTCACCATCAAAAACCAAACAAAAAAACTAACATTTCTATTAGTTTTTCTATTACAACTCAAAATTATTTGAGTATCTATCAATCTGGTGGAGCTGAGGAGAATCGAACTCCTGTCCGAAAATAAAGCTACATAAACCTCTACAAGTTTAGTTAACTAATTATATTCCTATTTCATCCAAGTAGTTAACGACCAAGATCAAATAGTAGTCTAAAAATTCTTTCTATTTACTAGACAATAAATAGCTATAACCTATAAAAATGAACCTCTTTAAAATTCCTAGGTAAGAATTAAAAAGAAGCGCTGGCTCAAATCTTAATTAAAGAGCATAAGCTACTTGACGGTTGAAACCGAAAAGAGTAGCTACAGCATTTTTTACTTTTTCAGCATTTATTTTTTTGTGTCCGTAACGTGAACATTCGACTTGCCATCTATGCTCTACTATTCCCGTCGAACCCAAATCAGCCCCATGGTAGAATTATACCATAAAATAGATAAAAAGAATAGAAAAAGAAAAAAGAAAGAAGAACTAAAAGTCCTTCTTATTATAATTAATGTATTAAAAATACAGAAATAAGAATTAATAATTCTTAAATTTTTTTTGAGTTTCTCTTTTTAAATCTCTTTCTTTCATCGTTTCTCTTTTATCAAAATTCTTTTTACCACGACAAACACCTAATAAAACCTTAAGTTTATTTTCTTTAAAATACAATTTCAAAGGTACCAAAGTTAAACCTTGAGTAGAGATAGCTTGATTAATCTTTTTTATTTCTTTTTTATGAAGTAATAATTTTCTAGTTCTAGTCTCACTATGATTAAAAAGATTTCCTTCTTTATATTGATCTATATACATATTTAATAGAAAAACTTCATCATTTTTGATAATTCCATAAGAATCCTTTATATTACAATGACCATTTCTAACAGATTTAATCTCTGTACCAGTAAGTACAATACCCGCTTCATATTCTTCTTCTATAAAATAATCAAATTTTGCTCTTCTATTAACAAATTCCATATTATCACTCCCAAGTAAGTCCCCAATGCAAGTCAGGATATCTTTCATTTACGATAGATTTATAATGTTCATATAAACTATCATGATTTCTCAATTCATCATCATTTAAATAAGGATAAGTTTTAATTCTAAAATCAGAACTCCATCCTCTTCTATTTGTTGTACAAGTATAGAATAATTGTGCCTTAGGTTCAACAACACTATTTGAAATATTACCATCTACATCAATATGTTTTCTTAAAGTAACTTCCATTCCAAGACCAGTATAATTATCAACATCTAATTGGTCACTTAAGAAGTTCCCTAAAGAATATACAACAAACGTTTTTCCATCATTGATATATTCTACTGTTTGTACTACATGTGGATGGGCTCCAATAATTAAATCAACTCCCAAACTAGATAAGTAATTAGCAATTTCTTCTTGTTTATGATCTACATAAAAAGCATATTCAGTACCCCAGTGCATCGCAACAATAACGAAATCCACTTTATCTCTTACAGACTCTATATCAGCTTTAGCTTTTTCTTCAGAATAAACACTATTCAAATAATCTTTTCCATATGGAGTTTCAAGACCATTTGTCCAAATAGTATAAGAAATAAATGCATACTTAATATTATTTACTTCATATACTTTCGCAACAGACTCAGCTCTCTCTTCATAACTAGTCCATTGTCCTGATGATGCAACCTCAGGATGTTGTTTCCAATATGCAACAGAACGTAATACTCCATCTTCTCCTTTATCCATTGTATGATTAGTTGCCAAAGAAACCATATTAAATCCTGCATCAATAAATGCATCCCCTACTTCTTGTGGAGAATTAAATCTAGGATAACTAGATAAACCCATATCGGTACCACCTAAAATAGTTTCTTGATTATAATAAGCAATATCATATTGAGATATAATTGGTTTTACATATTGAAGCATTGGTTTAAAATCATAAGATCCATCATCTTGACGAGCATCTGTATAAACTCCACCATGTATTAGAGAATCTCCCACCATAAATACTTTAGCTTCATAATCTACTGCTTCTTTTCTAGCAGATATTTTTTTAGTTACTTTATACTCTATTTTTTTAGAAAACAAATAATCTTTATTTAAAAATAAGATAATTCCTCCACCAACAATTAGAGTTAAAACAACCGCTAAAATGATGACAGGTACCCATTTAATTTTTCTTATTTTTCTACTGCTCATAATACTACTTAACCTTTCTTACAATTTCAAAATCAATAGTTTGTTCTTGTTTACTAGCTCGAACAACTTTAACAACAACTCTTTCTCCAATAGAATACTTAACTCCTGTCTTTTCTCCAGTTAAAGTTAAATGTTCTTCATCAAAATGAAAGAAATCAGGTAAATCTTTTAACGGAACTAGTCCTTCAATTAAGTTATCTAATTCTACAAACATACCAAAACTAGTAATAGAAGATATCATACCTTCAAATTGTTCACCAATATGCTTTTCCATATATTCTGCCATTTTCATATCTTCTACTTCTCTTTCACAATCAACAGAAGCTCTTTCTCTTTCAGAAGAATGTTCCGTAATATAAACTAATTTTTGTTCCCACTTATCAACAGTTTGCATATCTACTTTTCCTTTAAATAAGTATGTACGAAGTAGACGATGAACAGTAGTATCAGGATATCTTCTAATAGGAGAAGTAAAGTGTGTATAACAATCACTTGCCAAACCATAATGGCCTAAATTTTCAGGACGATATACTGCTTTTTGCATACATCTTAATAATAAACTAGATAATATTTTATATTCTGGTTTATCTTCTAATTGTTTTAAAATACCTTGAATCGTAGTTGGTCTTAAATTAGATAAATCTCCAGTAATATGATAACCTAATCCACTGACAAATCCTAAGAAACTTCTAATTTTCTCCTCTTTAGGATATTCATGAACACGATATACAAATGGTAAATTCATAAAATAGATATGATTCGCAACACATTCATTAGCGGCTATCATAAAGTCTTCAATTAGTTTTTCTCCAGTTCCTCTATCTCTTAATACAATCTCAGTAGGAACACAATCTTTATCAACTAATATTTTAGCTTCATCGATATCAAAATCAATATAACCACGTCTTTTCTTCGCATCTCTAAGTATTTCAGATAACTCTGCCATTAATTTTAAATCATTAACATATTCTTGATAACCTTCTGGTACTTTATCTTTTTCTAAAATACTATTAACATTCTTATAAGTCATTTGAATTCTAGAACGAATAACACTTTGGAATATTTCATAATCGAGTTGTTTACCAGCACTATCAAAAGTCATTACACAAGAAATAGCTAAACGATCAACATTAGGATTTAGAGAACAAATACCATTAGATAATTCATGAGGTAGCATAGGAATAACACGATCAACTAAATAAACGCTCGTTCCTCTATCCATAGCCTCATTATCTAAAGCACTACCTTCTCTAACATAATAACTTACATCTGCTATATGAACACCCAGTTGATAACGACCATTTGGTAATATTTTAATACTAATCGCATCATCAATATCTTTTGTATCATCTCCATCAATTGTAAAAATAGTTTCTTTTCTTAAATCTCTTCTACCCTCAAGTTCTGCTTCATTTACATTACTTGGTAAGAAACTAACTTCTTTCTTAACTTCTTCAGGAAAATCAACATTAAAGTTATATTTATAAATAATAGATAAAATATCTACTCCAGGATCATTAATATGTCCAATAATATCGACAACTTTACCTTCATATCTTCCACTATTATTTTTCTTTTTTTCTAGTTGTACTACTACTTTATGACCATCAACCGCATTCATAGCTTTTTCTTTTGGAATTTCAATTTCTAATTTAACACGACTATCATCTAAAGTAATATGTCCAACACCCTTATTATCAAAATTAATAAGTCCAATATAACGTTCATTTTTTCTCTTTATGATTCTTAAAATACGTCCTTCTAGACGACTCAAATTCATTTTACTAGTAACTTCTACTAAAACAAGATCATCATGAATCGCACCATTCATATTATCAGGAGAAATAAAAATATCCTCATCCATGTTATCTACATCTACAAAACCAAACCCCTTTTGATTAACATGGATAATTCCCTTTTTTAAATGACTATCTTCTATCATCATAAATTTATCTTTATTTGAATGATAAATAATCACTTCATCTTCCATTTCTCTTAATGTATTAATTAACTCTTCCATTTCATTAGAAGTAGTTAAATCTAACATATCCTGTAATTCAAATATATCTAGTGCTTTATCAGAATTTCTAAGTACATTTATAATATCATCTCTCACAGTATCACCTTCTATTATATTATAAAGGATTTTTCAAGATATGAATAGTCTTTTTTCAAAAGAAAAAGGACCTAGGTCCTTAAATAAACATACTAACTAAACATATAATAAAAAATGCTGCACCTAAAACCATCGTAATTCTAGTAATAACTAGTTCAGAACCTCTTTCCTTACGATTAGAAAACAATTCACTTTGTCCACCAGAAATAATTTGAGGTCCATTTTCTGATTTAGCTCCTTGTAATAAAACGATAATAATTAATAAAATTGATACTATAAGTAAAGCAACTTCCATTGACAATCCCTCCATAAATAACATTAATATAATATCATAAAAACCTAATCTATGCAAGAAAAAAAGTGCATTAGCACTTTTATCGATTTAATTCTTCTTCTATTCTCATTAATTGATTATACTTACAAATTCTATCTGTACGAGACATAGAACCAGTCTTAATTTGTCCTAAATTAAGTCCAACCGCAAGATCTGCTATTGTAGTATCTTCTGTTTCTCCTGAACGATGAGAAATAATAGTAGCATATCCATTACTACGAGCAAGTTCAATTGTCTCTAATGTTTCCGTAATAGTACCAATTTGATTTACTTTTAACAAAATGGCATTACCTGCATGTTTATCAATACCCATTTGAAGACATTTTTTATTTGTAACAAATAAATCATCTCCAACTAGTTGAATCTTATCCCCAAGTCTTTCTGTAATTTTTGTAAATCCTTCCCAATCATTTTCATCTACTGGATCTTCAATAGAAATAATTGGATATTTATTAACCAATTCTTCATAAAAATCAATTAACTCATCTGTTGTTAAACTTCTACCTTCTCCAACTAAATTATATTTACCATCAGAATAGAATTCAGAAGCCGCAACATCTATTCCCATACAAACATCTTTTCCAGGTTCATATCCAGCTCTTTTAATAGCTTCCATAATTAGTTCAAATCCTTCAGTATTTGATTGAAGATCAGGTGCAAATCCACCCTCATCTCCAACTCCAGTGGCAAGACCTTTTTCATTTAATACCTTTTTAAGATTATGGAAAACTTCTGCTCCTACTCTTACTCTTTCATGAATGGTATCTCTTTGAGGAATAATCATGAATTCTTGAAAATCAAGTTTATTATCTGCATGTGCTCCACCATTTATGATATTCATCATTGGTCTTGGTAAAACATCTCCATCTCCAATATAACGATATAGAGGTTTTCCAGCTGCTATTGCACTTGCTTTTAATGCTGCCATACTAATACCAAGTATTGCATTAGCACCAAATTTAGATTTTGTTTCTGTACCATCTAATTCAATCATGGCATAATCTAATTTCTTTTGATCAGCTGCATCCATTCCAATTACTAAATCTCTTAATGATCCATTAACATTTGCAACAGCTTTTAAAGTACCTTTTCCAAGATATCTAGATTTATCTCCATCTCTTAATTCTAAAGCTTCTCTTTCTCCAGTAGATGCTCCACTAGGTACCGCAGCACGACCCATAATACCATTTTCTAAAATAACATCAACCTCTACTGTAGGATTTCCACGAGAATCAAGGATTTCTCTACCTATTACATTTTTAATTTTCATTTTTAATCACCTCAACTAATTTTTTAAATTCTGTTCCACGCACTTCACATTCTTTATATTGATCCCAAGATGCCGATGCTGGACTCAATAATATTATATCACCAGGATTAGATACTTCAAAGCATTTCTCAAATCCATCTTTTAAATATTCAAAAGAATATGTTGGAATATTATTTTTCTCTCCAAATTCCACAACACGTTCTCTACATTGACCAATCGCAATAATAGAATGAACATTTTTGATATATTTCTTTAACTCATTAAAATCTTGTCCTCTCTCTAACCCTCCTAGGATTAACACAATAGGAGAATCAAAAGAAGATAAAGCTATTTGAGTACACTTAATATTTGTAGCTTCTGTATCATTATAGAACTTTCTTCCTTCAACAGTATCAACATATTCTAATCGATGTTCCACTCCTTTAAAATGAGATAATACATCAACAATTACATCATTAGAAACGCCTAATTCTTTCGCAATAGAAATTGCTACCATACAATTTTCTACATTATGAATACCCGCAATTAATAAATCATTTCTAGAAATAATGAACTCATCTAAATAGTAAATATCTTCTCCCTTTAGAAAACAATCACATTTCTTTTTACTAGAAAAGTATTTCTTAGTAGATTTAATATTCTTAGTAGATTCTAATACATCTTCATTTTCTAAATTAAGTATCGCAATATCATCTTTCGTTTGATTTTGAAATATTTTTGTTTTAACTCTTTTATAATTCTCATAACTCTTTAAAAAATCAATATGAGCTGGACTTAGATTAGTCATTGCCGCTATACGAGGATGAAACTCCTCTAAATTTTCAAGTTGTTGACAAGATATTTCCATTACCAATATAGTGTCTTTATTGATCTGATCCAAAACACTACATAAAGGATAACCAATATTACCCGCAAGTATTGTTCTATCAGGATATGCTTTCTTTAATATTTCATAAGTAAGTGTTGTAGAAGTAGTTTTACCATTAGTACCAGTAATAGATACTAAAGTAACTCCTTTAGGCAACAAACGATAAGCCATTTCTACTTCATTAATAACTTCTATTCCTAATTCTCTAGCTCTTAAAACATATTTATGATCAATTGGTACTCCAGGATTTTTAATTAAAAAATCAAAAGTATTATCGAGTAAATCATCAGGATGTCCTCCAAAGACAAACTCTACTCCCATTTTTTCAAGTTCTTCTATTTTTTCTAAATCCTGTTTTTCTCTTTCTTTATAATCATTTAATATTACTTTATTTTTTCTTTTTACTAATATCTTCGCAGCTTCATATCCACTTCTCGCAAATCCTAAGATTAATATTTTTTGATTTTGAAACATATAATCATCTCCAAATACTATTATAAACAATTAAAAGTAGAAAGAAAATAGAAAAAAGACTTATTGTAAGAAAGTAGAAAAATGTGTTATAATAGAACAGAATAAAGGAAGTGACTAGAAAAGTGAAAATCGTAAAATTAAAAGCATCACAATTTGATAATTTTGCTTCTTCTCACAGATACCGTAGTTACTATCAAACATCTATGTATGCAAATGTTATGTCAAAATTTGGTTATAAATGTCAATTCCTAGGAATCATTAATGAATATAATAAACTAGTAGGAGCTACATTAATTATCTATAAAGAAGTATGGAGAAAATATAAAATGGCATATGCTCCTAGAGGAATCTTATTTAATTATGAAACTCCTGAAGCAATAAAAGAAGTGGCTGATTTATTAAGAGATGTATTAGGTAGTCAAAACTTTATGTTATTAAGAATGGATCCATATGTACCTTTATCCATAAGAGATATAGAAGGAAATATATTAAATTATAATGAAAATGGTTCTGCTGTAATAGATAATTTAACTTCAGCCGGATTTAAATATAAAGGAGAAAACCTATATTTTGAAACTGAAAAACCTAGATGGGAAGCTCTTGTAATGCTTCAAAGAAATATAGAAGATATTTTTCAAAGAATCGATAAACGAACTAGAAATAAGATTAGAAAAGCTTTAGGAAATGGTTTAGCAGTAGAAAAAGATCCAAATAAAAACATAAATAAATTATTTCAATTTGTAGGGAAAAAAGACAGTAAACCAATAGAGTTTTATAGAGAAATGGTTAATAGTTATGAAAGTGATATTGAAATATATTACGTAAAAATAAAGACTGAAAACTATGTAATCAATAGTAGAAAGAACTATGAAAAAGAAGTTGAGTATAATGAAGCACTTGCAGAAAGAGTGCAAGATCTTTCTCTAGATGAAAAAGAAAGAAATGAATATCTAAATAAAAAAATGGAATCAGATAAATTACTCACTACTTATAAAAATAGTTTATTAAGGTCAACAGATCTTTTAAAACAAAAGCCTGAAGGAATCATTATTGGAGGAGCAATGGTCATTAAATATGATAATGCTGCTTATATTTTCACAGAAGGTGTAGATGAAGATTATAGTGCTTTAAATGGAGGAGCCCTATTAAGATGGCATCTAATAGAAGAATATAACCAATTAGGTTATAAATATGTTAACTTAAATGCTATTGTAGGAGACTTTCAAAATAAAGATCCAAAAGTTAATCCATTCATTGGTTTAAATGAATCAAAACTAGGATATAATGCTATTGTCACAGAATATATTGGAGAATTTGATATAATTTTAAATAATTTCTCATACAATCTATACAAGAAAATGAATAAATAAAAAGAGTCTATTTCGACTCTTTATATTTTTGCATCAAGAATACTAATCCTGAAACAAAAATCAATAAAGTATGATAAAATTAAAGAAGGAGATGATAAAATGAAGAAAAGAATAATAATACCCATAGGAATAATACTCATATTAGGAATAACTACAATCATATGTATAAGTATCACTAGAAACAGAAATAATGAAATAGAAGAACCTATCATAAGAGATAAAAAATTTTTAAATGCAGGAAATATAATAGATGAAGAATATGAAGCAAAAAACAAAGTATTCACAAATTATGAAAAATATAAAGAAGTATTTAATTCAGATGAAATAACAGAAAAAGATTTTGAAGAAAATAATTATGTATTAATAGATATAGAATATGATCCTTGTAGAGATAAAAATTTAATTCCAATCAGTCATACGATAAATGAAAATAATATTGATGTAGTAATTAGTTATGAAGCAGGATGTGGAGTTTGCCCACAAGATCATGAATACTATCTTTTAAAAGTAGATAAAACAATTACAGAAGCAAAAGTAAATATAGAATATAAAGTATCAAAAAAAGAGTATTGTGATCCAAACGTAACATATAAACCATTAATCTATATCTATCCAGAAGAAGAAACAGAAGTAACAATAAAATTAGGAAAACCAGAACTTCTTACCACAACATATCCAAAGTATAATAATGAGTGGAAAGTAATCGCAAAACCAAATGGAGATTTGATTGATGAAAATGGAATAACTTATTACGGATTATATTGGGAAGGTTTAAATAATATTAAAACAAATTTCAAAGACGGATTTGTAGTAGAAAAAGAAAAACTAATTCCATTTTTAGAAGAAAAACTAAAAGTATTAGGATTAAATGAAAGAGAAAGAAATGAATTTATCATATACTGGTTACCATTATTAGAAAAGAATCAATATAACCTTATAAGATTTGAATCATTAGAAATAATAAATCAAGAAATGCCACTAGATATTAACCCAAAACCTAAAAGCATTATCAGAGTATTAATGGAATATAAACCCATAAATAGGAAGATAACCATTCAAGAACAAAAATTAAATACACCAAAAAGAGAAGGATACACAATTGTTGAATGGGGAGGAACAATAATAAAATAAAAAAAACTATTGAGTAATCAATAGTTTTTTTATGACTTAAATTATTACTTAATAATTTCAGTAACTGAACCAGCACCTACAGTTCTTCCACCTTCACGGATAGAGAATTGAGTTCCTTGTTCAAGAGCGATTGGATGGATTAATTCAACTTCCATATCAATGTTATCTCCTGGCATTACCATTTCAGTTCCTTCTGGTAAAGTGATAACTCCTGTTACATCAGTAGTTCTGAAATAGAATTGAGGACGATAGTTATTGAAGAATGGAGTATGACGTCCACCTTCTTCTTTACTTAAGATATAAACTGTAGCTTTGAATTTGTTGTGTGGAGTAACTGATCCTGGTTTAGCAAGAACTTGTCCTCTTTCAACTTCTTCACGAGCGATACCACGAAGTAAAACTCCAGCGTTATCTCCTGCTTCAGCATAATCTAATTGTTTACGGAACATTTCAATTCCTGTAACAACTGTTTTTTGAGTTGGTTTAATACCTACGATTTCAACTTCATCATTTAATTTTAATGTACCACGTTCAACACGTCCAGTAACAACTGTACCACGACCTGTGATTGTGAATACGTCTTCGATACTCATTAAGAATGGTTTATCTGTATCTCTTTCTGGAGTTGG
>JAFRAK010000006.1 GCA_017405445.1 Bacilli bacterium | reverse complement strand
ATTTTTATACGTTCTTCATTTGTATATTTTTTAAATTGCTGTCCTTTTTTTGCCATAAAAAATACTATCTCCTTTCTTGAGATAGTATTTTATCAAAAGACTCTTTTTTTATAAAGTGTCCAAAATAGGGTTCACTTCAATGATTAATTTCTTTTTTTTGCATAAAAAAGTAGAAAAGCCCTCATTATTTTGATGAGGTGATAAAATGGGAAAATATAAAGTTGATATAAGTGGATATAATACTTCTAATTTAGAAACATTAACTTCACAAGAAATGAAAGTATTATTTGAACAAATAAATACAAATCCCATCGCAAGAGATCTTCTAATAGAAGGAAATTTAAAACTAGTATTATCTATTTTAAAAAAATTCTATAATAAAACAGATAATATGGATGATTTATTTCAAATAGGATGCATTGGACTAATAAAGGCCATAGATAATTTTGATTTAAAATATAATGTCCAATTTTCAACATATGCAGTTCCTATGATTTTAGGAGAAATCAAAAGATATATGAGGGATAATAATACCTTAAGAATCAGTAGGTCTTTAAAAGATATTGCCTTCAAAGCAATTAAAGTAAAAGAAGATTATTACCAAAAAAACGGATATGAGATTTCTTATCAAGAAATTGCTAAAGAATTAGGAGTTAATGAATTTGATGTTTATAATGCATTAAATGCTATGAAAGATCCAATTAGTATGTATGAACCCATTTATAATGATGGAGGAGATACTATCTATCTATGTGATCAAATCATTGATGAAAGATATGAAACAGATTTTTCCAAAAAAATGTCTTTAGATAATGCAGTTAATTCTCTAAATAGAAGAGAAAAATATATTTTAGATGAAAGATATGTCATGGGAAAAACACAAATGGAAATTGCAGAAGAATTAGATATCAGTCAAGCTCAAGTATCAAGAATAGAGAAAAAAGCAATCAAAGAATTAAAAAAAGTATTAAAATAAATCTTCTTTCATACATATAAGATAGGTGATAGTATGAGATTATCAGATCTTCAATCAAAAAGAGTAATTGATATCACAACGGGAACAAGTATTGGAAATATTACAGATATTATTGTAACAGTAGAAGGTAAAATAGAATCACTTGTAATAGAAGTTGGAAAAAGTTTTCTATCTTTAACTAAAGATAATATTATCACAATAAAATGGGAGAATATTACAAAAATAGGAGAAGATGTCATATTAGTAAAAAAAGAATAGTAATATTAGGACTAATTCTTTCTTTTACATTATCTATCCTCGAAATAATTATTATAGATAAAAGATTAAACCTATTACTAAAAAACTATATTGATATAGAAGTAGATAAAACAATGTCTCATATCGTATCACGCTCTATGAAAAGACTAAAAAATGAGAAAATGGATTCTTTGTTAGTTATAACTAGAAACAATAATAGAATTGAAAAAATATCTTATGATACTTCTTCAATGTTAAACATAAAGAATAAAATCATAGAAAATATAGAAAAAGAATTAAATGATATTGAAAAAATAAGTCACGAATATTATTCTTCTCCAAATCAAGAAAAGAGTAAGAATAAATTTAAAAACTGGAAAAATGGTTATATATGTGAAGTAAATATCAATGCCATTCAAGGATCTACATTATTTGGAAATATTGGGCCATCTATTCCAATAAAATTATCATACATGGGATACACCTACGTAGATATTGATATGGATGTAGAAGAGTATGGTATTAATAATGTCATAGTAAGAATAAATGCAATCATTAAAATATCAAATTTAATAACAATGCCGATCAGTACAAAAGTACATGAAGTAGTAATTAAAGAACCATTGTCTATTGAAATCATAAATGGAGATATTCCCAATTACTTGATAGCAGGAAATAAATAATACAAATATTATTAATAAAATGATATAATGTAGTAGAGGTAATGTAGAATGAAAGAAATAGAAATTAATAAAAAGAAATATGAAATTGTACGCAACGATGATAATTGTTTCAATTATGAAGAAGTACAAGATAGAGTAACAGAATATTTTGATGAATATGATTATATATTTGGAGATTATGCCTATGGAAAAGTAAGATTAAAAGGCTATTATGATTCGAAAAACAAAAAAGCAAATAAGATTAATGATATTAAAAATCTTGACGACTATATAAAGAATTATTGCTGCTACGGAAGTAAAACCTTTTTACTAAAAAAAATAAAATAAAATGTTTGTAATTATCATAAATTATGATAAAATGGTATTATATGAATAGTAAAGGGAGGATATATTACAATGAATGATCAAGAAATCGAGAAAAAAATGATGTCAATTGTAACAGAAGATGGTTCCGTAGAAGAAGTAGAGGTTATACTAGCTTTTGAATTTAAGGATACAAAAAAAGAATATGTTATATATACAAAAAATGAAAAGGATGAAAATGAAAATATAACAGTTTATGTATCTAATGTAGACCGTTCATCAGGAGAACCTAGATTAATGGGTGTTGAAGACGAAGATGAATGGAATAGAGTAAAAGACGTTTTACGTGAATTATCTAAATCAGAATAACAAGTAAGGGAGGTTTAGTAAAATGGCCGAAGAAAATTTTGAGTTAGTTGACAGAGAATATAATAATTGCATAAGAGAAGAATATCCTAGACAAACTAGAACTTATCAGTCAACACATAATTCAATTCTTCAAAAGTTTACAGATTTCAGAATTAAAATGATGAAAGAAAAACTTGATAAGATGAAGAATGAGGCAGTAACAGATCAATATACACCAGAAAACTATGATAGAAAAACAACAAAGAAGTCAAAGAAAATTGCAAAACTTGAAGAAAAAATTATGTTATTAGCAAAAGAATCTGTACCAACGAATTATGTTAGTAAAAGAGCAATTAAACTAAAAAAGAAGATGTGTGCCAATCTAAAATTTACTACTGAAGAGTGGTACACAATTGGAATGGATAAGAAAGAAGAAATCTTCAAAAGTGAAGAAAAAGAAGACATTAATGTTTTAGCAAATGAATTAGATCGAGATACAATAGAAGATACAATTAATAATGAGTTTATTCAAGTAGAACAAGAACCATTAGAAAGAGAAGATATTGAAGATTCAATTAATCACGAATTTGTTAATCTAGAAGAAGATGAAATGAATAGAAAAGATATTGAAGATTCTATTAATAATGAATTCAATAATCTAGAACAAGATGAATTAAATAGAGAAGAAATTGAAAGAACAATTGAAGATCAATTTGCTGAAATGCATCAAGATGAAGAACCATTAGAAAGATATGACATTGAAGATGCAGTAAATCAAGAATTCACTAATCTAGATAATGAAGATGAATTGAAAGAATATACGGTTGAAGAAGAAAATAATTCAAGAGTATTCAGAAACAATTCAAGTTCTGCGAGAATATCAAGATATGATGAAGATGGAAATGAAAGAAGAATATTTGACTATACACCAATGACAGATGAAGAGATTAGACAGTCTCAAATCAAACTTGGTTTTGATGAGCATGGAAATTTAGTAAATCCACCCGGAGATAAAGAAGAGAGAAAAGTTGGAACAGCTTCTTTCAAGGATAAGACTCCATCAATTGTAATGCCACCTTTAAATATAGACGAAATATTAATCAAACCAGATAGAGAAATTCCAGTAGTTGTGAAAGAAAGAGAATTTGATGAAGAAAAAAAATCTGTTCGCAGTGAATTAGAAGAATATAATTCCTTAAGAGAAAAGATTCTATATCTAAAGCAACAAAAAGAATTATCAGAGAAACAAAAAGAAGAAGCAGAAGCATCAGCTAAAAGAACTGCTGAAAAAGCAAAAGAAGTTAAAGAAATGTTTGAGGAAAGTGAAAAAAGTTATGCAGCAAGACTTGATATGTTAAGACAATATAGTGAAGAACTTGAAAGAATTTGTAATCAAAATAGAAAAGTAGCAGAAGATGCTGAGAATGACGTTAGAATGAATAATGACTTTATTAATACTCATACAGAAAAACTTAATGAGAATAAACGTATCATTGGAGAAATAGATACAATTATAAAAGAAGATGTAAGAGGCTTCAGTAAATAATAAAAAAACACCTTGTAAAGTAGTCAAGTAAAAGTAGACAATTTAAAAAAAGATACTTTAAAACCCTGATTCAATTTTAAATTGGATTGGGGTTTTATAATTTAATGCATAACTAGGTCTTTCATTATTGTAATAATCAATGTATAATTTAATT
>JAFRAK010000001.1 GCA_017405445.1 Bacilli bacterium | reverse complement strand
TGTTGCTTCATCATTTAGTAATGGTTCTATTATTGTATATTTTTCTTTTGCAGTTCTTTCTTTAAATTTTTGACCTTTAGTCGCCATTAAATCATCTCCCTATAACTATTTTATCAAAAGAAAAAGTAAACACGTTTTTTTGTGTCTACTTTTATCTTACAACTTCAATTAATTAATCTCTTTTATTTTGTTCTTCGATTTGTTCCTAAATTAACATAATAGTATGATTCTCCACTTCTTTTAGTATTTTCAGTAGGAGAAGTACTTTCCGTAATACCTGAAGCAGAAATAATCTCTAAATAAGGTAAGGAATTCATACTTGTTTTACAATAGACGTATCCTTCAACAATTCCTACCTGAGGTAGTGAACTAGGTAATGCATCATTGATATTATAATCTCTTAAATCATCTTCTGTGTAGCAAGTCGCAAGTACTTTATGAGAACTATCTACTAAGTAAAAATCATTAACACCTCTAATTGGAGAAGGACTACCTTTATTATTCTTGATTTGTATTTTTACTCTTGTAAATTGTTCTGAAGAAGAAACATAAGTATTATAATTATTATTGTTATTATAATTACTGTTATTATAATTACTGTTATTATTATTAGTAGTATTATTATAATTATCGTTAGTATTACTATTGTAATTGTTATTGTCATTAGTAGTATTATTATAATTATCATTAGTATTAATATTATTGCTTAAATTATTGTTATAGTTGTTTCTTATTCCAATTCTTGAAACATTTACATTTGTTTCTGCTTCTGTTACAACTAAAGAATAGTGATTAACAGAGTTTTTAACTTGAATTATTTTACCCATAGGCAATGTACTTCCATTTTTAGTAGGCAAATTAATATAAATTATATAAATAATTGTTAATATTAATACAATTGTACCAAAAACAATTAAAGCAATCGCAAAACGATTAAATAAACGAAACTCAAGAATTTTTTTCTTTTCTCTTCTTCTTACTCTTTTTTTAATATTTGAAACATCAACATTTTGACTACTATCATAATCCTCTGAAGAGAATAATTTCATTTTATCCATCAATTCTTGTACATCATCAACACCATCTTCATCAACATCTGTTATCTGCCTCTCAACTGGTTTTGCTTTTTTATTTGTTTTTACCACTCCAGGGTCAACAATATCTCTATTAGAAAGTTCCAATGGTTCTACAGGAGGTTCTCCACCTTCTAAAACAATAGATTCTTTAGGAGATTCATTAAAGCCCTCTCTCGCATTTGAAATTGGCCTTATTCCAGAAGTAGATTGAACAGTTTTTTCCTTAGAACTATTATCAGAAGTAGATGTAGTAAATTCTTCTAAATCCCCATTATTATTCATAATAATACACTCCTTCTCAAATATCCTTCTATTAAAAGGATACCACAAAAAGGAGAATAATGATACAAAAAGATTGAAATAGTGTCAAATAAAAGGATTGTCTTTAAAAAAAAACTATAATATAATAATCATAGTGGGAGATGAAATAAATGAAAAGATTATTAAGAATGATAATAATAATGACAATGTTATTGTTACCATTTAATGCATATGCAAAAGAAATAGAAGTAAATGGGAAAAAATATCAGTATTCTAATTTTAAAGAGACATTAAAAGAAGCAGGAATAGAAGAAAAATTTACAAGTTATGAAGAAACAGATAATCAAGTACCAATTTATTTATTTCGAGGAGATAATTGTGAGTATTGTAAGGAATTTCTATATTTTTTAAATGATAATGCAGAAGAATATGGAAAGTACTTTAAATTGGTATCTTTTGAGATATATTCAGATAATAAAAATATAAAACTAATGGAAAAAGCTGCCGAATTTATGAATATTAAAGCTGATGGAATTCCTTTTGTCATAATTGGAAATGAATATTTTAAAGGTTATGAAGATACTTATAATGAAGATATCATAAATGTTTTAACAAAAACTTATGAGACTAGTGTAAATGAAAGAACAGATATCTTTAAATCGATGAATGAAGATGAATCACTAAATAAAAAAATATCAGATGATGAAAAAATGTTATTATGGGATTTATTATTTTTTGTGATTTCAATAGTATTTGTAATATTCTATGTTAACTATAAAACGAATTCTTTGAAAAAAATGTTAGAGAATGATTTAGATAATAAGAAAAGAAAATAACAAGATGAACCTCTTGTTATTTTTTTGATGAAATATTATACTAAATATGGAGGGATAGGTTATGAGTAACACAAAAACAAAAAAAGAAGTGGAAAAGGATATTCCTAATTTAAAAGAAGAACTAAGAGAATATATAGATTTAAACTTAAAAAAAGAATTAAAAGAATTTATTGATACACAACTAAAAAAAGATTTGATTCAAGAAGTAGAAAAAGCAAATAAAAAAATAATTAAAGAAAAAAATAAAAAGATTCTTCAAAAAAACATTATTATTGTTTTATTACTTGGTGTAATTGCTTTGGCAGGATATCAGTTATATGAATTAGATTTTTTTGCCAGATTTTTTGTGAAAGACTACAATCCTAAAACAGAAGAAAAGAAAAAAGAGAACACCAAAGAAGAAATAGAAGCAAAAGAAGAGAGGAAAGAACCTACATTAGAAGAATTAAAGGAAAAATATGAAAAACTATTAGATCCGATTATTATATCTACAAATAGTAAATATTTAGAAGAATACTATAATGGAGATTTAACAAGCGAATTAAAATCATATCTAGCCTTAAATCAAATGGATTTTGATAAACTAGAAGTAGAAGATGATTATAATGTTATATCAGAAGAAGAATTAAAAAAATCATACCAAAAATTATTTAATGATTCTTTTGAAACAAATACTTTTGATTATAATGGAAATAAAGTACGATATATAAATAAATTAAAAACATATATGACCAATTCTATTTTAATAAAAGAACCTCTAGATATCACTAGAGAAATTATAGATATTAAAGAAATAGATGATAATGTTGTTATCACAACAGTAGAAGGATATTTAGAAGACGATCATTTATACAACGCAAAAACAAAAGAAGAAATTGAGTACTATGGAGATAGTATTCTAAATTATCAAGAACAATTAAATACTATGAAATATACTTTTAAAAATAATAAATTAGTATCAATAAAGGGGTAAAAAAATGGAATTTGATAAAGTAATAAGAGAAAGAACTGCTACTAGAAAATTTCAAAATAAGATTGTAGAAAAAGAAAAACTAGAAAAAATATTAGAAGCAGGAAGAATAGCTCCTACTGCTAAGAATATTCAACCACAAGTAATCTATGTATTACAAAGTAAAGAAGCAATAGAAAAAATAGAAGAAGCATCTCCTTGTATTTATCAATCAAAAACAGTTTTGTTAATATGTAGTAATAAAGAAATTGCTTATCATACAGAAGAAGATTCTACCTACGAGATGGATGCTTGCATTGTCGCAACTCATATGATGTTAGCCGCAACAAATCTAGGAGTTGATAATGTTTGGATAAAGAGGTTTGATAAAGATATTGTAAGAAAGAATTTTAATATACCAGAAAAATTAGAACCAATTTGTTTAATGCCTTTAGGTTATCGTACAAGTGATTGCCCTGAAAATCCAAATCATCATATAAGAAAGTCATTAGAAGATATGATTATTTATCAATAAATCTTGTTTGTTTTATAAAAAAATAGTATAATAAATGTAGTTTATGATAAAAGAATAACGGGAGTGTAGTTATGAAAAAAAGAGTATTACTAGTAGTATTGTTATCAATCAGTTTGATATTAATAACGGGTTGTGGAAAGGAAAAAAATGTAGAAGAAACTGATTCTTTTACAATTAAGAGTGAATCTCAAGAAGAGCTATTATTTACTTATCCAAAAAGAATGTCCTTTCAAATAAAAGCGCAAGAACATCAATTTGAAAACTCTGATTACGTATACCATTATTATGAAGTATATAATCCAGATTATTATTTTTCAATGAAATTATCATTACAAAAATCTGGAAGAACCTATTATGACTTAACAAAAAGATCAAGTAGCACAGCACAAGGTTTTAAAGAGTATAAATGGAACGGTTACGAGGGCTTTGCATATACTGATTCACAAAGTGTATTCTTTTATGTAGCGTTAGTTCAAGACGATAAGGATTATTTCACATTATTAGTAGGAGAAGGAAATAGTAATAATCCTCATGAAGAAATAATGAAAGTATTTAATGAAGAAGATCTTCAAAATGTATTAAATACGATGACTTATAAAAAGCCAGAATAAAGAGCTAAAACTCTTTTTTTTAAGTTAAAAAGGAAGAAGAAAACATGGAAGAAAAAGAAGAATTAAAAAAAATACAATTTTCAATTAATGAAAGTAAGAATTCAATAAAAAAAACAATGAAAGAACTACAAGAATGTCTTACTCAAATTAATAATTCTATTTCAAGTACAATCTTGTCATCTCCTTTAACAGATTGTAAAAATCAATTAGAAAAAACATCACACGATATAACTAAATCATTAGAATTCATTTCTTTTTCTCTAGAAAAACAAATAAAAATAGATAGTAATCAAACAGATGAGGAGGAGATGAAAGAATGAATCATCAATTCCAAATAAATGAACAACCAATAGCAGAAAGCTTAGAACTTATAAGTAATAAAATAAATGAACTAACAGGAGAATTAGAAAATTTAAAAAACACAACCAAAAGCTTAGAATTACTATGGAAAGATAATCTGAATGAAGATATTAAAAACCAATTATTAGAAAATATCTCAAAGTTAGAAAATACAACCATTCCGTTTATAATGCAATATACAATTGCGATGAAAGAAATAATTGATCAAGAAAGTGATGTGGTTAGATGATTAAATGTCCTAATTGTACTGGAGAATTAGATTTTAATGTTAAAGACAAAGAAATTAAATGTAGTTATTGTGGTTCTACATTTAAGCCTAGTGAATTAAAAGCAAAAGTAAAAATGTCTGGAGAGAAGAAAACAGTAGAAGAAAAAAATGGACAATTTTTTGAAGGAAAGAGTTATACATGTTCCCAATGTGGAGCAGTATTAATGACATTTGATGAAACAGCAATTACTTTCTGCAGCTACTGTGGATCTCAAGCTATGATAGAGTCTAAAATGATGAAACAAAACAACCCTGATTTTATCATTCCTTTTCAAGTTGACAAAGAAAAGTGTATTGAAAACTACAAGAAAAAAATATCTCGTTCTTTATTTGTACCAGCCTATATGAAAAAAGATACTGTAGTAGAAAAATTCAGAGGAATATTTATTCCATATTGTATTTATACATTAGAATATCATGGTAATACAAGTAATAATGGAAGTAAATTTACTCATTCTTCTGGAAACTATGATTATTATGATGACTATGCAATTAAAGTGTATGTGGATGCAAAATACGAAGGAGTATCTTATGATTTAATATCAAAATACTATGATAAGTTTAGTTATGCTATCCCATACAATACAAAAGAAAAATTAGATTTTAATCCGAACTATTTAGTAGGTTTTTATGCAGATACAAGAGATGTTCCTGAAGCTGCATATGATTCTGAGGCAAGAGAAGTTTCAAGAGGAGATGCTAATAAAAAATTAAGAAAAGTAAGAGAGTATTCCAAATATGGATGCCATAGTCCTGTAGTAGGATTAGATGTAACAGAAAGAAAAATAGGAATGTTTCCAGTTTACTTTTTAGCAATCAGAGATAAAGCAAATAAAAATGTTAGCTATGCTGTAGTTAATGGACAAACAGGAGAAGTGGCTGCAGATATACCAATTGATTTTAAAAAGTATATTATTTTTTCTCTAATTCTATCCATTGCAGTATTCTTAGGAATTGATTATATGTTTGTATTAACTCCAAATGGAGTATGTATACTAACTATTCTTTTTGCAATTATCAGTTTAATTTTTAATATAATTCAAATAAATAAAATTAGTGATAGAGCAACTCATGCCAGTGATATTGGATATACTGTTGCCAATAAGATTAATAAAAGAAAAAAAGAAAAGATAAATTCAGGTCCTTATATTTGGAAACCAATTATATCCATGATAATACCATTATTTGTGTTATTTGCAGGAATTATCGATGATGAGATTCTATATGGGGCTGCTTTAATTGGTTTAGCTTTTGTTGTATTATCCTTTAAAGATCTTGTAAAAGAACATAACATTTTAGTATCTAATAAATTACCTCAATTAGAAAAAAGAGGAGGTGATGAAAAATGATAAAATATTGTAAAAGATTATTGATCATTTTCATTGCTTTCTTTACAATCATTCAACCAGTTTATGCAGAAGAAGATGTTTACTATGAAGAAATACCAGATGAATATGTTCAAATCGAAGAAGAAAAATCATATGAGGAAAAAACTTATCAAAATGAAGAGACAGGTTATACTGCTCGAATTTTCGATGAAGCAGATTTACTTACTGCAGAACAAGAACAACAATTATTAGAAGAAATGATTCCATTAACAGAATATGGCCATATTGCATTTCAAACAGTAATTGATAATTATTCTTCCACATCTTATTACTCTGAACAAAGATATCATAATTTATTTGGAACCAGTAGTGGAACAATTTTTGTAATTGATATGAGTAATCGTCAAATCTATCTATTCTCTGATGGACAAAACTATAGATATATAACAAAATCAAAAGCCAATATTATTACAGATAATGTATATCGAGATGCAAAGAGGGCAGATTATTATGGATGCGCATCAAATACCTTTAAGCAAATAAATACAATTTTATCTGGTGGTAAAATTGTAGAACCAATGAGACATATTAGTAATTATATTATTGCGCTTATCGTATCATTCTTTGTTGGTTTTATTATTATAATGTCTAAGACAAAAATTGCGCCTGCATCAAATTATACATTATTAAAAAATAGTAATATAGAATTTTCAACAGGAGATATTCAAGTGGTTAAAGTAGGAACCCACAAAGTATATTCTCCACCATCTGACTCAGGATCCGGATTTTCTGGCGGTTCCTCTGGCGGAGGCGGAGGAGGCGGCGGAGGCGGCGGCTCTTCCGGTGGTGGCGGTGGCCATGGATTTTAAAAAGAATAAGAAATTATTCTTTTTTTTCTTTTTTTAGGATATAATCTAATTAGAATAATATGTAGTAAGAAGGTACCATTATGGAAAAAGAAAAGAAAGAACAAGTAAAAAAAGAATGGCCAAGTTATGCACAATTTATAATATTCTTTTTTGTAATATTAAGTTTAGAAATCAGTTTTCAATTGTTACTTCAACAATCAATATCTATTAATATGATAATTCAAGTCATTTTATCAGATACCATATTATCTTCCATCTTATGTTTAATGACTAACACGATTGGGAAAAAGACAAGTTTTGTTACCACTATTTTAGTATTTATTATTCTTGCCATTTTATTTTCAACACAATTTGTGTTTTATAAAATATTTAAAGTGTTTTTTACCTTTCATAATTTAGGATTAAGTGATCAATTAAATTCATTTAAAAAAGATACTATAATACTAATAATGAATAATATAAGTATTATCTTTCTATTTTTTATACCTTTAATTCTATATTGTATTCTTCATAGAAACAGAATAATAAAAAAGAATAATTGGAAATATAATATTATTTATTTGGGATTGATAAGTATCTGTGTTCCAATAATGCTTTTTCAAATAAACAATACGAAAAAAGAATCTCATGGTTTATATGATTTATACTACAATATTAATAATATATCCTTAAACATACATAAAATAGGAGTTTTAAATTCTTATTATCTAGATATTAAAAGATGTATCTTTGGATTTCATCCAAAAGTATTAAAAAGTGTATCATTAGATTTAGATACACAAAAAGAAAAAATATATGAAAAGAACATTTTAGATTTAAATATTAGAGATATTGGAGATTCTGAAATTAGTATGATAAATGATTATATATTAAATGATAATCCAACTTCTCAAAATGAATATACTGGGATATGGCAAGGATATAATGTGATTTATATTACTGCAGAAAGTTTTAGTGAGATTGGTATTTCAGAAGAATTAACGCCGACTCTTTATCAATTAACCCATTCAGGATTTCAATTTAAAAACTTTTATACTCCCAATATTTTATCAACAATTGGAGGAGAATTTCAGTCATTAACAGGACTATATCCAGATTATTCAAATCTAACAAAATGGAGAGAAGGAAATAACTATTATCCCTTTGCCTTAGCAACAACATATGAAAAATTAGGATATAGTACTTATGCATATCATAATAATTGGTTTGAATTTCAAGATAGAGATGTTTATCTAACTAGTCAAGGATTCCATAATTATTTAGGTTGTTTTAATGGATTAGAAAATAGAATTAATTGTGATATATGGCCTGAATCAGATGAAGAAATGATAAGCGAAACATTAGGTGATTATATAGACAATGATAATCCTTTCTTTGCATACTATATGACTGTATCTGGACATTTTGCATATGACTTTGATAATAATTATATAGCATATAAAAATATGGATTATGTTGAAAATCTAGATTTACCAGAAAGTGCAAAAGCTTATGTCGCAACTCAAATAGAATTAGATCGAGCATTAGAAAAATTAATAACCGAATTAAAAAACAGAAACAAATTAGATAATACAGTAATTGTATTAATGGCAGATCATTACCCTTATGAATTAGATATTGATTCTATAAATAGTCTTTCTTCCTTTTATAGAGATGAAATTGGAGTAAATCATAATGCTTTAATCATGTGGAATCCTAAATCAGATAATAAAGAAATTAATAAAACTTGTATGTCTACAGATGTTGTCCCAACATTATATAATTTATTTGGAATAAAATATGATTCAAGATTATTTACTGGAAAAGACATTTTATCTGATTCATCTGGTATAGCGATTATGTCAGACTATAGTTGGGTTACAGATTATGGTAAATATTATGCAGGGACTTCAACCTTTGTGCCAACAAAAGAGACAGATGAAGATTATGTAAGTACTGTAAATCAATATGTGAATACTAGATTAAATATTGCGAGATTAATTATAGAAAAAGACTTTTATAGATTCTTATTTTCAGAATAAGAAAAAAATGATATAATAAATATAGTGTAGAGGTGAAATAAATGAGTAAGAAAATATTAGAATGTGAGTATTGTAAAACAATTATTACGGAGAATGATACTACTTGTCCAAAATGTGGAGCTAATTGTAGTAATGTTATTAAAAAATATCATAAAGAACTAGAACTAGAAGAGAAGAAAAAACAAGAAGAATTAGAAGCAAAACAAAAAGAATTATCAGATAAAACAAAAAAAGCAATGAAAGTAGCTGCAACAGGATTTGGAATTCACTTTGTAATTGCAACAATTATCATTATTGCGGTATTTGTAGGATTTGGTATAATGGCCTTTTCACAAGTAAAAAAACCACGTACTAAAAAGGCAGTAGAAGGAGCATTAAATGAAAAAGTAAATACAGAAAAATATGCAATTACACTAGATAGTTATGAAACATATGAATATTATGATGATTTCTTTAAAAACTGTAATACAAAAGAAGGATATCAAAAAGTAGCATTTCATTTTCTAATTGAAAACACATCAGAAGAATCTATTTCAACTAGTAGTATTGTTTATAATGTAGATGTAAAAGCAGAAGATGAAGTAGTATACTCCTCTGGATTAAAAGCAGATGAAAATTTCTGTAACGTAATCCAAGGAAAGAAAGATTACAACAAATTACCAAGTACCAATTTACTTGCAGGAGATAAAGTGTCAGGTTATTTAGGATATCAAATACCAAAGAATAAAGAAAAATTAAAATTTGTAATTGATAATAGTGTTGTAATAGAAATGACAAATCCAGTTTATGAAGAAACAGAATAGTATTATTATAGTATTTATATTATTAGGAATCATTCTTTCAGTATTATTGATATATAATAGGTTAGAAAAAGGAATAAAGATGAAAATAGAAAATATAAAAAGTCTAGAATACTTTTATACAACAGGATACTATATAAATGCAGATGTCAGATATAATATAGAATGTGAAAAATCTTGTATCTTAAAAATTAAACCACAAGGAAAAAGTAATGAAGAACAAGAAGAATATGAATTATCAGAAGAAACTTTAAAACAGATAGAAGATCTTTTAAATAAATATCAAGTATCAGAATGGGATGGCTTTAACAAAACGGATTCAAGAGTATTAGACGGCAATTCTTTCCATTTTTATGTTACATATGAAGATGGAAAATCAATATCTGCATCAGGTTATATGAGCTATCCAAAAAACTATGGAATTGTAACAAAAGAATTAGAAAGAATATTAAAAGAACAAATGAAATAACTTGTTTTTTTGTCAATTTATAGTAAACAACAAAATTTATCCTACAAAATAATAGTATTGTAGGATATAATATAATTAAATAATAGGAGTAGTGATTTATATGAAAAAAATGAAAAAATTTCTAAGAAGGAAAAAATATTTAATGCTATTTACACCAATACTAATGGTAATTGCAACAGTTATGGCATTCTTTTACTATGTTCCAGTAAATGCGGAAGTAGTATATCATTTAGTAACAGATAGTAATGGTAATAGATGGCAATATGGATATGATTCTACTACTACAACCTTACATGTATCCTTTTTTGATACGACATCATCATCTAATTCATATACGATACCTACATTATCTTTCTTTCAAGCAGAAGATGCATCTATTTCTAGTAATGCAACATATGTATTTGAGAATTTTGCAGATCACAATTTAGGAACCCCATCAACATTTTCAAACGTTGTGACTTCTCTTGATTTATCTAATGCAAATAAAGTTGATGGAGTAACTCCTTTTAGAAATAATATGAGTACTTCAAATTATGTAACAATTACATTAAATTCAACCGCTTCCGAAGTAGGAAAGGATGTATTTAGAAGTTTAAAATTAAATATGGTTAATTTAGATAAAGTAACCCTAGTAGGACCTGGAGCATTCTATGGAGTAACATTTCAAAATCCAGTAATCAGTTTACCAAACACTACAGCTGTGTTAGCTGGTTCATTTGAAAACTCAAACACTTCAAGTTTAAGTATAAATGGAACTGTTGGAGTTTCAGCATTTAAAGGATGTTCGAATTTATCAACAATTAGTTTTTTAAATAATGCTTATGAAATACAAGCAGGTGCATTTATGAATACACCAAGTGCAAACATTACTTGGAATCATATTACATCCATTGGATCAGAAGCATTTAAAAACACCTATATGACGAATGGTGATTTTAGTTCCACAAGCATTTCAGTAATAGGAGATGAAGCATTTAATAATTCGAAATTAAATACTTTATATGTACCAAATTCCGTTACAGTAATTCCTTATAAAGCTTTTGCAAACACATTTATTAGTAGTCCATATTTAAATAATGTAATTGAAATTGGACCGCAAGCATTTAATAATTCTAAAATATCATCATTAGATTTGAGAAGTGTTCAAAAAATTGAACATGGTGCTTTTGCCAATAATCTAATATCAAATTTATATTTACCGAAAAGTCTTTCCTATATGGATACAGCTTCTATTTGGTATAACAATCCAATAACAAGAGTAACTATAGCGTTTGATACATTATCAAATAAAATAAATGCACTATGGGTTCTTTGTGGTACATCTAATCTTTTTACTGACTCATCTAAATCAGCAGCAAATACTATTCAGGAAGTAGTATTAGTTGCTCCATATTCATCTGGTGATACTGCCCGTATTATTTCTAATTATGGAGCTTCCAGATCTTATGGAGGATCTTCAACAGAATATAATATGATTAACAATAATAGTAGTACATATAAAAATGTATTACAGGCTAGCTTTTTGAACAACTTAAATTCCCTTCAAAAATTAACAATAGGAGATGGCTATCATTTCATTGGGGGAAGGAACTTTAACCTTTGGAACCAACCATCATATGGAAATTATCCTCCAACCACAACTAAAAGCTTAGTAAATATTACAATGCCAAATTCTGTATTAGGAATAGGGGAATGTGCATTTGAATATGCTTTGCGTAATAGTGGAACTAGTATAACATTATCTACAGGAATAACATATATTGGGGACTGTGCATTTAGAGGATGTACAGGATTAAATATTGATTTAGATCTTCCAAATCTAAAAACCGTTGGAGCTTATGCATTCGAGTATTCTAATATTACTGGAGTTACATTGCCGAGTACACTAACAAGTTCAGGAAACAATGCCTTTCATCATACTCCATATTTGAAAAAAATAATTATAGATTGTAATTTTTTCAATTTTGCTTCAGCATCTGAGGATAGAAAAGAAATTCTAAGTTATTTCCCAACAGCAAATTCTGGTTATAATTACATGACATCCAGTAATTTTTCAAACGAATATGATTTAATAAAATTTACTTCTAGAGTCACAATACCATCAACAACACGAAATCATGGAATGTTCTTTGGTGTAAAAGCAAAAGTAATTGACCTAGAAGGACTATCCATAACTTCTATGCCGAATAATTTCTTACAAGAAGCACAAGTTGAAACATTAAAATTACCTTCTACTTTAACAACAATTGGATATAATGCATTCTTTAAAACAAAAGTGACAAATGATTTGACTCTTCCAAGCGGACTACAAACGATTGGTGAACGTGCTTTTATGAGTGCTAATGTTAATGTGCCAAACAATTTACCAACCTCTTTAAAAACAATAGGAGCCAATGCTTTTTCTGATTGTAAATTTAATGATAATATTGTTGTACCGGCTACAGTAACATCAATTGGTCATGCTGCATTTTCAGGAGACATCCAAGACCATACGAAAACCTATGCGAATCTTGCAAGAAATTCAGTAACTTTCAAATGTGCATTGACGAGTACCGTAACAAATGGTGATAGAGTATTAGATTTATTACACGGTACATCTGTCAGTATATTGAATTTTGAGGATAATGTTACAGAATTACCAAGTGAAGGACTTTATCAAGCTTCACCAAACTATGGTTATTTACCAGAGTTTTGTGATATGGATGTTACCAAAATAGTTTTCAAAAATCTTCATGCTATTACTCCGTATGCTTTCATAGAATGTGATAATCTAGTAGAAGTAGATTTATCTGCAGACGAAAATTTAACAGATATCGGTATGTATGCATTTATGGATACACCAGCATTATTAAATGTTAAATTAAGACAAGGATTAGATATTAATATTGGTAAATTTGCTTTTCTAAGATCTGGCTTAGAAACATTAGGTAATGAGTATTCTGGTATGGATATTGTTAACAATAATATTACTTTAACAGATAATTTTATCTTCTCATTCATGCCAAATCTAGTGAAAGTAGAAAACTTTAAAACAGCAGATGGAAATATTCCAAAAGGAACATTCTATAATGATGTATCATTAGAGAGCGTAACATTAGATCATACGATTACAAATATTGGAGTACAAGCATTTGCATCTGATACAGCATTAGATACTTTTGTTATATATGGTAGTCCTACTATTGCAAATTCTACTCCAACACAAACTGTAACATCAGAAAACATTAATTCAATTGAATTCGCATTGGAAACGGAGAAAACGGATTTCGAAATATTATTAAATGATGCAGCAAATGGAGAAACAACCATAACGGCAGCAGACTTTACAAATAATAGATATAGTTATAGTCCAGTTAACACGATAACATCAATTACTTTAACAACTTCAAATGATATATATATAGATAAACCATATGATGGTAAAATAGTAGTAAGAGATAAAAGTGATGATACCATGACAATACCATCAACTGCTAATCTATATTGTTATTCAGATAATGAAGAATGTATTACTTATCATGAAACATATCAAAAATATAGAGATGAAGCTGAATCTAATTTATATTTCTTAGATGAAGTAATTTACTTAGATTCAAATAAGAATCAAATTGAATTCTCAGAAGATAAATCTGGATTATTAACAGATGACTTAATAGTTTATGCATTAAGAAGAGATGGAATTGTCTTAGTATCTGAAGAATGGCAAAAATTAACAGATGCAGTTAAATATGTAGATAGTGGAATTACAATTGTTGATTACGATGCTAATACAACTGATCCTAGTAAAAAAGTATTTAAAACAACAAGGAATATAGAAGATATCGATGTTGAAACAAATAATAACTTTGAGAACTTAGACTGTGCAGTAGAACCTGATGAAGAAGACCCAACGAAATTAAAAATTAGTTTCCAATATCAAAACATAATTACTGATAATCAAACAGAAACAAATTTAAATGCTGATGCTGACACAGTAAATATTGTTTATGCAGATGGCTGTGGAGGAGAATCATTTGCGAATGTAGTATACTTTGATTTACCAATCAATTCTGATACTCCACAATTTAATGGAACTCCAACAAGAGAAGGATATGTCTTTATGGGATGGGATAAAGAAATTGCTCCAAAAGCAACAAAAGATGTTATTTATACCGCAACATGGGAAAAATATGAAATCGTTTATCCAGATCCAGGAGTAGATCCAGAAAATCCATATGAAATGACTAACCCTCAAACAGTAAATGCAAAAATATTATTTATCTTATTCATTTTATCAATACTTGGAATTACTTATGCTACTCATAAAAATAACAAACTAAAAAAAGTGCTAATAAAAAAATAGCACTTTTTTTATTTATTGAAAAATAAAAAAGTTGTATAAATATTCGTAAATAATAAATTATCCACAGTATAATATATATAGAAAGCGAGATATAGTCGCTTTTTTAATTGGTATTTATAACAAAACTGTTGATATATAAAGGGAAATTATAATTGACATAATATAGTTGTAAATCGAACAAAAAAGGTTAATCTTCTAAAAATGTTGATAAATAAAGGTAAATGTTTTTTGAGAAGAAAATTTCAAAAAAACATTTTGTAAAGATGTGTTAATTTTAAAAAAATATTTAAAAAAAACATTTACAAAAAAGTAGATTGTGATACACTTATTATAGCCGAAGAAAAAAGATAAGGAGAATAAATACATGGAAAAAGAAGAAAAGAATTTCTTTGACGAAATTACTGTGGTCAAAAGAAGTGGTCAAAGAGTAAATTTCAATGACACAAAGGTCGCAATAGCAATAAAAAAGGGTTTTGATAGCGTATTTGAAGACTATGATGAAAAAGAAGTCAATAAAGTAAAAGAAAAAGTCTTAGATTATATCGAAAAAGAATATAAAGACCGTAAAACAATTGGAGTAGAAGACGTAAGTGATGCGATTGAGGCAGTTTTACAGAAATTGAAATATGATCAAGTTTATGAATCATTCAAAGGATATCGTGAAAGAAGAGCTGCATCACGTGATGCATTTGTTGTGAAACAACAACATAAATTTGTAAAATCTATTGAGGCATTAGGATTAAAAACAGCCTTAGAAGAAAATTCTAAAAGAGAAAATGCAAATGTAGATGGAGATGGACCAATGGGTACAATGTTACATTTTGGTTCAACAGTTTCTCGTGAATTTGCAAAAGCTTACTTAATGGATTCAAAATTTGCAAAAGCACATGATGAAGGATATATTCATATCCACGATTTAGATTTCTGGGCAATGGGAACAACAACTTGTACACAAATCGATTTAAACAAATTATTTAAAAATGGATTTTCAACAGGACATGGTTTTTTAAGAACACCAAATAGTATTGGATCATATAGTGCACTTGCTGCTATTGCAATTCAATCTAATCAAAACGAACAACATGGTGGACAAAGTATTCCAGCATTTGATTATTACATGGCTCCAGGAGTATTAAAAACATTCAAAAAAGAATTTAAACAAGAATTAAATGATTTACTAGACTTTGAAGGATTTAAAGAATTAGTTAAATTTGATAAAGTTTTAGAAACAATTGATAGGTTAGAAAGCATAGAATTTGATTTAAACGTTTTTGCTGATATTACTGAAAAAAGCAAAAGATTACAAGACTTATTCCAAAATGCTTATGAAACTGCAATTAAGAAGACAGATAGAGCAACATATCAAGCAATGGAAGCATTTATTCATAATTTAAATACAATGCATTCTAGAGCAGGAGCTCAAGTACCATTTTCATCTGTTAACTTTGGTACAGATACTTCCCCAGAAGGAAGAATGGTTATCAAGAATTACTTACTTGCAACGGATGAAGGTTTAGGACATGGAGAAACACCAATCTTCCCAATCTCAATCTTTAAAGTAAAAGAAGGAGTAAACTATAATAAAGAAGATCCAAGTTATGATTTATTTAGATTAGCTTGTAAAGTTTCTGCAAAAAGATTGTTCCCTAACTTCTCATTCTTAGATTCAAGCTTTAATAAACCATTTTTAGTTCCAGGAGATTATCAAACTGAAGTTGGTTATATGGGATGCCGTACTAGAGTACTTGCAAACGTATGCGGGCCATCAGTAACTCCAGGTAGAGGAAATTTAAGTTTTACATCTATAAATTTACCAAGAATTGCTATTAAACATGGTATTGCTTTAGGAGAAAGAGATAAAGCTGATATGAAAGCATTCTATCAAGAACTAGATGAAACAATGGATCTTGTTAAGAATCAATTACTTCAAAGATTTGAATGTCAATGTTCTAAAACAAGAGCTAACTTCAAATTCTTACTTGGAAGTCATGTTTGGATAAATAGTGAAAATATGGATAATACTACTAGACTAAGAACTGTATTAAAACACGGAACATTATCCATTGGATTTATAGGTTTAGCTGAAACATTAAAAGCATTAATTGGAGAACATCATGGAGAAAGTGATAAAGCTCAAAAATTAGGACTTGAAATCATTAAACATATGAGAGAAAAATGTGATGAATTCACAAAAGAATATAATTTAAACTTTACTTGTCTTGCAACTCCTGCAGAAGGATTAAGTGGTAGATTTGTCGCAATAGATCGTTCTATTTATGGAAAAATTAAAGGAGTAACAGATAGAGATTACTATACTAATTCATTCCATGTACCAGTATATTATAAGACAAGCGTAAAACATAAAATGGAAATTGAAGGACCATATCATAAATTTACAAATGCAGGACATATTTCTTACGTAGAATTAGATGGAGACACAGTAAATAATGTAGATGCATTTGAATCTGTTGTAAGAATCATGCATGATAATGATATTGGTTATGGAGCAATTAACCATCCAGTAGACAGAGATCCAGTATGTGGATATGTCGGAGTCATCAAAGATGTTTGCCCTAGATGTGGAAGACATGAAGGAGAGGGCGTTGAAATGGAAAAAATCACTTGTTATGAGTGTTGTAGTAAATAAGAATAAAAAATAAGAAAGAGGTAATAATTATGGATAAAGATAATAAAAAAGTAAAAACAGTAGGTGAAGGGGTTAAATTTGATCGTATCAGAAGAATTACAGGATATTTAGTTGGTACTCTTGATAGATTTAATAATGCTAAAAAAGCAGAAGTTAGCGATAGAGTAACACATGCAACAAAATAATAGAGTAATTAGATTAGCAGCAGATCTTCAATCCGATAGTATTGTGGATGGACCAGGTTTAAGGGCAGTACTATGGACACAAGGATGCGGACATCATTGTGAAGGATGTCAAAATCCACAAACATGGGATTTCGAAGGAGGAGGTTTAGTACCAATTGATGCTGTTTTTGAAGCAATTGATGAACTAGAATATCAAACGGGATTAACTTTCAGTGGAGGAGATCCTATGTATCAACCAGAAGCATGTAACGAAATAGCAGAATATGCAATAAAAAAAGGACTTAACATTTGGGTATATACAGGTTTTACTTATGAACAAATTTTAAAAATGGCAGAGAAAAAGCCTATTTATAAAGAGTTCTTAAATAAAATAGATGTTCTAGTAGATGGAAGATTTATATTAAAAAAGAGAAATTTAAATCTATTATTTAGAGGCTCTAGTAATCAAAGACTAATTGATGTTAAAAAGTCTCTTGCTAAAGGAGAAGTTGTTTTACTAGACGAATATGAGTACAAAGAAGAAAGAGTATTCAAAAGAGAACCAATGTTTGTTTAAAAAATAGATAGTTACCTATCTATTTTTTTTAAAATAGGGAAATATTTACTATTTCTAACAAACATGGTATAATAGGAGCCAATTTAAAGGAAGTGCTTTATGAAATTTAATCGTATCCTACAAGCAGACTCAACAGAAATATTAAGACAATTGTATTCAGATCTAACAAATTTATACTATACATATTATAAACACAGAATAAAAGAACAAGATTATTATGAATTAGTATTAAGAATAATTGAAAAATCAAAAAGAGAATATAAAAATGATATTCCATATATTGATTATCTAAGACAAGAAATTAGTAAAGAGATAAAGACTGAAAGAAGAAATTCATTTAATGAAAAAGAAATAATAAATGAATTCTTTAAAGATTATCCATTAAAAAAAGATAATTTAGAAGATTTGTTAGATTACTATGAAATACTAAAGGAATATCTTTCTATTAAAAAAATTGAAATGACTCCAGAAAATATTTTTTATCTAATTAATGAAAATAAAAGTGGAAAAAAACTATTAAAAGGAATAGTTGAAGGATTAAAAAAACAGAATAAATTAGAAAAAGTATTAAAAGAAAATAATTCTCTAGTGTCTTTAATAGAAATATACTGTAGATTAAACAATATAGTAATTAACAACAAAAATGAATCATATGAGAATTTAACTCCTACAAGTAGTGTAAATGCTTATTTGAATGAAATAAAAGATTATCCACTATTATCTAGAGAAGAAGAAGCATTATTATCTGAAAGAATTAAAAATGGAGATATAGAAGCAAAAAAAAGACTAATAGAATGTAATTTAAAATTAGTTGTAAGTATCGCAAAACATTTTCTAAATAGAGGTTTTCCATTACTTGATTTAATTCAAGAAGGAAACTTAGGATTAATTCGTGCAGTAGAAAAATTTGATGGAAGTATGGGATATAAGTTTTCTACTTATGCAACCGATTGGATTCGATTATATATAGGAAGGATGATCGCAAGTAAAGGAAGAATGATTAGACTTACTTCTTCAGCATACGAAAAAATAGGGAAGTATCGAGAAACAGTTGATAGACTACAACATGAATTAGGAAGAGTTCCAACAGTAACAGAATTATCAGAAGAAATGAATGTTTCAGAAGAAGATATTGTTAAAATTCAAATACTTCAAGATGATACAATTAGTTATAATGAATTAATAAAAAATGGGGATGACACTGAAATTGAGGATACTATAAAAGATGAATCTATTAATATTGAAGAGGATATGATAAAAGATTCTTTAAATGATTTAATTATGAAATTATTAGATGATGCTGGATTAACAGAAAGGGAAAAAGAAGTAATTAAATGTCGTTATGGCTTTTATGGAGAAGAAATGCATCTAGAAACAATTGGAAAAGAATTTGGTGTTTCAAAAGAAAGAGTAAGACAAATTGAAATGAAAGCATTAATGAAATTAAGGACATCACAAAATATACTAGATTTTATTGATTATACCAATAGTCCAAGAAAATCATTAAAAAATATTATAGAATACCAAAAAAAATATGATGAAAATGCTGGTTCTACAAAACAATTTTTAATTGGAAAAGAACATCAACAAGATAGAAAGATTGTAGAAAAAGGACCAATACTAAAATCAAATAATGGTGAAAAGAAAGTAACTTCAGAAAAGATAGATGTACGTACTTATGCTAGATTATTAGAACTATTAAATACCAAAGAATGGAAAGATAAAATGAATAATCTACGTTTAATTGATACAATCATTTTAGGTTTTGAAATGGGATTAATAGAAGGAAAGTGTTATTCTTTAGAATCTATTGCAGAATACTTAGAAATGGATATTGACGAAGTAAGAAATATCGAAAGAGTTGCTCATATTGCTTATAAGATAGAAGAGAAAAAAAGATTAGAAAAAGTATTAAAAAAATAAAAAGATAGTTGGATTAATCAATTATCTTTTTTTGAATTATGATATAATAAAAATAGTAAAAATGGAGGAATGAATATGAATCTTGAAGAAGAATATAATAGTATTAAAACTCCAGAAGAATTATTAGAATTTATGAATCAGTATATACATTATGGCATTTTTGGAACAGACCATAAAGAATATACAGAATGGAATGAAGACTCTAATTCTTCTTTTCAAGAAGCTTGTCGAAAATACTTTACTTTATGTGATAAAAATCGAATTCTAAAACATGGTCTTGGCATATGTTGGGATCAAGTTGAATTAGAAAGAACTTGGTTCGAAGAAAATCACTACAAGACAAAAACATTTTTTATATGGTTTTATTATCCAAATGAAGATAACTCTTTTATTACACATACATATTTAGTATATCAAGATCATAATAAATATTATTATTTTGAACATTCTGATGAAAAAAACAAAGGAATTTATTCTTTTAATACATTAAAAGATGCAATAAAGTATCAAATGGAAAAACATATTAGTTTTCATAAAGATTTAGGATATTCCATTACAGAAGAAGAACTAAATCATATAGAAATAAGAGAATTTGAAAGACCAAATTATCCATGTGATAATGAAGCTTATATGAATCATATATTAGAGTCAAATATCATTTATACCTATAAAGACTTAAAATAAAAAATGAAAAGAGGGATTATATGAAGACAAAACATTATATTTATATTGACTGTATTAGAGTCTTATCATTAATCGCAATCCTTCTATATCATTTAAATTTATTAAAAGGTGGATTCATCGCAGTATGCATATTTTTTTCCTTAACTGGATATTTATCGATACAATCATTATCTAAGAAAGAAAACTTCTCTTTAAAAGACTATTATTGGAAAAGATTAAAAAAAATATATCTTCCTTTAATAATTGTTGTAATGACAACATTAGGTATTGTATTATTATTTAATACAGAATGGATTAATTTAAAAGCAGAAACAAAATCAGTATTACTAGGATACAATAACTATTGGCAATTAAATGCAGAACTTGATTATTTTGTAAGACATATTTCATCTCCATTCATTCATCTTTGGTTTACTTCTATCATCTTACAATTTGAACTTGTTGTTCCTGTTCTTTATCTAGGATTAAAAAAGATAAAAGAAAGAACAAATGAAAAAGTATTATATAGTATTTTATTATTATTTGCCATATCAAGTATCATTTTATTCTCATATAAAATACTAAATCACCAATTAATGAATGCCTATTATGGAACCTTCTCAAGATCTTTCTCTTTATTACTAGGACTAGGATTAGGTTTTTTCCATATTTATCACAAACCAGTTCATCAAAATAAGAAATCTAATCTAATAATATTATCTATTCTATCTTTATTATTAATCTTAATTTTTATATTTATAGATTTTAAATCATCTTTATTGATTCCATCTATGGTAGGAACAACTATTATAAGTTTGTTAATGATTCATCTTAGTGCATTTGAAGACAATAGTTTTATATTTAAAAATATAATATTAACACTTTCAAATATCAGTTACGAAATTTATTTAGTTCAATATCCTATAATATTTTTTATTCAATCAATCGATATAAATCATTTCTATAGATTAGTAATAATTTTATTTTTGATTATCATTATTTCTGTTTTACTACATACAATAATGGATGAAAAAAAGAATAAAATCATAAGAATAGTATTATGTTTTCTTTTTGGTGGGTTATCAATACTAGGAACTTATCAATTTATAATAACGAAAGATAATACAAAAGATATGAAAAAACTACAAGCAGATTTATTAGAAAACTCAAAATTAATAGAAAAAAAACAAAAAGAATATCAAGAAAAATTAAAAACCGAAGAGGATGATTATAATACTTTAATTAATCAATTAGATAGTGATAAAGAAAATCTAAATGAAATTGTAAAGAATCTAAAGATTGTTGGGATAGGTGATTCTATTATGGAATTAGCTATTAAAGATCTTTATGAAGTATTCCCAAATGGATATTTTGATGCAGTAGAAAATCGTACAGAAAGACAGACAAAAGGAGTAGTTGAAGATTTAAAAAATAAAGGAATGCTGGGAGATATCTTACTCTTGAATGTTGGAACCAATGGAAGTTGCTTAGGAGAATGTAAAGAAGAATTAATGGATATCATTGGAGAGAGAAAAGTCTATTGGTTAAATGCAACCAATGCTGATTATGATACTTTTAATCCATCTCTTGATGATATCGCATCAAAACACTCTAATATTACCATAATTGATTGGGTAAGTGTTGCCAGTGCTCATCCAGAATATTTAATCTATGATAAAGTTCATCCAACAGTTACTGGTTGTAGAGTTTATGCAGAAACAATTTATAATGCAATATATGAAGATTTTCTAAAAGATTTAGACAACAAAAAGGAAGAACAAGTAAAACAACATGAAGAAGAATTAAAAAAGAAAATTACTTTTATTGGAAATGATTTACTATTGGGTTCTTATGTTTATATGAAAGATTATTTCCCAGATTCGAATTTTATTACACAAGAAGATTTAACCAATAAAAAACTATTAGAAATCATCAAAAAAAATATAAAAGACAAAACATTCTCCAATAATATTGTCATAATGCTTGATCAAAAAACAAATTTAAAGAAAAAAGAGCTAGAAGAAATTGTCAATCTATGTAAAGAATATCAATTAACAATAGTAGATGTAGATCATTCGATAAAAGAAGAGGAAAACATAAGAATTATCCCATTTTATAAAGAAATAGAAAAACATAAAGATTATCTTTCTTATGATAATATTCATCTAACAGAGAAAGGCTATCAAGAATTATCAAACAAAATATACTCATATTTGAATACCTAGTATGTTATAATGATACTAGAATAGGAGAGTTATATGGAAAAAGAAGAAAAGAAAGAAGAAAAGAAAAAGAATAACCTTGTCCCACTTCTAATAGGATTAATAGTATTATTATGTTTATTAGTTGGAGGATATTTTATCTTCAAAGGACTTAACAAACCAAAACCAATGCCTGATTGGGGAAAGAAATATTATCACTATTTGAATAGTTTTTCTCAAACAGCGAAAACAACTTTAACAGAAAATAATGTTGAAATGGCAGATACTTATTCTGCAGTAATCTATGATTATTCAGAAGATCCTGAAGTACCACCAGTACTAAGTCTAGACCCTGTAATAGAAGAAAATAAATACTTATTACTAGTCTTATTAGTAAATGGAGAACCAAGAGAATTTGTCATTGATAAAGAAGATGCAAGAGTAGAAATGCTTTATAATGTAGCAGAAAAAGAATACTATTATTATTTTATGTATCAAGAAAATGGACAAACTCACTTTATTAAACTAGCTGATTATATTCATTCATTAATAAATCCTGGAGAGCCTTATACAGAAACAGTGGTAACCAATGGAGAAACGATTACAGTAGATGGAAAAGAAGTATTAAAAGTCGATACTTTATTCCTAGAACCAAAAGTACCTGAAATTGTATTCGAATATAAACCAGAAGAAGTAAAAGACTTAGAAAAAAATCTTTCTTATTACATTACCGATGTAGAAAAGACAAAAGAAAAACAAACAACAACGAGTGAAAATGGATTAAAGAAAAAGATAGAAGACATTACGAAAATAGTCGTTACTCTCGAAGAACAGAAAAATGAACCAACACCATCTCCAGAACCTAGTCCAGAGCCAGCACCAGTTCCAGAGCCTGAACCAGAACCTGCACCACAACCACAATGTGAATATGATTATGAAGAATATATTTGGGATGGCTGTTACGACACATTCCAATTAGTAAAACCAGGTGGATGTGGATATGACTGGGAAGAAAATGGCATTTGTTATTCTCATAATTGTATGCAAGATGGTGGAACAATAGATTATTCTTGTAGTGAACAATATCCAATACCAGGTCCAGGAGAATGTCCTCCAGGTTATACAAATCACGAAGGTTATTGTTTTATGAACTAAAAAGATAAGAAAACTTATCTTTTTTGTTCAATAATGCTATAATAATAGTGGAGGTAGTATATGAATACAGAAGAAAATATATTAGTTGCTTTTTTATTAAATATTCTTTTTTCCATATTTGAATTTTTTGGAGGATTCTTTACCAATTCTGTTGCAATTCTATCAGATTCTGTTCATGATTTTGGAGATGCCATCAGTATTGGATTATCTTATTTTTTAGAAAAGAAAAGCAAAAAAAGAGCAGATAATCAATATACCTATGGTTATGTTAGATATTCAGTATTAGGAGGAGTAATCACCACAACAATTTTATTAGTTGGTTCTATCTTAGTAATATATGGAGCAATTAAAAGAATAATAAATCCAATAGAGATTAATTATCATGGAATGATTCTTTTCGCAGTAATTGGAGTCATTTTAAATTATATTGCAGCTTATGTAACAAGAGAAGGGGATTCTATAAATCAAAGATCTGTTAATCTACATATGTTAGAAGATGTATTAGGATGGATTGTAGTATTAATTGGCGCAATCATTATGAACTTTACAGATATAAAAATTATAGATCCAATTATGAGTATTGCAGTATCCTTATATATATTATATCATTCTATAGGAAACTTAAAAAGAATTTTAGATATCTTCTTAGAAAAAACTCCTAAAGAAATTGATATTGAAGAAATAAAAAAGCACTTATTAAAAATAAAAGGAGTAGAAGATATTCATCATATTCATGTATGGAGTATGGATGGAGTAAATAATAATGCAACAATGCATATAGTAACCAAAGCAAAAGATATTAAAAAACTAAAAAATGAAATACGAGAAGAACTTGCAGAACATCATATCTGTCATGCAATTTTAGAAACAGAAGAAGAAACCTGTAATGATAAAGAATGCCATATGGAAACAACTTCTCTAGAACATCACCATCATCATTAAAAGAAAGAATAAAATCTTTCTTTTTTTCATACATATTATTAATGAAACTAATTGAAATTATCTTTATTGGAATAGGCCTTGCGATGGATGCATTTGCAGTATCCATATGTAAAGGATTATCAATGAATAGATTAGATTATAGAAAAGCAATAATAATATCATTATATTTTTCCATATTTCAAATAATAATGCCATTATTTGGTTTTTTAATTGGAAATAATATTTCCAATCTTTTCAAAGAATTTGATCACTGGATTATTTTCTTTTTATTGACGTTTATTGGGAGTAATATGTTAAAAGAAGAAAATGAAAGTCAAAACGATAGTATCAAATTTTCTATTATGATAATACTTGCACTCGCAACAAGCATTGACGCTTTTGCAGTAGGGATTACTTTTTCTTTTTTTATATTAAATATACCTTTTGTTTTACTAACCATTGGAATAATCACTTTTATCTTATCTTTTATAGGAGTAATATTTGGAAATCAATTTGGAAACAAGTATCAACAAAAAGCAAAAAAACTAGGAGGAATCATTTTAATATTAATAGGTTTAAAAATATTACTAGAGCATCTCTTAAATTAGTATATATGTTATAATAGATATGGTGATAAGAATGAAAAAAATATTTCAAATTCCAAATAACATAGTATCTTATTTTTTTAAAAGTATTATAGAAAAAGGAAAATATAAAGTAGAAGTACTAGATGATAAAGTATTGATAAAGCCAAGAGAAGAACAAGAATATTATAAACCAGTAATTGTTATAAAAGATTTGGAAGAATTAAATGATGCATTAATTCACTATGTGGAAACATTAAATAATTTTTATCACGATAAAGAAGATGACATAGAACAGTATCATGATCTTACTTATTTTTTTAATAAATTATTATTTAATATGACGAATGAAGATGCATCTGATCTAGCAAGTTATATTAATAGATGTAGTTTAACTTTTCAAAAAGATCCACTAGATTCTTATGATCAAAAAACATTAGTTGCAGAAATAGAGAATAGTAAGTTTTATGCACAAAGAGTTTTAGAAAGTCCTGGATTAGAAACTCCTTATTATATGTTATTTCAAATGGAAAAGAATGAAAAAACTTATGAATTACCATTAGTAAGATATACTATTCCATCAGAAGATACCTGTATAATTTATACTGTTCAAATGGGTAGAGATAGAAATTATAATTATCAAGATAAAGAATATAAGGAAGTAATCAATAAATTAAATAGTGGATTAAAAGAATATCGAAATGTTCCGCCTAATTTTGTTTTATCACTAGCATTATTTATAAAAATGCTTTCTAAGCAAGATATCAATAATATTATAATTCCTGACTATTTGTTTGGAAGATATAAAAAATATTTAGGAGCAAATACAGTTGTAAGAAGTGATGCAATTCTAGAAAGAATCCTAAATAATTATATGAATTTGTTATGCCGTATGGATAATCAAATAGATGGATTTGAGATACAAACATATCCAAACGAAGTAGATAGTTTTATGAGAATAAAAATCAATCAATTAAATAGTAAAAATGAAATGTTAAATGAAATACTAAATCAAAGAAAATAGGATTTACATCCTTTACCACATGCAGCAGAAAAAGCTAAAGCTGGTACTCTATTTGAATGGTACTATGCTTATTTAAGAAAATGTTATTATACTGATGTTGATGGAAATGAACTTGGAAATTGCCAATCGTCATTTATCATGTCAAATCAAGATATACATGTATATTTTCAACCATCATAGTATATCTGATTAAAATAAGATGGTAAAAACATACATATTTTGGTAAAATAATTATAGGAGGAATCAATATGGAAAAAGCAAAAGTATATTTTTGTAAAGAAATAACACCTGAAAGTTTAGAAAAAATTTATAATTCATTAGGAGTTGAATTAAAAGGAAATGTAGGAATTAAAGTTTCCACTGGTGAAAGAGGGGCAAAGGGATACTTAAAAGCAGATTTAATTAAACCTTTAGTTGATAAATTAAATGGTACTATCATTGAATGTAATACAGCTTATCCTGGGGCTAGAAATACTGCAGAAGATCATATGAAAGTTGCAGAAGAACATGGTTTCACTAAAATGGGAAAAGGTGTTGAGATAATGGATGCCAATGGTGAATTTAAAATACCAACACCTAAAAACTCAAAGCATTTAAAATATGATTTAATTGGAGAAGGATTTAAAAAATATGATAGTATCTTAAATTTAGCTCATGGAAAAGGACACGCTATGGGTGGTTTTGGAGCTAATCTTAAGAATCAATCAATTGGTATTGCTTCACGTAATGGAAAAGCTTATATTCATAGTTGCGGTCAGACAGAGGATCCAGATGACTGCTGGTCAAAAAAATATGAACAAGAAGAGTTTATTGAATCTATGGCAGAAGCTGCAACAGCTGTAGCTGATTATCTAAAAGAAAATAACAAACCGATTGTTTATATAACAGTAGCAAACGCTATATCAGTAGATTGTGATTGTGATGCGAATCAAGGAGATCCAGTTATTGAGGATATTGGAATTTTTGGTTCATTAGATCCAGTAGCCAACGATCAAGCTTTTATTGATGCTATTTGGGCAACGCATGAAGAGGGAACACCAGATATTCAAGAAAGAATTGATACAAGGTGTGGAAGACATATTACGAAATATGCAGAATCTTTAGGACTTGGTACCACAGAATATGAATTAATTACTATTGAATAAAACAATATATTTATAGTTAGTAAGTTATACAAGAAGATTAGAATAAAAATAAAATTATATCTGGATCTGGATCAGAGAAAGATCCTTGGATAATAGAATGATGGAATTGTTTTCTATCAAGTTATGAGAAATTAATCGTTGAAACTAAGGAAAAAACTTATAATATAATTGAAATTTAAGTACTAAGTCTATTATCAATAAGTAGTAGAAATGCGTAAGTCTAATTATATTTAAGAAATTAAGATAAAGCTAATAGCAATAAAAAATAGGTTTTGATTGCAATGCTGAATGGAGCATTACAATTGATTTTTTCATGGTATCATAATATAATAAAATAGAAAGGAGGAAATCAAATGGGATTTACAGGTGTAAATATAGAAGAAGCAACCAGAAATTTGGATGCTTTTCGAGAAGCAAGAGAACAAATAGTTGACAAATTGGTAAATGCTCAAGACAAATTTGGTACAGATATAGTTCATAATTGGAGTTCTCCAAAAGCAGTAGAGTTTGCTAGTAGTTACGGAGATAAAATGACAGATATATTTCTTAAACCTCAGATAATACTTGATGGAATTCTTGAGGCTGCAGCATTTGGTGTTATGGAAATGGCTAGAAGTAATGGAGTAAGTTTTGATGCTTCAAGATATTCAGCTATGCCTACTGGAAGAATGTCTGGTGCTAATGTTTTGTTTAGTGTTAAACCAGAAGCTCCTAATGGAACAGTAGGAATGAATACTGCTGAAGTAAAAAATGCTATAGCAACGTTTTCAGCTGATATTAACGATGCACTTGCATTAATGGATAATTTACCTCGAGAAATTGCACTTTACGATGAAAAGGGTGCATTGGCAGCAACTTTTGATGAGAAAGTAGCTAATGCAAAATCATCAGTAAATGAAATTGTTAGTGAAGTATTATCATCTATTAATGAAAAAATGGCAACAGAAACTGAAGCTATTATTACTGGTGTTCAAACATCAATTGAAGAAATGCAAAGTTTTTTTAGTAATGTACCAATAAAATAGATGTCAAAAAATAATTTAATAATAGTCAATGAATTACACATTGGCTGTTTTTTTAGAACTTTAAAATTATTGTAATAATACATCAAATAAAGAAAGTGATACTTTTAAATAGTATCACTTTCTTTATTTAAACTTAAAGTATCAATTGTATGACTATATTTAAGAAAGGAAGATTAAAAATCTTTACTTCATAACATACACTTTAGGTCTTGGACAACAAGGAGTAATTCCTTGCTCCCATAATTCTTCTAATTGTTCTTTAATTGCTGCTATATAGCTATCTGGATATCTTTCTCCAGGATGATTAATTCTCCATTCTAATAACATATATTGTAGAGTATAATCTCTTGGTTCAATCGTATCTAATTTATCTTTTTCAGGTATATATAAAACATCCCCTTCATGAATTAAATTAGGATCCATTAAATTATTATAAGTAGCTAAACGATCAACAGTTAAAATACTTTCAGAATCATATAATTTTTTAGCAATATCAAATAAATAATCTCCTTCTTGAACAATATATAAATCATCTGGTAAATACTCTCTAGGATGAGAAGGTATTAAATACTCTGTTAAATCATTAGGAATTCTAATCTCTTGTCCCACATAAATCTTAGTAGCATCAACAATATGATTATAATCTGCTAATTGTTGATAATAAATAGGAGTCCCAAAATACTTTTCTGAAATTCCCCCTAAAGTATCTCCTTCACAAACAGTATAGGATAATTCTTCTTCATTCGTTTCTTCTACTGTTGTTGATGGAATAACTGTATCTGCAGACGCTTTTGAAATATGAGCTCCAGCTATAATAGCTCCTGCTAAAGCTAAAGATGCAATCTGCCTAGTTTTTTGTTCCATAAAATCATCTCCTTAAAACCATTATAATACAAAGGATTTCATTAATCAACAAATTAAAAGTTATAAGTTATTTCTTATTTTTATAATGAAAATTATTAAAATAATATTTGCTTTATTTACAATCAAAAAATAAAAAATATTTGTAATCTGATACAACCATACTCTATAATATAATTATAAATAATAAGAATAGGTGTGATGCCTTAGCTCATCATCCTGATAAACTGGAAAAAAGAAAAGAATACTTGGAAAAAACAAAACATAAAATATTTTTTGATAATAAAAAATAAGAAGGTGATAGTAATGTTTGGAGCTATAGTTGGAGATTTAGCTGGAAGTATATATGAATTTGATCAATTAAGAAAAATTCATAGTATCCAAATGAATCATTTAATTGAAGATAATTCTTTTTATAGTGATGATACAATTTTAACTATTGCTATACTGGAAGCGATACTTCATAATAAAGATTATGATTATTATTTACGAAAATATATACAAGAATATAGTGAGTATAAACCTGATTTTAATCCTTATTTTAAAACTTCATTTTCACCAAATTTAATTAAGTGGAGTAATTCAAATATGATAGGAACAAGTCATGGTAATGGTGCTATGATGAGAATATCTCCTGTTGGATATATGTTTGATAGTGAAACTGAAGTAATTGAAAATGCAAAACTTGCGACAATACCTTCTCATAATTCAAAAGAAGCAATTGACTCAGCTACTATTGTTGCATTAATCATATATTATTCTAGAAAGGGTTATACAAAAGATGAAATATTTCAAATGATGAATATTGATATTAAGTATGTTCCATTTACTAAATTTAATACAACATGTGAAGAAACGATAGGAAATTGTCTATATGCATTATATAATTCTAATAGCTTTGAAGATGCTATTAGAAAGACATTATTGATGGGTGGAGATACAGATACAAATTGTGCCATAGTAGGAAGTATGGCTGAATCAATATATGGAATTGATAATGAATTAATTGAAAAAGTGAATGAAAAGATTCCTCAAGAATTTGTTAAAATACTAAAAAAATCATCAAGAATAGCTAGTAATACCTAAATTAGGTATTTTTTTTATTAAAAATTAGATAATAGATAATGTCATTGATATCATATCTTTAGCATTTAGTGGTTGACATTCCTATGCAACATCTTTACTTTTAATCATAAAATAGTAATCTTACGATGATTTAAGTTGATGATAATACTTAATAATTATGTAGTATAATAAAGATGTAGGAGAACTTATGAAAAAGAAAAAAATAATAATTATTGTAGCAATTGTAGTTTTTATCTTAATGTTAATACCAATACCCAATCGAATAAAAGATGGTGGCTCAGTAGAATATAATGCAGTGTTATATCAATATACAAAAATTCATCGCTTAAGTGAAAAATCTTCTACTGGATACGAAGATGGATGGGAACTTAAAATTTTAGGAATAAAAATAGGTGGGAAGATTGATACTCACACTAAAGATATTCATGTGGAAATAGAACCGACATATAAAGATATTCAAAATAGAATAAATGAATTTTTAACAAAGAATGCAGTGAATTTATCAAATTACGCATATAGTTATACCGATGATAACAATAGAAAAGTAATAATTGGATTAATTGATAATAATGAAAATAATCAAAATAACTTTTTTGATAAGGTGTTTAAAGATTGTTGTGGTGTAGATTATATAAATTATATTAAAGAACATAATATGATTGAATTTAAAGAATCTAAAGAAGTCTTTGAAGCAACAATCATTGAAGCAAAAGAAAACTCTATAACAGTTGAAGTGTTAAAAGATTGCCAATCATTTAAGGAAAAAGATAAAGTTGTTGTAAAAATAACAAGACCAACAAATGGAACAAACGATTTCAATGTTAAAGGTAATAATGTAAGAATAACCTTTAGTGGAATGGTAGAAACATCTAAACCACCACAAATTGATGCAGTTAAAGTAGAACTTATTAGCTAATCGGAAGATTAAGATATTACGATAGAGATTAGAAAGATATTTCTAGTCTTTTTGATTGTTCTAAATTTAGTAAGATTATGATTAAGTAAGTCGAGAGAAAAATCTTGCTTTTTATATGGTATAATTATTATAGTAATATTTAATGTTTATTTAAGTTTTAAAAGTTATATTTGTTTTGGAAGTGATGAAATGAGAGTTTTAGTTATAGAAGATGAAGAAAAAATAGCAGATCTTATTAAAGATAGATTAAAAAAGGAAAAATATGATGTAGATGTTTCATTGGATGGAGAAGATGGTTCTTATAATGCTTTAACAAATATATATGATTTAATAATATTAGATGTGATGCTACCATATAAAGATGGTTTTCAAATATTAGAAGAAATAAAAGAAAATGATATTAAATCTAAAATACTAATGTTAACTGCTAGAGGAGAAATAGATGACAAATTAACAGGCTTAACTGGAGGTGCCGATGATTATTTGACTAAACCTTTTCATATGGATGAATTAGTTGCTAGAGTAAATATTCAACTCAGAAAAGATACAAGTGTTAAAAATAAAGATTATATTGAATTTGGAGATATTAAATTAAATATTAAAAGTTCATATGTAAGTTCAAATATAACAGGAGAACAAATAGAACTTATTCATAAAGAATTTCAAATATTAGAACTACTTATAAACAATAAAAATCAAATAGTACCTAAAGAAATAATATATGAAAACATTTGGGGTATAGATAATGATAGCATATCAAACAATTTGGAAGCATATATTTCGTTTATTAGAAAAAAATTAAAATCAATTGGATCAAAAGTTAATATCAAAGCATTAAGAGGTGTTGGATATAGATTGGAGGTAACAAATGAAGAATCTGAAGAGTAAGACATTCATACTTCTAGTATCTATATTTTCAGTTTTTTTATTAGTAGGTATGATTGCTTTTAATGTATCACTATATCATAGTGAAGAATCTAGATTAGTTGATAATATTATGAGAATGGAAAATGTTGATAATAGGAATAATAAATTTCCTAAAGACAATAAAGCACCGATGTTTGTTGGATTAGATGCTTACAAGGTATCATTTGATAGTTATGGTAATATTCAAAATATAGAAAACTATACAGATAATGAAATATCAAAGGAGGAGATAAGTAGTATAATAAGAAATCTTAATATAAGTAAAATAAAAGATACAAAAGATGGATTTACAGGAAACTTATATTTTGATAAATATGTTTTCTCAACAAATAGAGAGGGTAACCTATTAATAGTAAAAAATGATATTACACGAAATATTTTGAATATGGCTTTAATATCCTCAATAATAATAATACTTCTACTAGAATGTTTCATTGTAATTATATCTAAGTTACTAACAAATTGGTTGGCAAAACCAGTGGAAGAATCATTCGAAAAGCAAAAGAATTTTATTTATGATGCATCACATGAATTAAAAACTCCTATTGCAGTAATACTTGCTAGTGCTGAAAGCTTAGAAAAAAGTCCAAAAGAAAAAAAGTATCTGAATAATATTAAAAGTGAAACAGAAAGAATGGATAATTTAGTTAAGAAATTATTAGAGCTATCAAGAACTGAAAAAATACACAATAATGATTTATCAATTGAAAATTTATCAAAAATAGTTGAAAACAGGTCATTAACATTTGAAAGTTTAGCATTTGAACAAGATATAAATATAGAATCAGAAATAACAAAAGATATTTCGTATAAATGTGATCCAGAACAAATAAAAGAGGTTGTAAATATTTTAGTTGATAATGCTATTAAACATAGTGAAAAGAAAAGTACAATTAAAATAAAACTCTATAAAGAAAAGAATAATATTATATTGGATGTTATCAATAAAGGAGAAGAAATTCCAATAAGTGAAAGAGAAAAAATATTCGATAGATTTTATAGAGGAGATAAATCTAGAAATAGAAAAGAAAATAGATATGGTCTAGGTCTTGCAATAGCTAAAAATATTATAGAAAACTATAATGGAAAAATATCAGTAAATTGCAAAAATGGATATACAACATTTACAATCAAACTATAAACAGAATAAAAAAATTCTGTTTTTTTTGTTATTTAATTTTCATTTAATATAAGAGTACTATTATGGAAATGTAAGGAAGTGATAGATGATTAATTAAGTATAAAAATTGAAATGAATATAACAATTTTTTTAATAGATAACAAATAATGTGAAGGAGGAATTATATAGAATAATTAAGAAAAAATACAACTTACAAACAAGTTGTATTTTTTAATTTTTATTTAAGTTTAAACGGTTATGATTATAGCGAAAGGAGGAATTAGATGAATTATATTGCATTAATTCCATCATTCGAACCAGATGATAAAATAATTAAATTAGTTAAAGAACTAAATAATAATAATTTTATTAACGTTGTAGTAAATGATGGAAGCGGTGAAAAATATAACAATATATTTGATGAATGTAAGAAGTATGCGAAAGTTATAAACTACGATGAAAATCAAGGTAAAGGACATGCTTTAAAAACAGGACTTAAGTATATAAAAGATAATTACAAAGAAAGTATAGTTGTAACTGTAGATAGTGATGGACAACATAGAGTGGTAGATGCTAAAAAACTATGTGATTATATTTTTAAAAATAATAATAATTTAGCATTAGGTAAAAGAATTAGAAATGAAAAAACTCCTTTAAGAAGTAAATTAGGTAATGCTATAACAAGAAAAATATTTAATCTAATAAGTGGTACTGATATATATGATACTCAAACAGGACTTAGATGTTTTCATAGTAATTTAATAGATTACATGTTGGAAGTTGAAGGCGAAAGATATGAATATGAAATGAATATGTTACTCAATCTAAAAAGAAATAATATACAAGCTAAAGAAATAGAAATTGAAACAATATATATTGATGATAATTCTGGCAGTCATTTTAATGCATTTAAGGATTCGTTTAGAATTTATAAAGAAATATTTAAATTCTCATTATCATCGTTATGTAGTTTCTTAATTGATTATTTTCTATTTATAATATTTAGTCTTTTTATAAATTTAACTATATCAAATATACTAGCTAGAATTATAAGTGCAACATTTAATTATAACTTTAACAAGAAAATTGTATTTCGCAAGAATAGTGAGAAATCTGCTATCAAATATATATTACTTGCTATAACTATCTTGGTATTTAATACACTAATATTAAATGGATTAGTTTATATAGGATTAAATAAAGTAATTGCAAAAATATTAACAGAAATATTATTATTTAGCATTAGTTATATAATTCAAAAGAAGATAATATTTATTGGAGGTGAGCAAGTAAATGAAAAAAATATTTAATATATGTTATTTATCCATTTTGTCTATATTTACAATATTTGTTTTACTAAATACTTTTGTTTTGAGTGAAGTATATCAAGTTGCAAATAATAGCTCTAAAAATAAAACATTAATAGAACCATCTGATAGTGAAAAAACTATAACAGAAACAACTTATAAAGATGAAAATGTAGATATAGAACTTAAAACATATAGAGAAAAAGATACGACGATATACGTAGCAAGTATTAAGGGAGATAGTGAATTATTAAAAACAGCATTAGCTAATAATAGTTATGGTAAAAACGTTACAGCAAAGACAAGTACAATAGCAGAAGATAATAATGCTATACTTGCAATAAATGGAGATTATTATGGAGCACAAGAAAAAGGATATGTTTTAAAAAATGGAGTTATTTATAGAAACATAGCAGTAAGTGGTAAAGAAGATCTTGTTATATATGAAGATGGAACTATGGAAATAATAAATGAATCAGATATATCTTTAGAAAATTTATTAGAAAAAGGTGCTTACAATATCTTATCATTCGGACCAGGATTAATAATAAATGGAAAAATATCTGTAGATGCAAATGATGAAGTAGGAAAAGCTATGGCAAGTAATCCAAGAACTGCAATAGGAGTTCTTAAAGATGGAACTATTATTTTCGTAGTATCTGATGGAAGAAGTAATGATAGTGAAGGTTTATCATTACTAGAGTTAGCAGAATTTATGAAAAATATTGGATGTGTAACTGCTTATAATTTAGATGGTGGAGGATCATCAACAATGTATTTTAACGGAAAAGTTATAAATAATCCTACTACTAGTGGTAGAGGAACTTCTGAAAGGAGTGTGAGTGATATTGTCTATATTGGATATTAAAAGAACTATAATCAAATATATATTTTTTACAATTTTTATTTTAGTATTTGGACAAATATATGAACATTTTAGTTTTGGAGTTATTTCAAATTATATGATTTATGCATTTTTAATACCTTTAATACTAGGATTATTAATTAATACAATTATATATTTTACAAAGATTGTTCCTAGTAAAATGGGTAGTTGTTTATATAATAATGGAATAATAACTTTGACAGTAGGATCGATACTAAAAGGGGTTTTAGATATATATGGAACAACTAATATGTATTTAAAGATATATTTATATGCTGGTGTAGTATTAATTATTGCAGGTATTATTCTTTACATAATAAATATTAAAAAAAATTATATTTTTAAAATAATTTAATTTTCATTTAAGTTTTAACATATATGATTATAGCGAAAGGGGAAAAACAATATTTTAATAATATATTGTAATGAATAATAGTAAAGGATTGGTGATTAAAATAAGTAAATATCGTAGCGAGTGGAAATACTTGTTAAGAAATCAAGAACTTAGTTCTATGAAAGAAAGAGTATCTAAGATTTTAGAACTAGATCCACATACACCATCATATGGTAGATATTTAATTCATTCATTATATTTCGATAATTATAGAAATGATAGTTTATATGGAAATCTAGCAGGACTCGGTATCAAATATAAATGGAGAATTAGATATTATGGAGATGATTTAACCTACATAAAATTAGAAAAGAAAGAAAAATTAGATACAGGTGGTAGAAAAAAAACTTGTAAGCTAACAGTAGAAGAATATAACCTGATTGTATCTGGAAATATTGAAGAATTAGTTTATGAGACAAGTAAAAAATTAATAAAAGAGTTAGCAGTTGATATGATGAAAAATGGTTATCATCCAGAGATAATCATTGATTATGAAAGAATTGCTTATGTTGAAGAAATATCTAATGTTAGAGTTACATTTGATATGAAAATTTCAGCATCATATGAATTAGATAAATTTTTGGATAATGATTATAGAAAATTCTATATAATGCCAAGCAATATGAATTTATTAGAGGTTAAATTTGATCATATCTTGCCATCATACATAAAAAATATATTAGAATTGAATAGTATGAATCAAACATCTTTTTCAAAGTATTATTTTGGAAGAAAAATAGTTGATTCATATATGAGATAGGAGAATAAAAAATGCAAAATATAATAGAAAATATAACAAATTCATTTTCAAGTAATGCTATTACAACATCAGTAATAGTCGCAGTACTGATAATGACATTAGTATTATCAGTTTACGAGTTTATAGTATATAGATTTATATCACATAGGTCTTTTTATAATAAATCTTTTAACATTTCAGTAGCGGTATTACCATTCTTTATTTCAATGATAATATTATGTTTACAATCAAACATAGTTATAACATTAGGTACGATTGGAGCTCTTGCCATCATAAGATTTAGAACAGCAGTTAAAGATCCTGTTGATATGGTATATCTTTTATGGAGTGTATTTGTTGGAATTGTATGTGGATGTCAGTTATATGTTGTTGGAGTAATAACTAGTGTATTTGTTACAATACTATTAATAATACTTGATCATGTTAATTTTGGAAGAAAGCCATATGTATTAATACTACATTCTAGAGAAGACTTTGAAAGTGAATTAGAAAAAATACTTGATGAGAAAAAGGTAAATTATAAAATAAAATCTAGAAATTATACTTCAAAGGGATATGATTATGTAATTGAATTTTTATATAAAGATATTAAAGAATTAAATAAAATACTATCCAAAAATAAAGCAATAGACAAGTATTCAATCATTGAATACGATGCAGATGATATAGTATAGGATGAATAAGAATAAAATATTAATTATTATATGTGCTTTTACTTCAATAATAGTAATAGCTTTGCTTATAATATTTAAGACAGAAAATTATAATAGTCTTAGCATAAGTAAAGATAAATGGGATAGTATTGTAAATAATCGAAGTGAAGATTTAAATTTAAAAGTAGATAATATTTATTTTAATGAATATGAATTAATAATAGATGAAAGTAAGAGTACAATATATTATTCAATTATAAGTGATAGTAATAATTCATATAATCCAAGTGTTAAATATAAGTCAAATAATAATACAAAAATAGCTATCTTAAAAGATGAATTAAGTGAAGAAAAAATTGGAAATTATGAGTTTAAAATAATGATTTATAATGATAAGTCATATCACATATATTCATTGATATGTACGAAGTTTCCAACCTTAAGAATCAATTACAAGATGAATAAAGAAAATAGAAAAAATAATATTCCTATTAACATATATTTATTTGATAATTTAAAAGACTCTAATAACAGAATTACAAGATCAGATGGAAGAATGAAAGTGGAAATAAATGATAATTATATGTTACATTTAGAACTTCTTTCACCAGGAAAAAATGTTAGAGATAATGTTATATCAATTATGGGAATGGAACCAAGTAGTAGATACCTATTAACTAAGATTAATGCATTAGAAGATAGCAATAACACAAGATATGAAAATAATCATATAATAGAATTATTTATAGATAATACATATATGGGATTATATAAAATTGAAGTTTTAAAATAAAGAAGGAGGTAATTATCATAAAAAATAAGGAAATAATAATATTTGCAGTAGTTTTAGGTTTAATACTTTGTATAGGAGTTTACTTATTAACCAAAAATGAAGAAATGGCAAAAGAAAATACTAAAATAACTGGAATATATAATGAATCAGAATTATTTTCATCAAGAGATTTAAAACAAACTGCTGACACTTCAAGTGCAGTTAGTTATACAGTTAAATCAGATGAGAATATTACAATTACTACAGAAGGAGTTTATGTAATAAGTGGAACAGCAACTAATTCAACAATTTATGTAGAAGCAGCAAGCGACGATAAAGTTCAAATTGTTTTAAATGGTGTAAGTATTACTAACACGAATTTCCCATGTATATATGTTAAATCAGGCGATAAAGTATTTATAACTACATCTGATGATAGTACACTTTCCGTAATTGATACCTTTATAAAGGATGGTAGTACAAAAACTGATGGTGTAATATTTTCTAGGTCAGATATAACTTTAAATGGAACAGCAACTCTAACAATTAATTCAACTGATAAGGGAGTTGTTTCAAAAGATGATTTAAAAATAACTGGAGGAACTTATAATATAACTGCAACATCAAAAGGACTTCAAGCTAATGATTCATTTGCAATGTCTGATGGAGAAGTAAACATCAAATCTGATGATGATGGAATACATACAGAAAATAGCGATGATGATAAACTTGGATATGTCTATATTGGTGGTGGAATAATTAACATTGATGTAGTTGATGATGGAATACATGCTATATCAGTTGTTCAAGTTGATGATGGAAAAATTAATATTACAGCAGGAGAAGGAATTGAAGGAACTTACATTCAAATCAATGGTGGTAACATTAATATAGATGCAACTTATGATGGAATCAATGCGGCAAATAAAAGTGATTCATACAACGCTTTATTTGAAATGAATAATGGAACTCTCACAATCAAAGTTGATGAAGGAGATACCGATGCGATTGATTCAAATGGCGATATAACTATCAATGGAGGAACAATTGATATAACAGCTAGTTTACCATTTGATTATGTAGGAGAAGCTACATTAAATGGAGGAAAAATAATAATCAATGGTAATGAAGTAAGTGAAATACCTGCTTCAACAAAATAGAAAGGATGATGGTAATGAAAAATAAGAGATATATGATTTTAGTAGTAGTTTTAGTGATTGTTCTTGCTTGTTTAATTGGATATTTCATAAAAGATAATAGTTCTAATAATACAAACAACGCAATTTATAGTGAAAAAAACAATTCAACAAACTCTACTTCGGTTACAAATGATACCTATAGTACATCAGAAATGTTTACTGATAGAGATTTAGAACAAACAGTAGATACAACTGATGCCACAAAATATACTGTAACAAGTGGCAAAGATATAAATATTACAAAAGAAGGAGTTTATGTAATAAGTGGAACAGCAACTAATTCAACAATTTATGTAGAAGCAGATGATGAAGCTAAAATTCAGATAGTGTTGGATGGTGTAAATATTACAAATACTAATTTTCCATGTATATATGTTAAATCAGGAGATAAAGTATTTATAACTACATCAGCTGATAGTTCACTAACTGTCTCTGAAACATTTAAGGCAGATAAAGATACAAACACAGATGGAGTTATATTCTCAAAATCAGATATAACTTTAAATGGAACTGCAACTCTAACAATTAATTCAACTGATAATGGAGTTGTTTCAAAAGATGATTTAAAAGTAACTGGAGGAACCTATAATATAACTGCAACATCAAAAGGGTTTCAAGCTAATGATTCTATTCGTATTGCTGATGGAACATTAGCAATAAAAGCTGGAACAGATGGATTACACGCTGAATATGATGAAGATGATTCTGTAGGTTATGTATATATATCAGGAGGAAATATTACTATTAATGCAGGCGATGACGGAATCCATGCTACAACTATAGCTCAATTTGAAGGTGGTACAATTAATATTACAGCAGGAGAAGGAATTGAAGGAACTTATATTTTAATAAACAACGGAATAATTAATATTAAAGCAACAGATGATGGAATTAATGCTGCCAATAAATCTTCAAAATATTCAATTAAAGTTGAAATAAATGGTGGAACTATAACTGTTGATATGGGGCAAGGAGATACCGATGCGATTGATTCAAATGGCGATTTATTAATTACAGGAGGAACAATAACAATTAATGCACAATCACCATTTGACTATGATGGAACTGGTAGTAAAACAGGAGGAAAAATTATTGTAAATGGAAATGAAACAGATACTCTATCTAATCAAATGATGGGAGGAGGAATGAGAGGAAATAATGGTGGAAGAAGATAAGAAGAAAAAACATAATAAAAAAGAAATTAAAGAAGATACTATGGAGAAGGAAAAAACGGTTATCTTTATAAAAGAAAAATTTATCATTTTTATAATTGGATTTTTAATAGGTGCAATTGTTGCAACAAGTGGATGTATAATTTATAACAAAATAACAGCAAAAAACAACACACCTACTGCTATACAAAATAATTGGAATAATAATCAACCACCTGGAATGAATGATCACAGAAATATAAGAAATAATCCAAACATGAATGAAGAAACTCAAGGTGAAAATCCACCTGAAATAGATGGACAAGAACAAAATGATAAACAAAGAAAAAAGGACAAAAACAATAATCAACAAAATCATATGTCAGAATCAGATAATCAAAACAAGAATAGTAATTAAGTAAAAAAAATTAATAAAAAAGAAATCTTAAATAATCGGAAGATTAAGATATTACGATAGAGATTAGAAAGATATTTCTAGTCTTTTTTGATTGTTCTGAATTTAGTAATACTCCAAGAAATTAAATTTAGAAAAACTATGATATAATATTATTTGAAAGCATGTGATGAAATGAAAAAACGACTATCAACTGGTTGGCTTGTAATATGCCGACACATTTTTTTATATTGATAAAAAGAGGCGAAGAATATGGCAAATATTTATTTGAAATTTCCGACAATAGAAGATAAAGAAAAGTGGATAGAATATTTAAAAGAATATCGTTTAGATAATCCCAAAGCAAAACCATTAAGTTGTACTGAAAATATTAACTATGAAGAATGGCTTAAAATAATAATAAAGGAACACAATGGTATAGATTTACAGGAAGGCAGAGTACCCTCTTCTGTTTATTTCTTAATGAATGATGATAGAATTGTTGGACATTTATCAATAAGACACAATATTGATAATGAATTTCTTTCACATATTGGAGGTCATATAGGATATAGTGTAAGGCCTAGTGAAAGAAGAAAAGGTTATGCTACAATAATGCTTAATTTAGCACTTGAAAAGTGTGATGAATTAGGATTAGAAAATGTATTAGTTACTTGTAAAGAAGATAATATAGGTTCTGCTAAAACAATAGAGAATAATTGTGGTGTTTTAAAAGAGGTAATATTTGATTCACAAGAAAACTGTAATTTTAAAAAATATTGGATAAATGTAAAAGAAGCATTAAATAAAAAAAATGAAATCAGAAGGAAGTAATACTCATGAATGAGAATAAAACTAATATAAACTGGTTGATTACGATTTATCCAAGAATAGAAGTAAACTAGGTAAAATAAGAAAAGGTGATTACTCCACCCAATAATAAATAATAGAGGTGAATGTATGAAATATATAATGCAAGACAGCAAATCAAACTATAATCAAGTAATAGAAAAAATGAAATATTTGCTTTCTTTAACAGCAGAGAAGTTGAATTACCATTTGATATATATGTTTATAATAGTATTGAAGAATTAGTTGTTGGTTTGCGAAAAAGAGGATTTAAAAATGGTCCGGATTATATGTGTGCTTGTCACAAAGATGAAGACAATTCATTAAACTTTTTTGAACCAAAAGATAATCCTAGTGAGAATGATTGGTCTAAAGAAGAATATAAAAGTGTAATAATTCATGAATTAATACATGGAATTCAATTTACGTTATTTGGTTCAACACCAGAATGGTTAAATGAAGGTATAGCAAAGTATCTAGATGAGACATATACTAAAGATATTAAATGGCTACTGGATAATTATATAAACAATAATCCTGTTCCAAATCAAGAAGAAATAGAAAATGAATTTGGTATGCATGAATATGATAGTTATAATTATGCATATTTGATGGTTAGTTATTTAATAGATACTTTAGGAAAAGATAATTTTGTTAATTTGCTAAGAGATAAAGAACAAATTGATATTATAAAAAAAGATTTATTAAATAGGTCAATTAATTATTATAATGCAAAATATAATGAAGAAAAAAATATAAAAAAGTAGATGAAAAAGTATGAATAATGAAAATAAAACTAATATAAACTGCCTGACTTGTATTTATACTGTACATCAATTAAATCCTTATAAAATGGGACTTTTTAGCAAATGAGATCTTGCAAGTTTTAATAAAAAAAGAAAAAATAATTAAAAAAATTGGTTAAAATATACTCATTTTTGTGAGGAATTAGGGTACTGACTTGTAACACTCTGACACTTTTTTTAGGCACATTTTATATTTTTTTTATGTAATAAATATTATGATTAGTAATCAGAATATAGTAATACTACGATCTGTCTGAATTTAAAAAATATAGATTTATTGCATAATAAAGTTAAGATTAGTTAAGAAAAACAAAGCAAAATAAATATTAAATAAATTAAAATAATTATAAGTTCATGATATAATTAAATATAGAATTGTAACCAAATTGAGTAGTTATAATTTTTTATGGAAAGGTCAATAATCTATGAAAGAAAAGAAAATAATAATATTAACAGCAATTTTAAATTTTATTTCAGCTTCTTTAAAACTTGCTTTAGGTATACTGTTCTCGCTTTCAACATTAATAGCAGATTCTATTCAATCTTTTATTGATTTTCTTACGGATATTATAAGTTTAGTAGCGAATAAAATTGGAAAAAGAAGGGCGAATAAAACATATCCATTTGGTTATGGACAAGTATATTATTTATCTAATCTTTTTACAGGAATATTGCTATTTTTGATAGGACTATTCATTGTTTATCAAATATTCACGTTTAAGAATAAATTTACACCAAATCTAGTCATATTAATTGCTTTATTATTAGTTTTGATTATAAAAGGATTTGTGCTTTCGTTTTTAAATCGATATGCAAAAAGTACAAAAAATGAATTGCTGATTGAATCATATAAAGAATCAAAAGCAGATTTTATATCAACCTGTGTCGTAATAATAGTATTAATTATAACTTTTTTTGAAAAGTACATACCAATTTTTGTTAATGTTGATAAAATTGGAAGTATATGTATGGCATTATACATTTTTTATACTTCGATAAAAATGATTATATCTAATATAAGGGGAATTCTAATTAATGATGAAGAAAATGATGATATTAAGGAAACTATAAAAAAAGAACTTGAACAATCAAAACAATATAAAATTGCTGATATCAAATTAATTAGAATGTCATATTATTATAGTATTTTTTTAAAAATTGACGTGAATAATAATATTAAAATTAAAGATTATCTTAAAATTGAGAAAAAAATAAAACAACAAATTAAAAAGAAGAATAAATCAATCAAGTTTATCGATGTAGAACCAATGTAAAATGGTTATATGGAGGAATATGTATTATAATGAAGAGATAGAAAAAGTATATAAAAAATTAAAATTAAATAAAAATGGTTTGGAACAAGTGTGACATATCCATTATATAGTTTACTAATAGCATGGATTATGACATTTATAATATAATAATCGTAAGATTAAGAATTTGCGATATATATACAGGACTAAAATCCTGTTTTTCTATGACAATCTAAATAAAGTCAAGTACTATTTTTAATAATTATTCTTGAAATGGTTGCATAACAAAAACACCTACAATAGTAGATTTTTTAAAATTTTTATGTTATATTATTTTTGCGCGTATAAGGAATTATTTTTACACATTGCGAAAATAGTCCTTAGTAATTTAGTAGAACAAGCTATAATACATTCTTTGAAATGTTTATTCTCGGCTTGTTTTTTTCTGTAATAAAGTAATAAATCATTATTTACATTATGAAGTACAGAAGATCTTATGATACTACAGCAAGTAATAAATAATATTTTTCTAGCATTTCTATTGCCACGTTTTGATATTGGACCATTATAATTAATAGATTTACCTGATTGAATTATAGTTGGATCAAGTCCACAAAAAGCATTTAATTGTTTAATGTTTTCAAATCTATTAATATCTCCAAGTTCAGCGATAATCTGAGCAGTAGAAGTTTCACCAACCCCATAAATAGAATTAATAATATTAAAATATGGTGTTTGTTTGGCAAGTTCAATTATGTCTTGTTTAACTTCGGATAATTTAGTATCACTATAAGAAATAATTTCTATAATATTTATTAAATTTTTAACTTCACATGAGTTTACATCAATTCCTGGATAAGAATTATTAGCAAGTTCCTTAATCTTTTTTGCTTTATTTAAACATCTTGAATAAGGCAAGTATCTTTTGGTACTTTTATAAATATTATTAGCTAAAGCATCTATTCTTTTGGATTTAATAATATCGGCATGTGGAAACTCTTTAATAAAATTAAGTGATGTTTCACCATAAATATCACTAGCTGTAAAACATTTAAGATATTCTGGGAAAGCATTAGCAATTATCTGTTTAAATCTGTTTTTAGATCTAACAAGAGATTCAGTCAAATGCTTTTCTTGTCTAGATAATTCAATCATACTTGAATAAATATCATTCATTGTTTTAGTATGAATTTTAACAGTATTTTTAAAGAATAAATCAGCTAAATTATAACAATCTTCAATATCAGTTTTTGTTTTTCTTAAATTTCTAGTATTGTTTTTACCTAATATAGGATTTATTACTTGAACATTATAATTATTTTTAGTAAAAAATCTTTGAATAGGTAAGTGATAGGTAGAAGTTGATTCCATAAAAATAGTCAAATTATTTAGATTAAAATTATCAATTTTTTCTTTTAACAAATTAAATTCACTTAAACAATGTTTAACTTCATAAGGCTCAATTAAAACTTCACCATATTCGGTTATTAATAATACTTCGCTTTTTCCATTAGCTACATCAATACTTAATACACTTCTCATATTTACTCCTTTCTAATTTTAAGTTCTCTTTAATTTCCTATTATTTCATCACGCACATATAAGTTATTATCTTCACAATCTAAAACTAAATTAATAAAAAATAAGAGAATAGTCTGTCATAAAAATGGATTCAAAGACCCTTGGTATAATCTGACTTGACTCTTAAAATAATTTACCTAAAACTAGGTAAAAAATATTATATAGTAAATTGAAATTTAAATCACATCAATTTACTAAGTTCATTATACGTG
>JAFRAK010000005.1 GCA_017405445.1 Bacilli bacterium | reverse complement strand
TTTTTATACGTTCTTCATTTGTATATTTTTTAAATTGCTGTCCTTTTTTTGCCATAAAAAATACTATCTCCTTTCTTGAGATAGTATTTTATCAAAAGACTCTTTTTTTATAAAGTGTCCAAAATAGGGTTCACTTCAAAATTAAGATCTTTTTTCTTTGAAATTTGCATTTTTCAGTAATAATACGACAAAAAAATAAAATTTGTACTTGAGAAAAATAGAGTTTTATGATAAAATATTGAGCACTAACGAATTCAGGGGGAATTATCATGGATTATCATGCATATGCTGATGTTAAAGATGTAACACTTTATTATCAATTAAAAAGATATTTATATTTAGGAATTAAAAGAGTATTTGATATTATTTGTGCATTAATTGGATTATTATTTTTAATACCTATAACAATTATTGTTAAAATAGCCTATATGTTACAAGGAGATTTTCATTCTATATTTTATACTCAAAATAGAATAGGAAAGAATGGAAAAGAATTTAAGTTTTTTAAGTTTAGAAGTATGTGTGTTGATGCTGATGAAGTATTATTTAGAACATTAGAAATTGATCAATTAATGAGAGAAGAATATGAACTTAATAAAAAATTAAAAAATGATCCTAGGATTACAAAAGTAGGTAAAGTAATTCGTAAATTATCAATTGATGAAGTACCACAGTTTATAAATGTATTCTTAGGAGATATGTCCATGATAGGAAATAGACCTTACTTACCAAGAGAAAAAAAAGATATGAATAAATATTACGATGAGATTATTAAAACAAAACCTGGATTAACAGGATATTGGCAAGTAAATGGTAGAAGTGATACTACTTTTAAAAAACGTTTAGAATTAGAAAGTTATTATTCAAATAACGCTGGTTTAAAGATGGATATAAAGATATTTATGAAAACATTTGCCGTTGTTTTATTAAAAAAAGGGGCAGAATAATAAAAAAAGAGATATTTTATAGGAATATTCTCTTTTTTTTGTTATAATTAGTTTGTAACACTAGTACTTTGAATGATAAAAGAAAGTACAGAAAGAAAAGAGGATTATAATTATGAGTATATTTAAAGACAAAGTATTAATGATTACCGGAGGAACAGGGTCATTCGGTAACGCTGTATTAAGAAGATTTCTAAAAACAGATATTAAAGAAATTCGTATTTTTTCAAGAGATGAAAAAAAACAAGATGATATGAGACATGAATATCAAGCTAAATATCCAGATGAAGCAGGAAAGATTAAATTCTATATAGGTGATGTAAGAGACTATAGAAGTATAGAAGATGCCATGGATGGAGTTGATTATGTATTTCATGCCGCTGCATTAAAACAAGTTCCTTCTTGTGAATTCTTCCCAGTAGAAGCAGTAAGAACAAATGTACTTGGAGCTAATAATGTAATTGAAGCAGCTATTAATCATAAAGTTAAAAAAGTAATAGTACTTTCAACTGATAAAGCTGCATATCCAATTAATGCTATGGGAATGACGAAAGCTTTAATGGAAAAAGTTGCTGTTGCAAAAGGAAGAGACTTAAAAGAAGGAGAAACTGTTATCTGTAGAACAAGATATGGTAATGTAATGGCTTCTCGTGGATCAGTTATTCCACTTTTTGCACAACAAATTAAAGAAGGAAAACCATTAACGATTACCAATCCAGATATGACTAGATTTATGATGACTTTAGATGATGCAGTTGATTTAGTTATTTATGCATTTGAACATGGTAATCAAGGAGATTTATTTGTACAAAAAGCTCCAGCTGCAACAATTGGTACACTTGCAAAAGCTGTATGTAAATATATGGGAGCAGAAGAAAATATAAAATATATTGGAACACGTCATGGAGAAAAACTATATGAAGTATTAGTTACAAAAGAAGAAATGATTAATGCAGAAGATATGGGTAATTATTATAGAATTAGTGCCGATGAAAGAGGACTTAACTATGATAAATTTGAAAACCATGGAAATGATATGTTAGATGATATAGAAGAATATGATTCTCATAATACACAAAGATTAGACGTAGATGGAATGGTTGAATTACTTAAAAAGTTAGGGGAACTATAGAATGAAAGTATTAGTAACAGGTTCAAATGGATTTGTTGGAAAGAATTTACGAAGTGAACTAAGTCTTTATGAAGATGTAGAAGTGTTGTGTTTCGATAAAGATAGTACTGAAGAAGAATTAGATAAATATACAAAAGAATGTGATTTTGTATTTCATCTAGCAGGAGTAAATCGTCCACAAGATCCAAAAGAATTCATGGAAGGGAATTTTGGCTTTACTAGCACTTTATTAGATAAACTAAAAGAGCATAAAAATAAAGCTCCAATTATGATTTCTTCTTCTATTCAAGCAGAACTTGATAATGACTATGGTAAGAGTAAAAAAGCAGGAGAAGACTTAATCTTTCAGTATGGGAAAGAAAACAATGTTAAAGTTTATGTTTATCGTTTTCCAAATGTTTTTGGAAAATGGTGTAGACCAAACTATAATAGTGTAATTGCTACTTGGTGTTATAATATTTCTCATAATATTGAGATACAAGTAAATGATCCATCAAAAGAATTAACATTAGTTTATATAGATGATGTTTGTGAAGAAATTGTTAAATGTTTAGAAGATAGACCAACAAAAGATGAAGAATATTGTAAAGTACCTATTACTTATACAAAAACATTAGGAGAAATATCAAGTTTAATAAGATCTTTTAAAGAAAATGATAGAGGAATTATGGTTCCTGCAACTGGAGATGAATTTACAAAAGACTTATATGCTACTTATATTAGTTATGTTCCATTAGAAGAAATGGTTGTAAATCTAGAAGAACATAGAGATAATCGAGGAGTATTCTGTGAATTAGTACGTACAAAAGATGCTGGACAAGTATCTGTTTCCACAACAAATCCTAATATTGTTAGAGGTGGTCATTATCATCATACTAAGATGGAAAGATTTATTGTCATTAAAGGAAAAGCAAAAATTGAATTTGAACATGTACTAACACATGAAAAATATGAATTTGAAGTAAGTGGAGAAAAGCTTCAATATGTCACAATACCAGTTGGATATCAACATAGTATTAACAATATTGGAGATGACGAAATGATATTAATATTATGGGCAAATGAATTATTTGATCCAAATATTCCAGATACATTTGTAATGGAGGGGTAATATGGAAATGAAAAAAGATTATGAAGATGTACGTTGGAAAGACAACGGAAAACTAAAATTATTAATAATAGTAGGTACGAGACCAGAAATCATTAGATTATCTGCGGTAATTAATAAATGTAGAACATATTTCGATTGTGTTTTAGCTCATACTGGACAGAATTATGATTATAATTTAAATGGAATCTTCTTTAGAGATTTAAAATTAGATGATCCAGAAGTTTATATGAATGCAGTAGGGGATGATTTAGGAGAAACAGTAGGAAATATTATTGCTGCTTCTTATAAATTAATGAATACAATTAAACCAGATGCTTTATTAATATTAGGAGATACAAATAGTTGTTTATCTGCTATTGCAGCAAAAAGATTACATATTCCAATTTTCCATATGGAAGCAGGAAATAGATGTAAGGATGAATGTTTACCAGAAGAAACAAATAGAAGAATTGTAGATATTATTTCTGATGTGAATCTTGCTTATTCTGAACATGCTAGAAAGTATTTACATGAATGTGGATTACCAAAAGAAAGAGTCTATGTAACAGGTTCTCCTATGGCAGAAGTATTACATAATAACTTAGAAGATATTATGAAGAGTGACATCTTAGAAAGAATGAATTTAGAGCCACATCGTTTTATATTATTATCAGCTCATAGAGAAGAAAATATTGATACAAAAGAAAATTTTGAAAGTTTATTTAATGCAATCAATAAAATGGCTGAAAAATATGATATGCCTATAATCTATTCTTGTCATCCAAGAAGTAGAAAGAGATTAGAATCTAGTGGATTTGTACTAGATCCTAGAGTTAAAATGCATGAACCAATGGGATTCCATGATTATAATAAATTACAAATGAATGCATTTTGTGTAGTAAGTGACTCAGGAACATTACCAGAAGAATCTAGTTTTTATACTAGTATTGGTCATCCTATTTCAGCAGTATGTATTAGAACTTCTACAGAAAGACCTGAAGCACTAGATAAAGCCTGCTTTGTACTTGCAGGAATTGATGAAAAGAATTTACTACAAGCAGTAGAAATTGCAGTTGATACAACAGAATCAAATGATTTAGGAACACCAGTTCCAGATTATGTAGAAGAAAATGTATCTACAAAGGTTGTTAAACTAATTCAAAGTTATACCGGAGTAGTAGATAAAATGGTATGGAGAAAAAATAAATAAACATTTATATTCAATAAAGAATAGTTACAAAAAAGAAGAAAGTATTATATAAAAAATCTAAAACAAATATAAATAATGAATAGAAACATAAAAACCTGTATTTTACAGGTTTTTTTATATATGGTATAAATCTAAAAAAAGGAGGAATGTATATAGAAAATCAAAGAAAATACTATACTTGTAAATATGATAGAGTCTTTAAAGATATCTTTTTAGATTCAAATGATACAAGTCTTTTAAAAGGATTACTAGAATCTATTTTAAAAGTAGATATAAGATCAATCAAAATACAAAATAATGAATTAACAGAAGATAATATAGTCATAAGAAGAAAACATCTAGATGCATTATTAGAAACAAATGAAGGAATAATTAATATTGAAATAAATGCCACTAGAGATGATTATATAAAAGCAAGAAATTATGCTTTTTTATCAAGAACTTATGCAAATCATACTTTGAAGGGAGAAAAATATAATTTAGAAGAAAGATATATTCAAATAAATCTAAGTTATGGACTAAAAGATAATAATTATTATAGAATCTATCAAATGCAAGATGATAATCAAATTAAATACTTATCAAACGTTAAAATCTATGAATTTAATATGGATAAATATAGAGAAGCATGGTATACTAAAGACGAAAAACGTATAATAGAAGATAAATATCTAGTAATGATGAACTTACCAAAAGAAGAATTAGAAAAATTTTCGATAAAAGATAAGGAGGTAAAAGTATACATGTTAAAATTAAATAGAATAAATGAAGATCCAACATTAAGGAATGACTTAGATTATGAAGAAGATAATATTAGAATTATGAATGCTCTAAAAGACCAAGCAATACGAGAAGGAATAGAACAAGGATTAGAACAAGGAATAGAACAAGGAATCAAGCAAGGAATAGAGCAAGGAATCAAGCAAGGAATAGAGCAAGGAATAGAGCAAGGAAAACAAGAATCAGCTCTATTGATTGCTAAAAAGTTAATACAAGAGAATATGTCGATAGAAAAAATAAAGGAAATAACGAATTTATCAGAAGAAGAAATACAATCTATTACAAAAGAAAATCACTAATCATTAGTGATTTATTTTTTTGTGAAAGTTTTTCCTTTCAAATAATCTTTATGATGAAGAACTACTTGAAAAGATTTTAAATATTGTTTTAAAAAATAGATTTTATCTTGGTTATTATCAAATATCATATCTACAAATTCTAATACTTGATCTAAATAAATCTCATCATACAAACTTATGTCATAAAATTGACTATCCAATAATTCATGTCTTTTTAATACTTTATCTTGATCATACTTAGGACTTTTACAATAATATAATAATTTCATAATAGTATTAACATTATTTTGCCAAATAACAGGATCAAGAGTACCATTAGGACAACGAAATTCTATCGTATTATTTTTCTCATATTGAAAATAGTTATCTCTTAAAACACGTTTAAAATTAACAGCTTGATGTCTAGTAGGGGAAATATAAGAAAGAATTTTAGAAATATCAGTAGTACTATGAATTGTTTTTTGATAAGCATTCCATAAATCAATGGAAATAGGTTCAGCATATTCATTAATAAATGGTCTTGCACCTAAATACTCTCCATAGAAAAATCGAAATAAAACATTTTCATAGATAGACCATAATTCTATAAAATGAATCCAAGAGTCATAAGAATCACCTAATACTTGTGTACCAACATGAATATGTCCTCCAGCTTTTTTTTCAATAGAAGCATAATTAGAAACAATACTACATACTTGCTCTAAATCTTTCCAATTCTTTTCACTATCTCTTAAAACAGGAGAATTAATCTCAGCTCCATCATGTAAAGAAGCATCATCTTTCATTTTCCATAATTCTCTAAGATTACATTTAGTTAATTGATCAGCTATTTTTTGTCTATCAGCATTTTCAAATTCCAACTCTAAACCAAAAGTAGAAGTATGCTTTAAACCAATTTGTTTTCTTAAGGAAAGATAAAAATCATTTAGTAGTATAACAAAATCTAGTAAATCTGTAGCATTTAATTCAAAGAATTGAGTATTATCATTAGGATGAAATATTTGAAATATTTGTTCATTTTCAATATTAGAAGCCATAGTATTACCTCATCAATCTATTATAATTATCTTTTCTTATTTTTAATTTTTTTTGTAATATTTCTTCATAGAAAAGAGGATTATGTTCTTTTATCAAATAAATACTTTTCTGATAATCAAAAGAAGAATATTTTTGACGTACAGCATCCGTACTTTTTGCTGCAATAAAAATAATGATTAACCATAAAATAGTAAAAGCAATATTCTCTCCAACATCTTCTTTTACTGTAATATAATCATTTGTATCTTTAGAATAGAAGACAGCTTGAATATAAGGATTATGATTGATATCTTCTTCTTCTAGATGATTTCTTTTTTCTACTTGTATGGATGTAGCTTCTCCTAAAATATCTTCAAGTTTAATAGAATCTATATGAGAAATAAGATCATTTATTTGAGCTTCATCTAAATTCTTAATGGAATATTTTTTTATATTTCTAAAATATTCTCCATCTTCGCCTCTTTCCCATTTTTCATAATAAGTGATATTTCCTTTTTCTTCATCAAAAGAATCATATTGTTCAATGACACGAGTATTACCTAAACTATCGATTTCATTTTGTATATGTAATTCTCTTTTTTTATCATCGGCAATAAAAGGGGTTCTTCCAAAAATTGCAAAAGCACCAAAAGTAATACCCGCTGCAACTACATAAGGCGCAACTAATTGGGCAACTACTAAAGACATTTTAAGTCTACGTAATAATAATATTTTATGATTAATTTGATCAACATGATCAATTAAATATTGAAGATGTTCTATATCATCTTCAAATTGTTTGATAAATTGCTTCTTTTTCTCTTCTTGTTCTTTGGTTAAAGTATCTTTTTCCATATATTTCTTCCCCTTAAATCGACTTTATTATACGCATTATCTATTTTTTGTCAATGAAAAGAATAATCAAACAAAACTCTAAATATCATAAAAATACTAAATAATACTTTATTTTTTTATAAAAATATGTTATAATACAAGTGCTTTTAAGGGGTAGTAGGCAAATGTGATACTTTTATTATGCCTTGCTATTGATAATGGGGTGTAAGTATGAATATAGAAGATAAGCCAATAAGAATTGCAATGATTATTGGAAAATGGGTTGGTGGTGGAGTAGAATCTGTCATCATGAATTATTATAGACACATTGATAGAAATAAAATTCAATTTGATTTTATATGTGATGAAGATTCAACCAATATTCCATATGAAGAAATTGAAAAATTAGGGGGAAAAGTTATAATAGTTCCACCTTATCAAAAAGTGTTTAAATATATAAAAGAATTAAAAAGAATTTTCAAACAAAACAATTATAAAATAGTACATTCTAATATAAATACTTTATCTGTATTCCCATTATATGCAGCAAAAAAAGTTAATGTTCCGATAAGAATAGCGCATTCTCATAGTTCAATCAATAAAAGCAAAAAAGAATTATTAAGAAATATTATCAAAATAATCTTAAAGAATTTTTCTAAAACATATGCAACTCATTATTTTGCTTGTAGCCAACAGGCAGGTATTAGTCAATTTGGAGAAAAAACATTTAATGATGGAAAAATAGAAATTATTAAAAATGCTATTTCATTAGATGATTTTAGTTTTAATAAAAATATTAGAAATAAAATAAGAGAAGAGTTAGGAATAAAAAATAATGATTTAGTCATTGGACATGTAGGAAGATTTGTTAAAACAAAGAATCATGATTTAATTGTTGATATTTTTAATGAATTATATAAAGAGAATAAGAATTATAAATTGATGTTAATAGGGCAAGGACCACTACAAGAAATAATAAAACAAAAAGTAAAAGATTTAGGTATTGAAAATCAAGTAATATTTTTAGGTCAACAAAGTAATACCAGTAAATATTACCAAGCAATGGATTTATTTTTGTTTCCATCACTTTATGAAGGATTAGGAATGGTATTTGTAGAAGCTCAGGTATCAGCGCTTCCATCAATAGCATCAACAGAAGTTCCACAAGAAGCAAAAGTATCAGACAGAGCATACTTTATTGGTTTAGATGAACCAATAAAAGAATGGACTAAAAAAATTAAAGAAGTAATTAATCAAGAAAGAAAAGTAGATACAAAAAGAATAAAAGAAGCAGGTTACGATATAGAAATAGAAACTAAGAAATTAGAAAAAATATATCAAAATATGATGAAATAAAAATTTAAAAGGGGGTAATGGTTATGAAAGATAAAATTGATTTTGTTGTTACATGGGTTGATGGCAATGATCAAAACTGGATTAATGAAAAAAATCACTATTTACCAAAAGAAAAAATGGCTGCAATTGATAATAGATTCAAAGATTGGGGATTATTTAAATACTGGTTTAGAGGAGTAGAAAAATTCGCTCCATGGGTAAATAAGATTTATTTTATAACTTGGGGACATGTCCCTACTTGGTTAGATACATCTAATCCTAAATTAGTAATAGTTAATCATAAAGATTATATTCCAAAAGAGTATCTACCTACATATAATTCAAATGTTTTAGAACTAAATTTACATAGAATCAAAGAATTATCAGAAAATTTTGTTTTATTTAATGATGATACAATTATCATAAAAAAAACAAAGCCAACAGATTTTTTCAAAGACAATAAGCCAAAAGATACAGTAGCATTAAATGTTCATTGCCCACAAAAAAGTAGAATCATTCAAAGTATATGTAATAATAATGTTAGTATAATAAATGAACATTTTAACTTTAAAAAATCATTTAAAGAAAACTTAGGAATATGGTTTAACCCAAAAAATGGAAAACAAATTGTAAGAACATTAGCATTAATGAATTGTCCAAGATTCCCTGGCTTTTATCAAACACATTTACCTGCATCACATAAAAAATCCATATTTAAAAAAGTATGGGAATTAGAGCCTGAAATAATGAACTTAACTTCATCTCATAAATTTAGAGAGTCAACCGAAGTAAATCATTGGATGATGAAAGCATGGTATATAGCTGATGGAAATGTTGTAAATAGAAAAGATAATTTTGGGAAAACATTCCATGTTACTTCTGAAAAATTTAAAAACGAATTGGACAGTATTATAAACTATATAATCAAACAAAAAGGAAAAATAGTATGTATTAATGATAATGAAAATACTGATGAACAATTTGAAGAGGGAATAAAAAAAATAATCGAATCATTAGATAAGATTATGCCAGAAAAAAGCTCATTTGAAAAATAGGAGTGGTAATATGACAAAAACAAATAATGATAAAATCGACTTTGTAGTTTTATGGGTCGATGGTAGTGATGAAAACTGGTTAAAGGAAAAAAACAAATATTCTTTAAATCCCACTGATATCTCAAATCAAAAAAATAGATATAGAGATTGGGGAATATTAAAATATTGGTTTAGAGGAGTAGAAAAAAATGCTTCATGGGTAAACAAAATATATTTTGTCACATGGGGACATGTTCCAGATTGGTTGGACACATCAAACCCAAGATTAAAAATCGTTAAACATGAAGACTTTATACCAAAAGAGTATTTGCCTACTTTTAATTCAAATGTAATACAGTTTTATTTAAATAGAATAGAGGGATTATCAGATAAATTCGTATTATTTGATGATGATATTTTTATAATTAAAAACACAAAACCAACAGATTTTTTTAAGGGAGATAAAATTTGCGATAATTATGGAGAAAATGTTTTCCATATTTCAAAAATGGGTGATGTATATCCTCATACAATACTAAATAATTTACAGTGTATTTTTGAAAATTATTCAAAGAAAAATTTTTATAAGCACTATTGGTATAAAATATTTAGTCCAAAAAATGGATTAAAAGTTAATATAAAAACATTATCTACAATCGGATATACTCAATTTATAGGAATACATCATCAACACATTTGTATGTCATATACAAAAAAGCATTATGAATTATTTTGGAAATATTGTGAAAATCAATTAAAAGAATGTAGTAAAAATAAATTTAGAAGTTATAATGATTTAACTACATTACTAGTTAAATATATTGCATTATTAGAAGGAGATTTTGTTCCAAGAAGTATTAGGTTTGGAAAAAGATTCGAATTAGGAAAAAACAACAATGAGCTTTATACTGCTTTAATAAAACAAAAATATAAAGTTTTATGTATAAATGACTCGAGCGAGGATGTTGAATTTGAAAAAACAAAAAAAGAGTTAATTTCTATTTTTGAAGGAATTTTTAAAGAAAAATCATCATTTGAAAAATAAAGATAAGGAGGGATCTTATGAAAATAAATATATACAATAAGTTGTATTATTTATCATACTTTTTATTATTAATATACACATTATGTAATCGTGTAACTTTTTTAATACCTGTTTTACCTGTATTAAAATACATAATTCCAATTTTTCTGGTTTTATTGATTTTAATACAATCTAGAAAATACAAATTGAATTGTTTAATGATAGTATTTATGTTAATGGCCTTATCTTTTGTTGTTTTTTTAAGGACAAAAGAAGAATTCTTGTTGTGCACAATTTTATACATTCTAGCAGCTAAAGATGTAAAAATAGATGAATTTATCAAAAAAGATGTAAAGTATAAACTGTTTATCTTATTATTTGTAATAATATGTTACAAATTAGGATTAACTTCTAGTAATATATTTTCAAGAAGTGATGGTACTATAAGAAATACATTAGGATTTGCTCATCCAAACCAACTAGGTTTATGTTTATTTAGCATATCTTGTGGTATAGCATTTATTCATTATAAGAAATATAAAATAACTGATTATTTGATATTTATAATGTCATTAATCATTTGTCATAGCGTATGTGATAGTAGATCCTCTTTTTTTGGAATATTAATTGTTTTACTAATAGCACTGTTTAGAAAATTTATTGAAAATAATAAATTAATTAATAAACTCATTGTGTTTCTCCCAGAAGTTTTGTTTTTATTATCACTACTTTTTACAATACTATATACAAATAATTTTCAAATTGCTTATGATGTAAATAAAGTCTTAAATTCAAGATTATATCATGCATCAGCTTTTCTAAATTATTATGGTATAAACTTATTTGGTCATTATTTTGATTATTATGGTTTAACAAATTTAAGATATGACTTAAGAGGATTGACAATTTTGGATAATGCGTATATGCATATTTTAATTCACTTTGGTGTAATACAAACAGTTTTAGTTTTATTATCATACTCAAAATTATTAAAAGATTCATGTACCAATAAAAAATATGAAGTCTTTATATATTTGGTTCCATTTTTAATATATGGGTTAATGGAAAGACATATTTTTGAAATACAATATAATTGTGTGTTATTACTTTTAAGTACGTTTATCTATTTGAAAGAATTTCAAACTAAAACAAAGAATCATATTAATATATAAAGATAAAACAGAAAGGAAATATGTAATATGAAACAAAAAATTATAATATTAGGACAAGATTATAGCGCTGTTTTTTGTATGGCAAACTCTTTAATTGACTATGATGTTTATATTATTAAAAGAGTAAATAAAGAAAATTTATTAAAAAAAGCTTTTAATAGATTATTAATTGGAAAAGACATTGATAAAATTCCAAAAAGTGTTAAAAGTATTAAATATATATATAAATCAACAACTGAAAAAGAGATAATAGAATTAATAAATCAGGAATTTCAAGAAATAGATGCAGAAAAAGTTATTATAATCCCAACAAGTGATTATATGGAGTCTGTATTAGAAAATAACAAAGAATTATTAGATGAAAAGTTTATATTTCCTAAAACTACGAAAAATGGGTTTGACATAATTAAACTAATGAACAAAGCAACTCAAAAAGAATTTGCCAATAAAAGTGGTATAGATACTATTACTGAATATTCAATTTCAGAAGATATCGAAACTAGTAATTTACCTAAGAATATAGAATATCCTGTATTTGTAAAACCTAAGTTAAGTATAAAAGGTGAGAAGAGTATAATGAAAAAATGTGATGATGAACAAGAATTAAAAAATCATTTATCATTTGTCAAAAATAAGTATAACTGTCCTGTTTTAATTGAAAAATTTGTAAAAATAGAAAAAGAATATGCTATATTAGGTTGCTCTTATGAAGATGATATCATTATTCCAGGTATCATTGAAAAAATTGCTATTGCAAAAGGAAAAAGTAATGGTGTAACTCTAAAAGGAAAAACAATGAGCTTAGAAAAATTTAGAGACTTGGAGAGCAAAATTAAAAAGTTTATCAAATCTTTAGAATTTAATGGATTGTTTGATATAGAACTATACGAACAAGATGGAATTATTTATTTTAATGAATTAAATTTAAGATTTGGTGCTGAAGGATATGGTATCACAGGAGCTGGAGTTAATTTACCAAAATTATATGCTAAAAAAGTATTTGAAGGATCTTATGGCATTATACCTGCAATAAAAGAGAAAGTGTTTTTAAGTGATAAAGCTAATTTAGATAGCTTTAGAAATAGAATTATAACTTGGAATGAATATAAAGATAATTCAAAAAATATAGATTTTAGTTTTATTAAAACACAAAATAAAATTGCTTGGCTAAGTTTTAGTAGATTAGAATTAATGGAAAAGATTATAAGATTTTTAAAAAAAAGTGATAAAAATGAATAAACAAAAAATAATAATTACAGGTAAAAACTACGCTTTTATTTTAGGAATGGCTAGGTCTTTAAAAGATGAGAATACCGAAATAATAGTGTTAAATACTAAAAAAGAAAAAAAGAATAATTTTATTAGCATAATAAAAAAAGCATTGCAAGGTTCATCAATTGACTCAAAAAGCAATTGTATAGATAAATATATAATAACAGGTAATGGTGAAGAAAAAATAATCAAAACGCTTATCAATAATTATTCAAAACTAGATAAAAAAGCAATAATTATTCCATTAGATGATTATACACTTTCAATATTTGATTCAAATTATGATCAACTTTCAAAAGATTTTATTTTGCCTTCCATAAACAAAAAACAGGGAGAAATAGTAAAACTACTTAATAAAAATATGCAAAAAGAGATTGCTAAGAAAAACGATTTATTTGTGAGTGATGGAGTTTTATTAAAAAAGGAAGGTAAAGAATATATAAATATTAATAAAGTTAAGTACCCTGTATTTACAAAACCAGAAATAAGTGTAAAAGGTAATAAAACCTTTATGAAAAAATGTGATAATAAAGAAGAACTTTTACAATTATTAGAATCAATTCCAAAAAATTTTAATTGTCCAATTATAGCAGAAGATTATTTATCAATTGAAAAAGAATATGCTGTAGTAGGATATAGATTTAATGAGAAAGTTTTTATTCCTGGAATTATTGAAATGTTAAAAAGTGGAAGTGGTTCTCAAAAAGGTGTTACAATGATTGGTATAATTCATAGTCCAAAAAACTACGAATCATTAATTAATAAATTAACTAACTATGTAAATACAATAAATTATAATGGTTTATTTGATTTTGATATAGTAGAAGTAAATAATAAATATTACTTTAGTGAAATGAATTTAAGGTTTGGTGCATCAGGTTATGCATTTACAAAAATAGGAATCAATATTCCTAAATTATATTGTGCTAATATATTAAATAATGAAATTAATGATAGCATTAAAAATGATAATTATGAAAAATCATTTGTAAATGAAAAAGTCTTACTAGATGAATATAAGAATGGCTATATAGGATATAAAGAATGTATAGACTACTTAAAAAATACAGATTATGGTTTCATACGTGATCAACATGATAAAAAACCGTTTATTCATTTCAAAAAGCAACTAATGATTCAACGATTAAAAAAAATAATAGATTTAAATAAATAAGAATTGAGGTGGCAACATGAGTAATATTTGTATCAAAGAATTAGATTCAACAATTTCATTTGAAGAGATTAAATTAGTTATGGAAAAAGCTCATAAAGCTGCTGAGAATGATAAACTTAGTTTTCCTACATCAAATTTGTCAGCTTCAGATTTGATGAATAAAACACTCAATAATGGGAAATGGTTTTTAGCTATTAACAACGACAAAATTGTTGGCACATTATATGGAGACATTAAAAACATTAAAAAATGGTTCTATATAGGAACTGTAGTCGAATTAAAATATATCGCAATATTACCAGAGTTTAGTGGGAAACACATTTTATCAAAATTATATGAAAAAGTTTTTACATATGCAAAGAAAAATAAAATAGAATTATGTTTTATGTCAATGTCAGAATATAATTATCATCATAGACATGTAGCTGAAAAAAATGGATTTATATTAATTGATTTCTTTGCTGCGAAAGGATTAAAGAACTATTCACTCAGTTATGCATATTGGCTAGAAGGTAATTGCCCTTATTCTAAAATAAGAATTAGAATGATGCTTCAATTGAGAAAAATCAAAGCAATAATAAAAAGAAAAATTTTAAAATACTAATATAATAATAGAAAGAGGTAATAATATGGCTAAATCAAGAACAGCAAATACATTTTATAATTTTATAACAAGTATGTTTGGAGAATTTTTAGCAATCATCTTACAATTTGTTGTTAGAACTGTTTTTATTCATACATTAGGGAAATCTTATTTAGGTATTAATGGTTTATTCTCAAATATTCTTCAAATGTTATCATTAGCAGAATTAGGTGTTGGTAGTGCCATATTATTTAAGTTATATGAACCTCTTTCTAAAAATGATAAAAAAAGAATTACAATTTTACTAAAGTTTTATAAAAGAGTATATCAAATAATAGGAATCGTTATAACAGTATTAGGGTTATCTTTAATTCCATTTTTAAGATATATTGTAAAAGATTATAATTCATTAGAATCATTAGGAATCAATGCAGTATTAATTTACCTTTTGTTTTTAATAAAAACAGTTTCTTCTTATTTCTTTTTTGCTTATAAAAGTGCAATTGTAAAAGCAGATCAAAAAGCATATAAATTAAACTTAGTTAATTATATAGTTACAACAATTACCTCTTTTTTACAAATTATAGTATTAGTATTTGTTCAATCATTTGAAGTATATGTAGGAGTATCTATTTTTACTACAATATTACAAAATTACCTAAATGCTAGAGTAGCTAAAAAAATGTATCCTTATATTGATGATAAATATGAAGAAAAACTCGATAAAAAAGAAATGAAAGATGTATTTAAGGATTGCAGTGCTTTACTTATTTATAAAATTAATGGAGTTGTTTTAAAAGCAACCGATAACATTATTATTTCTAAATTTTTAGGTTTAGGAATGGTAGGATTATATTCAAATTATTTCATTTTATATTCTACTATTGATACTATTCTTGGAAAAGTGTTTGAATCCGTTTTACATAGTTTAGGAAACTTACATACAACTGAAGATAAAAAGCATGAATATAATATTTTTAAAACCGTAAATTTCATTGCCATTATTTTAGGTGCAACAGCAGGAATTGGAATTGCCTGTGTAGCAGATGAATTTGTAAGTACATGGATAGGAAAAAAATGGTTACTAGCACAACCTTTTGCTATTTTAATGGGATTTGAAATTTATGGCTTAGCAACACGTCAGTATTTATCAAAATACAGATCAGCTATGGGATTATTCAAACAAGCAAAATATAGACCAATCTTTGGAATGATCATTAATTTGGTGGTTTCATTATTATTAGTTAAAAACTATGGTATTTGTGGTGTATTAGTAGGAACAATTGTTGCTGATTGGACAACAATTATGTGGTATGATCCATTAATTATTCATAAATATGGTTTTAAAAATCAATTTTCTATAAAGAAGTATTATTTAAAAAATTTTATAAATGTTATAATTTGTCTTATTACTGGAATAGGTTGTTTATTTATGTGTAATCATTTATTTATAAACATGGGATGGATTTCTGTAATCATCCACGCAATATTGGTATCTATCATAGTTCCAGGAATATACTTATTATGTTTTTATAAAACAGATGAAGAAAATGAATTAAAGAAAATAATAAATAAATTTATCAAAAGAAGAAAGATAATAAAAAGTAATTAACGAAGGATTTGTAACTACAAGTCATAGACTGTTGACAAATTAGTCTTTATATAAAATGCAATTATTGCATTTTTTTTCTTTTACACGTTTAAAAAGTATCAATGATACTAAAATATATTGACAAAAAATAGCTATTTAATTATAATAAAGTTATAAAAAAGGAATAAAAAGAGAAAGGAGGAAAATGCTTTATACAGCGAAAGAATTTTCGAATGAAATATTGAATGTTATGGATAATAAAAAAATCATAATATCAGGAAAAGAAAAAAATATTAGATTTTTAAATGAATATAGTATTACAAATAATCAAAGAATCAATATAATAAAAGCATTAACAAGTAAGAACTTTGTAGAAAAAAGAAAAAACGGTGATGCTAAAATAAAGACGGAGTGGTTGTATATATTTAATCCAAATTATTTACTTACTAATATATATGGTGAAGAAGAATTTGTAAAATTATATATAAAGATTTGTGTCATTAATAATGTAATATATGTTGAATCATTTCATAAAGATTCAGATTATTAGAATAACATTTAATAATAGGTACGGTATGGTAAGGTAAGGTGAAATTATGAAAAAAGAATTTTGTGAATTTTGTATGAAAGATACAAATTGTAAGTATAATGAAAGAATAAAAGAAGAAATAATAAACAATGATAAGATTAAGTATTTAGAAAAGTATTATGTATGTAGTGAATGTAATAATGAAATCTATGGGGATTTATTAGATGATAATATTCTTGCTTCAAATAATGAATTAAGAAAAATACATAATTTGATAACGATACAGGAAATAGAAGAAATAATTGAAAAATATCATATAGGCAAGAAACCTTTGTCACTTGTTTTAGGACTAGGGGAAGTGAATATTATAAGATATTTAAATGGAGCTAATCCAACGAAAGAAATATCTGATTTACTTAAAAATATAAATAATAATCCATTTTTGTTCGAACTATATTTAGATGCTAATAGAGATAAAATAAGTGCCATAGCATATAAAAAATCATTAGGTAAAACAAAACAATTAGAATTAACTAATAATCATTCTAAACTTTATAATGTTTGTCTTTATATTATTCATAAATTAGCAGAAATTGATCATCTTTCTGTTCAAAAAATTTTATTTTTTGCAAATGGTTTTTCTAAAGTTTTTTTAGGGAATAATTTATTTAAAGATTGTCCTGAAGCATGGATTCATGGGCCTGTTTATAGAGAAATATATGATTCTTTAAGTTATTATAAAAATAATAAAATAGATTATAATGAACTGTCATTTGATAGAAAATTTAATCTTAGCAATGAAGAAATTAATTATTTAGATGTTGTAATTGAATCTTTTGGTAGTTATAGTGGATCAATTTTGAGAGAAATGACTCATATGACTAGTCCATGGATCAATGCAAGGTTAGGTCTTGAGACAAACGAAGTTTCATCTAGAATAATTGATTTAGATGAAATGAATGAATATTTTAAAAATATTTATACTGAATATAATATGCATGAATTAAATGATATTTTAAAATATAGTGATAAATTATTTAAAAAAGCTAGAAAAGCTAAATTTGAAAATAATAAATAATAGTATAATAAAAAAATAAATATATAACTTTTTTCTTAGAAAAATACAATGAGAACATAATGCTGATTAATCTAATAAACTTTATTAAATAAGTATTTGAGGTGATAATATGTCTTCAAGTTATTCAAATGAAAAAATGAATAAATCGTTTTATCATATACAAAATGATATTAATCTTATATTTATATTTCAAGATGATATTATTTATAGTAAAACAATAGATAATAAAAAATACAACTTAAAAAACATTGAAGAATTAGAAGAGTATATAAAATCTGATTCTGATGTGCTAGAAAGAAAACTTTATATTAAAGATTTAGAACTAGAAGAAAATTATCTGGCTAAATTAATTGCAAAATATAGTAAAAAATATAACAAAGGAAATATTGATTGGAGATTTCCATATCATGATATATCTTTTAATAAGATGGATAAATTAATAGGATATATTCCAAAAACAATAATTGTAAAAGTAAATCCAGATGGAATGGGTGCTGCAGGTGGTATGGGATTGATTATATCTAATTTAGACAAATTATTAGATTTTCTAAAAAACATTATAAAAGAAATTAGAATTCGAAAATATACTTATGATTTTTTTCAAGACAACTATGGAATAAAAAAAGATTTTATTAAAAAAGTGATTAATAGTGAATTTGAGTGGAAAAAAGGTTGTATTGATACTAATATCTATGATAATAAAATAAAATATGAAAAAAAGATTATGAAAGATTGTAATTATTATTTCAACAAAAAAGAAAAAAAGTGGAAGAAAGTATTTTCAAAATAGTTTAAATAAAATACAAGTAAGTAAACAATTGCATGTTTTTTTTCTTTAGTATATAAAAAAGAGAGTTATAAGGTGATAAATTAATGAAAGAAAAAGTATATACTCATGATTTATTTATGAGAGATTAAAAAAGTATTCTATATTCTGAAATAGAATATTTTTTTAACAGAAATATAGAAAAAACTATTTCAATTGATAAAAATATGTTAGAATAAACCTTAATTATGAATGGAGAAGAGTATGAAAAAGAAACTCATAACAATATTATTAATAACAATATGGATGATATTAATATATACTTTATCCAATATGGATTCTTATCAATCGAATAGAATCAGTAAAAAGTCTATTTCAAAAGCAATTGAAATAACAGAAAAAATGCAAAAAAAAGAAGTACAATATAAAAATGTAAAAACTTTGAATTATCCAATAAGGAAGATTATGCATATGTTTTTATATTTTATATTAGCAATTTTAGTATTTCATTTGATAGGTATGATTCAAAATAATAAATCCTTATCTATAATAATAACCATCATAATTTGTCTTATTTATGCTTCATTAGATGAGTACCATCAAACTTTTATATTAGGAAGAACAGGACAAATAAAAGATGTAGGAATAGATATGATTGGTACTATCATAGCCTGTTTTCTCTATAATAAATATGATAAAAAGAAAAGAGGTATAATATGAAAAAAGAAGAAAATGTAGTTAATTATTATGTATTATGTAATAAATTAAAAAATATTGTACGTACTGGTTGGAAAATATGGAATGTAGATAGGAATCGTTTAGAGTCTGTTGCAGAACATATTTATGGAACTCAAATGCTTGCTCTTGCGATGGCATCTGAATTTGATTATGATATTGATTTAAAAAAAGTAATGATGATGCTTGCAGTCCATGAATTAGAAGAAATAATTATAGGGGATATTCCCATGGGATGTAAAGAACATGCAGAAAAAGAAGCAGCTGGGCATCTTGCAGTAAAAGAAGTTTTAAAAGGATTAATTAATAAAGAAGAAATAGAAAAGCTAGTATTTGAATTTGATGAAGGAAAAACAAAAGAGGCAAAGTTTGCTTATCATTGTGATAAATTAGAATGTGATCTTCAAGAAAAATTATATGATGAAGAGGGATGCATTGATATATTTAATCAACCAAACAATGATAGAATTGATAATGATTGGGTTCAAGAATTGATGAAAGGTGGAGCAATGACATCATCAGAATTATGGTATTATGCAGATGAAAAACTATATCAAGATGATGAGAATTTTCAAAAAGTATTCACTTTCGCCAGATACCATGAAATATCAAAATAATAAAATGTAAAGCTTCGTATAAGAAACTTTACTTTTTTATTATTCTATGCTATTTTTATAATAGATAAAGTATATGGAAATGGGGTAAGGAAAGATGAGAAATTTAAGAGTTAATAATACAGTTATTTCAGCTATATTACTAGGTGGAATGGTATTTGCAGGATTTTCCATCAAAAAAGATGTTTCTGAAAGAAATAATAATAAAGAGATTAATGAATATATCAATGAAGAGATTGTAGATTATCAAGAACCAACTATTCCTATAGAATATGAAAGAGTAGAAGAGATAAAAACTCCTTATGTAGAAAAACCTGGTTTAGAAGCTACTACCGGAGTAAATGTCCGTAGTGGAGCCTCTACTGATTCAGAAGTAATAGGTGGTTTAACTACTGGTACTAAAATGGAAGTATTAGATCATCAAAATGGTTGGTATAAGATAGATTATTTTGGTAAAACAGGTTATGTATCTGATAGTTATGCTAAAGATACAAAAATAATATCTGGTACGCCACTAAAAATTGTTTATTGTACAACAGATACAACATTAACAACAATATATGGAACACCAGTATCAGTACCAAAATATGAAGTTGGTTATGTTTATGAAGAGTTGCCTGATCGTTATTTATTATCTGCAAATAATACATTAGGATATATCCCTAAATATTCTTGTAGTGAATTAACTGGTTCATTCGCAATTGTAGATGAAAGTGATCAACGCTTAGATATCTACAATAATACGAAATTAGTATTATCAACTCCTGTTGTCACAGGAAAAGATTCAACTCCAACGACAAAAGGATGTCATAAAATTGCTTATAAAGCAGATGACTATTATCTAACAGGAGATGGATATAAAGAACATGTAGATCATTTCTTAGCTTATTATGATGGAGAAGGATTACATGATGCATCATGGAAAACATTATTTGGAAATGATGGATATCATGAAAAAGGAAGTCATGGATGTGTTAATATGCCTCCAGATATTACAGAAGAAGTTAATAGAAACCTTCAAGTAGGAGATACAGTTGTTGTTAAAAAATAATACAGAAATGTATTATTTTTTTTGTTTTGGATATCATACAAATAAGGAGATGATTAAAATAAAAGACTATCTTACTTTTCGTATTTTTTTATTAATTCTATTATTTTTAGGAATTGTTTCATTAGGAGTAGGCCTATCCTTATTTACAGATAATATATCTAAAGCATCTGCCGCATTACTTTCTGCAAGAAATCAAAACTTTAATGTAGACTTTTCAACTAAATCCATAATATATCCAGAAGAAGAATTATCATCAGGAGATATTATTCCAGAAAGAAATGTAGAAGGTTTTTCTGCTGAACCAGCAATTATTAATAATACAGGAGATCCAACATTAAAAAATATTCAGATAATATTTCGTGAACCAGGGGAATCTGTATCTTATACCTTATATGCCTCTAATATAGGAAATACAACTGCATTTTTAAAAAGTATAATCTTTAAGAACATATATAATGAAAATCACTATATAAAATGTACACCAATGAATGTTACTACAAAAGAATTAGTAGATAAAGCATGCAAAGATATAGAAGTATCAATAGAAGTAGGAAATAGTGGAATACAAAATGGTTCTATTAATAATATTAATGATCATATATTATTAAAAAAAACATCTGAAAGAATTAATATAATGATTAATTATAAAATAAATGGAACACCTACAGATGGAGATTTTATTGTTGATATAGGAGATATATCTCTTCTTTATAGTCCAATAGATTAAAACATTTTTAAAAATGTTTTTTTTTGTTCGATTGTTTTTTTTAAATAATAATATTAATATATTATTAGGTGATAGATATGAGAAAATCTATATTTCAATTAAATAATCATAGTAATTATAAAGAAGAATATAAGAAAATAAACAAAGTATTAAATAGTAAATGTATTATTTATAATAAGAAGAATTATAATTATTTTGATTTTATTAATACCTATTTATTTCATCATTGGAAATATAGAGAAACATATTTAGATTGCTACGAATATTTAAGATTTATAGGAGTAAATATTAAGAATAATAAAATTAATGAAGAGAGTTTTATTAATTTTTTAGAATTCTTATTAAATATTCAATTACTATTAGAATCAGAAAAGACTATTCATGATAACATTAGATTTTCTAATGAAGCATATAGTATTTTATTTCATAATATTCCTATTTTACTAGAAAGATATGGATATGAAGCATATGATTTAGATGATAAAGTATTAATTTATAAAAAATCAATTGAATATGAAGATTTATTAGATATTGTACCTTGTGAAATATCTGAATTATTGCTTTCTTATCATCATAGTAAAAATAATGGTATTCGAATGAAAAGAATTATTTTAAATAAGATATATAATTATATGGAAAAAGATATTGAAAAATATAAGTCATTAAATAATAGTGTTTTTCAAGCAATAAAAACAATTATTATGAAAATGGGAGTAATTGGCAATATTGATAAAAAATATCAAAATTTAACGAATTATAAAATGAAGAAATATTATGATTATTGCTTTCACATGATGTGTTATTTAATACAAACAGAGGATATTATGAAGTGTAAAGAGGAGATTAAAAATATATAAAAGAGGAAACCAATCCAGAAAAGAATCAATCTTCTTTTTTGTTGCTACGTAAGGTTTTTGTGTCAAAAAAAGTAAAGTATCGTTGAAAAGTCTTTTGATTTTGGTATAATAAAATATAGTTGAGGTATTAGGAGTGATAAAATGGCAGATAAATATGATGAGAAATCCATTAAGGTACTAGAAGGTTTAGAAGCAGTTCGCAAACGTCCTGGTATGTATATTGGATCTACAGATAAGAGAGGATTACATCATTTAGTATGGGAAATCGTAGATAATTCTGTAGATGAAGCAATTAATGGATATGGAGATTATATTAAGATAACACTACATAAAGATGGTTCTGTATCTGTTGAAGATCATGGCCGTGGTGTACCTACTGGAATGCATGAATCAGGTAAATCTACTCCTGAAGTAATTTATACAGTACTTCATGCTGGAGGTAAATTTGAGTCTGATGGATATAAAGTATCAGGAGGATTACATGGTGTTGGATCAAGTGTTGTTAATGCCTTATCAAAATGGATGGAAGTAACCATTAAAAGAGATAAAGAAGAGTCTTATATTAGATTTGAAAATGGAGGACATGTAGCAGTTCCTCTAAAGAAGATTGGTACTACCAATAAAACAGGAACTACAGTTAGATTTATGCCTGATGATGAAATTTTTTCTTCAACTAATTTTTCCTATACAACAATCTGTGAAAGAATGCAAGAATCTGCTTATCTATTAAAAGGAATTACAATAGAAGTAATTGATGAAGAAGATGAAAGAGATGCAAAATATCATTATGAAAGAGGAATAGAAGAATATGTAGAAGATTTAAATAAGGGAGAAAATACTCTACATAAAGTTTTAACATTCTCTGGAGAAAAAGATAAAATTGATGTAGAAATCTCTATGCAATATACAGATACTTATAATGAAAAAATAGTAAGTTTCGTTAATAATGTTAAGACAGTAGATGGTGGTTCTCACGAAGTAGGATTTAAAACAGCTTTAACAAGAGTATTTAATGATTATGCTAAGAATAATGGCTTTGTAAAAGGAAATGATAAAGCTTTTGAAGGAAGCGATGTAAGAGAAGGACTTACCGCTATTATTAGTTTAAAAATACCAGAAGGTATCCTACAATTTGAAGGACAAACCAAAGGAAAACTAGGAACACCTGCTGCTAAAAATGCAGTAGAACAAATTGTTACACAAAACTTACAAACATATTTAGAAGAAAATAAAGCAATCGCAACTGATATTGTAAATAAATCTCTTCGAAGTAAGATTGCTAGAGAAGCTGCTAGAAAAGCAAGAGAAGATGCAAGAAAAGGAACTTCTAAAAAGAAAGAAGAAAGATCCTTATCTGGAAAACTTGCACCAGCTCAGAGTAAAGATAAAACAAAAAATGAATTGTTCCTAGTCGAGGGTGATTCTGCAGGAGGTTCTGCTAAAGGAGGAAGAGATAGACGCTATCAAGCTATTCTTCCATTACGTGGTAAAGTTTTAAATACTGAAAAAACAAAAGAAGAAGAAATTCTAAAAAATGAAGAAATTAATACCATGATATATACAATAGGTGCAGGATATGGATCTAACTTTGATATTAATGATTGCCAATATAATAAAGTAATTATCATGTCAGATGCAGACGAAGATGGAGGGCATATTCAATGTCTATTACTAACATTCTTCTATCGTTATATGAAACCATTAATAGAAGATGGAAGATTATTTGTTGCATTGCCACCTTTATTTAAAATACAAAGCGGAAAAGATGTAGAATATGCTTATACAGTTGAAGAAATGCAACAAAAATCAAAAGGAAAAAAATGTGATATTCAAAGATACAAAGGTCTTGGTGAAATGAATGCAGATCAGCTTGCAGAAACAACAATGAAGCCAGGTTCTAGAACACTAATTAGAGTAAATATAGAAGATGCTCAATTAGCAGAAAAAAGAGTATCCATTCTTATGGGAGACGATGTACCACCTCGTAAAGAGTGGATTGAAGAAAATGTAGAATTCTCACTAGAGGATGATTATAAAATAGCAGTTTAGCAAACATAGTTAGGGGGAAAATCAATATGAAATATGGAAGCTATATCGCATCAGGCTTTAAATATGGCTTGATATCGACACCATCAAACTTACCTGATGGTATCAGAAGGCCACTTCATGAGGCTATGAGAGAATACAATAACTTAAATGTTGTGCCAAAGAAAGATTTAGAGCTAGATGCTCCCATCTATCCAGAAATGTTAGTACCATTTGAATCGGTAGATGGATTGTCCCTAGAAGATTTAAGTCATTATAGTAACTTATTATTAAATAATCGATATCTAATTTTTGCTATGTATGATACTATCGCAACATCCGAAGTTGAAGGAATCTATGCGCCGAAATTTGGTTCTCCAAAAGAAAGAGCCTTTATTCATTATTTATATGTGATAGATACTGAACAAGAAAAAGAACGAAGTATTGATGAAATGGTGGAATATCAATTAATTAGTTCCATCGGACATATGAAAAATCAAAATAAAAGAAGAGCATTAGGATTCTTAGAAAAATATGTACATGGAGATAGATTATCTACAATACAAGGAATTGAAGAATATTTAAGATCAATAGGTAGTTCAGTAAGACCATATTATAGTGAATATATAAAATTACCAAAAAGATTAATTGATCAAGAAAACAAATAATAAAAACATTTAGAAAGTAGTGGTAAAATGTCAAAAGCAAAAACTGAGACACAAGAAGTAATAGAAAAGATTTTTGATTATACTCTAGAAGACATTATGGGAGAAAGATTTGGATCATATTCAAAATATATTATTCAAGATCGTGCCATCCCTGATGCTAGAGATGGATTAAAACCAGTTCAAAGAAGAATTCTTTATTCTATGCATAAAGAACATAATACCTATGATAAAGGATATCGTAAAAGTGCTAAAACAGTAGGGGATGTTATTGGTAATTACCATCCTCATGGAGATACTTCTATTTACGATGCTATGGTAAGAATGTCTCAAAATTGGAAGACGAGACTTCCATATATTGATATGCATGGAAATAATGGATCAATTGATGGAGATAGTCCAGCTGCATACAGATATACAGAAGCGCGTTTATCAAAAATTAGTAATGAAATGTTAAGAGACATTGAAAAAGATACTGTTGAATTTGCCCCTAACTTTGATGATACTACTGTAGAACCAACAGTACTACCAACTAGATTTCCAGCACTACTTGTCTACGGTACACAAGGTATTGCTGCTGGATATGCAACAAATATTCCTCCTCATAATTTAGGAGAAGTAATAGAAGCAACAATTCATAGAATTGATAATCCAAATTGTCAGTTGGATACTTTAATGAAATATGTAAAAGGACCAGATTTCCCAACAGGAGGAATAGTAGAAGGTCTTGCCGGTATTAAAGAAGCATATGAAACTGGTAAAGGTAGAATTGTTGTAAAGAGTAGATATACAGTAGAAGATACTAAAAATGGTCCACAAATTGTTATTACGGAAATTCCATTTGAAGTGAATAAAGCTTTAATGGTTAAAAAAATGGATGAAATCCGTATGGATAAAAAAGTGGATGGTATTGTTGAAGTAAGAGATGAATCTGCTCAAGATGTAAGAATTGTTATTGAATTAAAGAAAAATGCTAATGTCGACTTAATTATTAATTATTTCTTAAAGAATACTGATATGCAAATATCATATAACTTCAATATGGTATCTATTGTAAATAGAAGACCAAAACTATTAGGACTTAGAGAAGCATTAGATGCTTTTATTGCTCATCAAAAAGAAGTAGTAAGAAGAAGAACAGAGTTTGATCTTGCTCATGCTAAAGCAAGATTCCATATTGTAGAAGGTTTAATTAAATGTATTTCAATATTAGATGAAGTAATTAAAGTAATTAGAGCTAGTAAAAATAAACAAGATGCAAAAGATAATTTAGTAAAAGAGTTTGAATTTACTCCTGAACAAGCAGAGGCTATTGTAACTTTACAATTATATAGATTAACTAATACGGATGTAGTTGCTTTGGAACAAGAACTAGCTAATCTAGAAAAGATTATCGCAGGTCTTACTCAAATTCTTGCTTCAGAAGAAGTTATGAAATCTGTAATGAAGAAAGACCTACGTGCTGTAAGAGATGAATATGCACAACCAAGACTTACAGATATTAAAGATGAAATAACAGAAATTAAAATAGATGAGACTGATATGATTGCAAAAGAAGATGTAGTAGTATTAGTTACAAAAGATGGATATATTAAACGTACTTCTTATAGAAGTTATACTTCATCTAATGAAGAAGATCTAACTCTAAAAGAAAATGACTATATTATTGGATTATATGAAATGAATACTACAGATACATTATTAGTTTTCACAAATGGAGGTAATTACTTACATATTCCAGTTCATATGATTCCAGATTTAAAATGGAAAGATATGCCTAAACATGTAAGTAACTTAATTGAAATGCCTGCAGAAGAGTCAGTTGTTGCATCTATTCCTGCGTATGACTTCTCAAGTGATAAGAATATTATTATTACTACAAAGAATAGTATGATAAAACGTTCTAAATTAAAAGATTTTAAACTACAACGTTATAATAAAGCAAGTAGTTGTATGAATTTAAAAGACAATGATGAAGTTATCTCTGTACAATTAGAAAATGAAGATAATATCTTTATGACTACAAATACTGGTTATGGATTAACTTTCTCAGTAGAAGATATTCCAGTAGTAGGTGTAAAAGCAGCAGGTGTAAAAGGAATGAAATTAAAAGATGATTATGTTGTATCATGTAATAATTTCTCATATACCACTTCAGAATTTATCTCTATTATAACCAAAAATGGAACAGGAAAAAGAGTTAGATTATCTGAGTTTGAATTATCAAATAGAACTCGTAGAGGAATCCAAGTTTTAAGAGAAGTAAAATCAAAACCATATATTGTATTAAAAACATTTATTACAGATGGAAAAGATTTTATTGGAATAAAGAATGATGAAATAAATATGATTAAATCAACAGAGTTACCAATTGCAGATAGACATTCTACTGGTACACAAATATCTAAACATGTATTAAACGATGCGTTTATTGTTTCAACTCTTAAAAAACCAACTTTGGAACAAACAACTATTACGGAACAAGTAGTAGAAGAAAAGGTAGAGGAAAAACAAATTCCTAAAAAAGAAAAAATATCTTTAGATGAAATAGATGATCGTTTAATGACCATAGATGATTTCCTAAAAGAAGAGTAGTTGAAAAGCTGAAGTTGTCAACGATAAGTAGACACTAAAAAAGATTAATTAAAGCCTAGTTGAGTTCTATACTCAACTGGGTTTTTATATTGTATCGCGTAACTTGGTCGTAAGTTATTATTATCATAAACTATTTCATCAATAAACTCT
>JAFRAK010000035.1 GCA_017405445.1 Bacilli bacterium | reverse complement strand
TATCACATCTTTACAAGAATACCAAAAACTTGTAGAAGATTGGATATTATTCTACAATACAACCAGATTAAAGTCAAAAAAGTCAGAAAAATAATTCCTGACTCCTTTTTATTTTTGTGAACTATTTGGGGTTCACTTCAAAAAGTACTTATTTTATTCTACTACATAAGGATTATTCTTTGAAACATCCCACCTATTGACTAAGTATTTGAATTTAACTAAATACTCACCATAAATATTGTAAATTAGGTTGTAAAATAGAGTAAACTATATAATCATACAACAAATGAAAAGCAGAGAAAAAATCTCTGCCTAACATTATTTACTATTTTTATTAGATTTACGATTTGTTGATTTTTTATTTTTAGCTTTTGCAACTAAACGTTTAGTCATTTCACCACCAACAAGTCCATTATCACGACTAGAAGCATTAGCTCCTAGATTTACACCAAACTCAGAAGCAATTTCATACTTCATATTATCAACTGATTTTGAAGCATTTGTTTTATTTGCCTTATTTGTTTTTCTACTTCTATTCTTTGTTGTAGAATTTTTTCTTCCTCTTGGCATCTTATTCACCTCCTAGTAATAGTTTGGTAAATAATTAACCATTTATACTATAAAAGTTCTTCAAATGAAGTATATTCACTAGTAATTTCTATATCTATAATATCATCTATTGCCTTATGAATCATACTTTGATAATCAAACTTATCCTCTTCTTTTAAACAGATATCTAACTTCGGATTAATCGCAGGATGTTTAGGTACAAATACCGTACAACAATCTTCATATGGTAAAATACTTGTCTCATAAGTGTCAATCTTTCTGGCAATTTCCATAATTTCTAACTTATCAAGACAGGCAACAGGTCTTATGACAGGAACATTTGTAACACTATTAATAACATTCATACTTGTAAGAGTTTGAGAAGCAACCTGTCCAACACTTTCCCCATTAAAGATTGCATAAGCAGAATACTTTTTACATAATAAATCCATAATACGATACATCATACGTCTCATAATTGTAATACAATAGTCATCACGACAATACTTGTAAATATTTTCTTGAATAAATGTAAAATTTACAATATGTAAACGAATCTTATCAGTATAATTAGATAACTTACGACATAAAGTAATAACCTTTTCACGAGCTTCTAAACTAGTATGAGGTATTGCTTCAAAATATACAGCATCAATAACTACCCCGCGCTTCATAGCTAAATAACCTGCTACTGGAGAATCAATTCCTCCACTAAGCATTAATAAACCAAGTGGTTGCGTTCCAACAGGATATCCTCCACTTCCTGTATAAGAATGATGATAAATATAAGTATAATCTTCTCTAATTTCAATATGAACAAGTAACTCAGGATGATGCACATCTACTTTAATATTGGGAATACTTTTTAATAAAAATCCTCCTAACATTGGACTTAATTCAGTACTTTGAATAGGAAAAGACTTATCACTTCGTTTTGTTTCAATTTTAAAAGTAGAAAACTTCTCTTCTGAAACAACCTCTAATAAAGTTTTTTTAATATCTTCTAAAGAAGAATCACAAATAGAAGCAATTTGATAAGTATGAATACCAAATATTTTATCAATAATATTCTTAATAGAATCTAAATCTTTATCTTCAAAAAAAATTAACATCTTAGCTCTATCTCTTGTAATAGAAACAGAATAATTTTTTAATTTACTTTTAACTTGATGAAACAAAGTATTTATAAAATAATTACGATTCCCCTTCTTAGTTGATAATTCACCATATTTAATAAGAATAACTTTCCTCATATCTCTCACCACACGCATATTTTAACATATTAAGTTCTTTATTTCAATGAAAGAATAAATAAAAAAAATAATGATTTTTTATGATTTATTTGTTATAATTTAGATAGTAAGATGGAAGGATGATATTATGGTATCTGGAGAATCAATAAAAAACGTATTAGATAACTATACTGATTTACTACGAACATATCAATCTCAATTGACTAATCTAACAACTTGGCAAGGTACTTCTCGTAATCAATTAGATATGAAAGTAACAAATTTCTTAGAAGAATATAATAATATTATAGGTAATCAAATAGCATCGTACGCAAATGCATGTGAATTATATCCAAAATATATTGAAGCAAAAAATCAACTAAATACAAATATTAATAATTATAATGAAGCAGTTAGAATAAAAGACAATCGCTCTGCACAAAGTTTTAGTAATAATATTAATACTTTAACTCCATCTGTAAATAATTTAAAAAATCAAATAGAAAGTTATTTAAATTCAGCAGCAAGTACGAAACTTGCTGCTCCAAAACTAGAGTCAACTGTAAATACTACTACAAGTGTAGGATTAAGTAATAGTAATAAAACACTTATTCCAGAAGTACAACAATTCCTAGAACAAAACAGAGGAAAAACAGTAGAAATACCTTCTAATATAAGAAAAGCATTAGGTCTAAAATGTGAAGGATTATTATCTATTCCTAAAAATTATGATGCATCCAAAGCCTATCCATTCCTATTGTGGCTAGTTGGAACAGGACACGCAGGTGGAGATGTCAACAATTTAAAAACAGCTAATTTTGCAAAGAGTTTAGTAAGTGGAAGATATCAAAATGATGATGCTCTAATCTATATTCCATGTAGATGGGGAAATGGTGATCAAAATAATAGTAAATATAATGCATCAATGTTAGATAATGATTTAACAAATATGGTAAATGGATTAAATGTTGATCCAAATCGTATCTCAGGAGCAGGTTCATCTGTAGGAGCATTTGCAATAGCATATCTAACAACATCTCATCCAAATCTATTCTCAACAGTTGCTATGACTGGAGGAGGTTATGGTGGTTCACTAAATAATGGTATAAAAGTTAGTAAAGCTATTGAAGGATCTCCAAATACAACCTATATTTGGTATGTAGCTAATAACGATGAGACATCAAAAGAATATGTAAATGGATCATATTGCGGTAATGGAGTACATACCTATACCCTACAACAACATCAACAACTACAAAATGCAGGAATTAATAGTATTTATTATGAATTAGGTAATTCTCTAGGCCATGAAAATGCAGTAGATCGATTCCCAACACGAGCCCTACTTTATGATTTAACTCATATTACAAAAGGACAAAGATTTAACAATTTACCAGGATCCGTTCAACATGTCACAGGAAATCAATCAGCTGATGCTGCCCTAGACAGTCTAGATAGGCAAAATACATATTATATCCAATTAGCAGTATAAATATAATAAAAACCTCTAGAATTCCTAGAGGTTTTCTTATAACTATTTATCAATTTCCAATAATTTTTTAGTTCTATAATATTTTTTATCAGTTATTTTTAATATAGTCTTTCTTTCTACTGCTTCTAAAGTACGAGCAGATTCATTATAAGTATTATTAACCATAAATATTAAATATTTATCTTCATAATATTCATCAAAAACCAATTTATCCGATTCATAACAGTTATATAAAGTTCTTTCTTCAACTTCCCCTTCTTTAGGTTTCTTTTCACTCCACTCTGATACTTCATAAACAGGAACATCTTCTATATTCTTAATTTCATAATTATCAATTAAATACTTTCCACACTTTAAAGTCGTATAAACATGTCCGTCTTTAAATACTACTTTACTATTTTGTCTATCACATTTACCTCTACCCATAGAGTTAGTAATATCTTTTATAAACCCTTCTTCAACTGCTTCTCCTAAATAAACAACTTCAGTATTCATAAAAGAATTCTGATTAGTAATAATTGTCTTTGCAAAAGTTAATGCATTTTCTTTAAAAGTAACAAATTTTTGATTATCAGCTCCTCCTAAAATAGCAGCCATAGAAAATGCTGTTACAGATAACATTAATAATATGACAATCATAACTTCTTTTGTTCCAAAACCTTTATTATTTTTCATATAAATCCTTCAACTTTCTATAAATATTTTCATCAACAAATGATGTAGATTTAACAGAGATTTCTAAAGACTCTCTATAATGACCTTTATTAAACTTCTCCTCAGCATCACACAAACTTTGTTCAACTTCCTCATAACTAGAACGATAACGATTTGCATAAACCATTGCATATTCCGCAAGTTTTGCATTACGAACCATATCATTAGTAGTATTATAAAGTTTTAATACTAAATCTCTAGCAGTATCTACTCTTGTATTTAAAGTCTTAATCACAATAGGCTTCTTTTCTAATTCTTTAATCACTTCAAGTATAGCATCATTTGCTTCATTTAATTGTACAAAGTAATTATCTGTAACAACAGGTAACTTATAACTTCTAATTTTATTCTTACAATTCTTAAGGAATCCTTGTATTTCCTCTAACTGTTCTCTAGCTCTAACTTCATCATCATACATATTACCAAGTGATCTTAAAGCATTATCAAAATCATCTTCCATTGTTGCTAAACGATTCGTTAAACTTTCCACTTCTTCACTTAACATAGAATATGGACAAGATTTAGCCTCTTCTTTTTGAATCATCTTCTTATAGTCATCATTAATAACAACTAATATCTTATTAACTTCATGTATTACATTAATATCTTCATCATTAAGATCATACATCTTCTTAATATCATCTAACTGATCATATACATCTTGTACAAGTTTATTAGTCTTATCTAATCTCTTAGAAAAATCCCCAGATACTTCTTCATAAACTTTCCTAGAAAGTCTCTCCTTCTCAAAATCTATGAACAAGGAATCATAATACTCAAGCATTGTTTTCAGATCGAACATACAACCCTCAAGATTAATCATTTTAACTTTATCTAGTATACGTTCAATATTCTTTTTCGATTCATCAATATTATAGTCGATATTTAAATAATCTAGTACAAATCCTTTTTCAACCATATCTTTATAAGTAGTTTCTACTTCTTTCATACGGTTTGGTATAATAGTTTGACTCATAAGTAGTACATCAGGTAATTCTTGAATTAGTATTTCCATATGGTCAATCATATTATCAAGCGCTTTACAAATAGGGATTACTTCACTATAATCATTTACTTCCATAACTTTTTCAAAGTCTAGAAAACGCTTTTCAATATTTTCTAATTGCATTTCAACGGACTCTTGCATAAATCCATATAATTCTTTATGTTCTTGAAATTCACGATTTAAATTACGATATCTCGTTTTTAATTTTGTAACGATTGCTCGATATTTTTCTTCAGATGAAGTAACATCCTTAATCTGTTCCAATAAATGTTCAGCTGCTTCACGAACCTTATAAAGTTCAATTTCTGTTTTTGCAATACGATAACCACAACTTTTGTAATCTTTTTTTTCGACATAAACATCTAAATCGATAATCATATCATCAATAACACTTAATCTTTTCTGACGAATAAATTCAAATCTATCTTGCCATTCACTATATTTTTCTTCCATTTTATCATTTTTGATAATTGGTTCAACTTTAGATAGTTCAAGTAAAACAGGAGTAGAAGCAACTTGATTTCTTTCTACTTCTAACTCTTTTAATTTCTTTTTATAGAATGAGGCTTCAAATCTCTTTTTCAAATATAGAGTGATTAAAAGCAGAATAAAAGATACAATAACACCAGCTCCAACAATAACTAATTGATCCTGCATTCCATCACCTCTATCCTATACATAATCATTCTATCACATAAAACAACTCTTTTCCACAATTTTCCAAAAATAACTACAAAAAACAATATGTACAAGACATATTGTTTATAAATATTTATTCTGCAATTCTAAAAGCTGGAGAAACACCACGTAAATAACTAGAATAAGTGCCCGCCCAATCACCATTCTCATTAACAACAAATGAAGTATCTGTACCACTTGAGTATGCAGATCTCAACCACCAGCAAGATTCTGTTCCACTTAAATTCTTTTTTATTGCTCCTGAATAACTTGATGTTGTTACATTTTTATAAAAATAAAAATCTAGTTGCCTTGTCTCCATTTCCGCGCTATCATAATTTATCACATTACTCGTTCCAATTTTACCATATAATTCTTTTGTTGATAATAGATACACTCTGTCTATTGATGTAAAATTAGTCTCTTCAGAAGTTGCACCATGGCTAGATAACACCATAGTTTCAGAGATATTATTTTTTAAATCTAATGGTAAAGCATTAAAGATATCGTTATTTACATAAGTTCTCATAGAACTTGCTGGCCACCCTCCTACATTTGTTTTTGATGAAAAAAAATTATGCACTGAGATAATATCAGAAAACTCTATGACAAATCCACAAGCAGTCTGACTAAATCCTGTGATTGAACACTCTGCAGGAGTAGATAAATTTGCTATTCTTAAATGTGCTGTTGTCTCAGGTGTTCCATCATTATTTAAATCTAGATTAACTTCTCTTGTTGTTCCTGCTTCCATAGTAGTTTGTAAATTTGATAAGAATCCAGAATTATATTCTTCAATAATACTCTCCCATGGATCTGTAGCAAAATTAACTCTTACTGGAATAGCACTACTATCTGCTTGGATGTATTGAGGTTCTAAACTCGTCATTATTGTTGTTTCTTCAGGTAATTCTTCTATATCAGTTTTAAACTCTAATCGTACTTTATAAGTTTCAGTAACTCCAGCTTCTAGTTTATGATTTGCTTGTATTTCCATTCCATCTGCATAAGTAACAGAATAAGTTAAATAATCTGGAGTTTCACTTACTACTTCATTATTTACTTTTAATATTTTATTAAGTTCTCCTATCATTCCATCTATTGTACCTGCATTTACGACGTCAATTGTAAATTCATAGAAGTCTCCTGGTATCGAGAGAGTTACTTCAAAATCTACCTTACAATTATTATTAGGATCAATTGTTGCAGCAGAATCACCCGTACTTAACACAACACTATTCTCATTAACTACAATATTATCAAAATGAATATCCCAGGTATTTGCCCCTATTTTAGCAGTACCATTAATTTGTAGATTTGCTTGAAGAATAGCGTAAACTACCCCTATAAGAAGTAAACTAAAAAGAATAAAATAAGTTGTAACTTGTTTATTATATTTTCTCATACTATTCTCCTATTTTAATTATAGTCAAAAAACTATTGTATATCAACAAATCAATATGCAAAAATTCTTGACATTGTAAAGGATTTGACATATAATTAGTAGTGCAAATTACTTGAAACAGCGGATTTTGGAATAAATTAATGTGTTTATCAAAGTAACAAGTAACGATAGCTGTTTGCGTGAAAGATAGACTCCCTAATTTATGACCAAATCATTCAAGATTTGTAATTTAGGAAAGGAGAAGAATTATGGCAAGATATACAGGACCAAGTTACAAACAATCTCGTCGTGTTGGTTTCTCAACTAGTGAAACTGGAAAAGAATTAGCACGTCGTCCATATGGACCAGGTCAACATGGTAATGAACGTAAAGGTAAATTATCTGATTATGGAACACAATTAAAAGAAAAACAAAAAGTACGTTTCATGTATGGTTTAAATGAAAGACAATTTAGAAAGACTTTCGAAGAAGCTGCTAAAATGAAAGGTATTCAAGGTACTAACTTCTTAAGATTACTAGAATCTAGATTAGATAACTTAGTTTATCGTACAGGTTTTGCTACTACTCGTAGAGGAGCAAGACAATTAGTTAACCACGGACATGTTACAGTAAATGGTAAAAAAGTAAATATCCCATCATATAGATGTAAACCAGGAGATGTTATTTCTCTTAAAGCTGATGATAAAAACTTAAAAGTAGTTGCAGAAGCATTATCTAAAACTAATAAAAGAGTTGAATTCATCCATTATGATGAAGGAAAAATGGAATCTACATATGTTAGATTACCTGAAAGAAATGAACTTAATGCAGATATCAATGAACCATTAATCGTTGAATTCTATAACAAATAAAAAGAACTTTCAAAGAACTGGTTTGATAAATTTATACACAAAATAAAAAGTTCTAACTATGACTACATCGATAATTAATCGGTGTAGTTTTTAGTTTATTTTTGATTTTTATGTTATTATTATAGTATACAAATTTGTTTAATGCAATTTGTAG